>NZ_JBIWPP010000061.1:0-30257 GCF_044768335.1 Streptomyces sp. NPDC101151 | reverse complement strand
GTCCAGGGGCCGGGTGCGAAAGGCGGTCAGCGGCTCGTCCAGCTCGCCGCAGATCCGGGAGACCTCGCTCTTGGATATCCCGCTGTCCCCGCCCAAGGCCTTGACCAGGTCGTCGACCGAGCGGGTGGAAACCCCGTGGACGTAGGCTTCCATGATCACGGCGTAGAGGGCCTGGTCGATGCGGCGCCTGCGCTCGAGCAGGCTGGGGAAGAAACTGCCGGTGCGCAGCTTGGGGATCTCCAGCTCCAGGTCACCGGCCTGCGTGGTCAGGGTCTTGTCGCGGTGCCCGTTGCGGAACGCCGTCCGCGAGGCGGAGTGCTCGTTCCACTCGGCCCCGATGTGCGCGGCAGTCTCGGCCTCGATCAGTTCCTGCAGCATCCGCTCGGCCACCCTGCGGACCAGCTCAATTCCATCGGACGAACGTAGTGACCGAAGCAACCGCAGTAAGTCATCCTGGGACAGGGCCATCGTGCACTCCCATCGCTTGAACTGGCGTTTTAGCAGGGAGAGTTGCACGATGGCCCACCCCTTGGTCAGGGAGCGGCCACCCCCATCAGGCGTGCGCCCCGGGCAGACACCCGCGCACACCCACACCTCGATCGCCTACACCACCAAGCGGGACGCCATCAGAGGCAGTCACTCAACCGGCAGATTCACGCCCTCACCGAAGCCGGGTGCATCCGGATCTTCGCCGACCAGAACTCCGGCAAGAACGCCGAGCGCGAGGAACTCCGGAAGGCTCGCGACTACCTCCGCGAAGGGGACACCCTCGTCGTACCGTCGCTCGACCGGCTCGGCCGGTCCATCCAGGGAACGCCGTTTCCTCCCGGTGGGACGCCTTGTTGGGCTGATCGGGTGAACGCCTGAAGCTCGACGACAAGGGGCGGGTGTGCGACAGGAGTGGTCGCCGGAAGACGTGGTGGCTTGCTGAACGATGGACGGCAACCGGGCCCTGGTGGCAAACGAGTCCGACCCGACAGGCCGCGAGTACGGACGGCGGTCAGATCGTGGGCCGGATCCGGAAAGGCAAGCACGCACGTAGTTCCCGGAGACGTGCTGATCTTGGTTGGGAAACCGTCTACCAGGAGCTCGTCCTCTTCGCACACCCCGCTGTCGGCATCTTCCCCGCGTCGTCGGCTTGGGAAAAGACTCCATGTCGCCCTCGCGGCACAGGAGATGCCGGTCCCGCGATTCGGTGATCTTGTCTATAACCTGTCGGGGCCCTCATCCTCCCCTGAGCCGTCCGACGCCTGGAAGCGGAAGTCCCTTGGTCTCGTGTGGCTTCGCGACGTGCGGGCGGCCTTCTCGCGCCGAACGATGGCATGAGCACACGGGGACCAGCTTCCTCGCACCGCCAGGGCACGGCTGTCCGCTGACGGATGAGGGCCGTGTCCCCCAACCGGAAAGGAGGATTCCCCCAGGCGACCCTCCGAGTGGACGACAGCGGGTTCGGGGGGCACGCGAAAGCCTGAAGGGCCAGGACATGCAAGCGCGTCACCAGCCCCGGACACCGCACCCGCAAGGCGTGGCACACCCGGATCGACAGCTGCTGTCCGTGCCCGTGGCTCTCGAAAGGATTGTCAGAAATGAAGCAGCTCAATCGGTCGGTGTCGGCGGCTCTGGTCGCCTTGTCTGCGGTGGGGATATCGGCGGGGGTCGCGTCCGCGGACAGCGGTGCCCCGTCAAACACGCATAATGCCAAGAACTTCGTAGAGTTCATGGCCAATGTCAACGTCAGTGAGATCGCGGCGGGAAGCAACGCTCAGAAAGGCGCGACAACCGAATGCGTCCAGCGGGCGGGCCGCGTCCTGCAGGAGAATCACACGCAGCTCGAGG
Organism: Streptomyces sp. NPDC101151; assembly: GCF_044768335.1. Classification (NCBI taxonomy): domain Bacteria; kingdom Bacillati; phylum Actinomycetota; class Actinomycetes; order Kitasatosporales; family Streptomycetaceae; genus Streptomyces; species Streptomyces sp. NPDC101151. Next base: position 28,421 of record NZ_JBIWPP010000061.1, on the reverse strand, counting down.
AAAAACTCAAGCCGCTCGCGCATTCCCTGGGCGTCCAGCTCCCGGGCGGCCCGACCAGAGCCGACCAGAAGATGTTCGCTCCCGTAGCCCTCAAGGCACACACACCGGCGTACGACACAGCCTGGCTGAAGATGATGTACCAGGGTCACAAGGAGGTTCTGGCCACGATCGACCACGAGATCGCGAACGCGCACAACAGCCAAGTCAAGGCCTACGCCGAAGCAGCCCGCCCAATCATCCAGTCGCACCTGAAGATGGTCGACGACAGCACGTGCCACATGCCGCCGCGCACGGCGAGCTGAATGACGGCGGACGGGTCCAAGACCGCCACCAAGCGGCGAGGATCGTGAAGGCCGCCGTGACACCAAGGTCGCCACCCTGCTGCCAGACTGCTGGCGGCGGGGCGGCGCCGACATGATGACCGCGGCGTGCCGGCCAAGACCGTGCGCGTGCATCGGCGCTCTTCGGCCTGCGTGGGGGCAGGTGCGCCACAGCCGGGACGCCAAGCGACCGCTCGCACCGCCCTCGTGCACCCCCTCTTTCGGAAGGCGGATCCACGCGTGAGTGAACACCATCTCATCAACGGAACGCGCCCGTCCGACGTCGAAGGCGTGGGCTGCAGCAGAGGCCTGACGCACCGGCACGTCAGCCTGATCGCCGAGGCCGGGGCCCTCAGCACGGGCAGCTTCCCCGGCGCGGGCGACCCTCACACAGACACGAATCGGTTCTGTGCGCAGGTACCGCGCCTGTACGGCTTGAGGAGTCGGGGGGTTCGGGGTCGGCTACCGCGAGGGCGTCGTCGAGGTCCCCTGTCCCGCCGAGCCGGCAACCCCGCCGCCGGCAGGTGGGCTTTCGCCCAGCCCCCTCCGGGCCCGGGTCAAGAACAGCCGGCCTCAACGGCCCGCGGGGCGAGGCCCCCCCGCCCGGCCTGCTCCACGGGCACCTACACACGACGCCGTCACATGTACTTCACCCTGATGGGGATGTGTGTCGCGCTCTTCGTCCCGGCCTGGGGCATGGCACGCCTCTGGTCGCCGGCCACGGCGGCCGGCCTGTGCGCGCTCGCGATGGTGATCCAGCCTGTCGCCGCCGTGATCGCCAACCGGCGCGGCCCCGACGACCTGTCGTGGGACAGCCCGTCCGGCGACCCGGAATCCGCACGTTGGTGGGACGAGCCGGACGACACCCCGTGCCACCAGCGCACGCCTTGACGATCAGATAGCTCGCCGTCCCGGTTGTACGTCATACGGTCATGCCTGATCGCCAGGCACCGCGGCCCTCCTCCCCGGAGCCGGGCCCCGGGGCTCGGGGCTCGGGGCTCGGGGCTCGGGGCCCGAAACGATCGCAGAGGTATCCCCCCGGCCCGACTAGCCGATGTGCGGACGAGCCGACGAGCCGACGGTCGGCGAAGCGCGCAGGGCCCGGCCGGGGCGTGTCTGAGGTGGCCATCCAGGTCCTCGAAGTACACGCCGCAACCGCCTCACAGGGCGGCTGATCTGCCCGGCACGGCGCGGTCCAGGCCGACGTAGCGTGTGACACCGGCCGCCTCCGGACCGGGGCTGATGACCGGCACGGCCCGAGGTCCGTGCCACCACGGTCGCAGGCGACGGACCACAGAGCGTTCCCCCACCCGCTCCGCCGTCCGGGGGACCTGCCGCGGCCCACGGCAGTCCTAGCGTCGTGACAGCAAGGTTTGAGCCCACCCAGCAGGTGAAGCGAGAGTGTCATGCGAAACGAACGAAACGACCACCACGCACGCGTCATCGTCGGCGTCGACAACCAGGAGGGAAGCATGGCGGCACTCCAGTGCGCGGCCGAGGAAGCCCGCCGACGCAATGCCGTCCTGGTGGCCGTGGCCGTCTGGAGCCCGTTCGGGGGCGACATCGCCGAGCGCACCTATCCCTGCCCCCAACTGGACGCCTTTCAGAAGGCGTCGGCGGTGACCATGCTCGAGAGTGCCTGCGAGCGCGCCGGCCTTCCCGACGACCTCACGGTGGAACGCCGAGTGGAAAAAGGCTTTCTGGGACCGGTCCTGGCCAACCTGGCCAACGGTCCGCATGACCTGCTCGTGGTCGGCCTGCGCTACCGGCAGGGATTCTCCTGGCTGCGTCCCTCGACCGACAAGTACTGCCTGCGCTACGCGGCAGCACCAGTCCTCGTCGTGCCCTCCGGCTGGGCCTCATGCGCCGCCGAACCCGCACTGATCGCCTGAAGCCGAAAGCGCCCGCCCCCATCCATCCGTCCGCCCCGGCCCGGCAAGCCCGCGGTACCAACGGAACGACAAGCCCACCGGCCCCGCCCACAGGCCACGCCCGCTACGCCCGCCACGCGAGAACCGGCCCGGCGGGCACGGCCACTGCCCACCCGGCCCCCGACACCGTCCCGCGCGCCCGCCCCGGACTACGCGACCGAGCCCCGGTCACCGCGGCGCCCGACGACACCGCCGCCCACCGCCGACCCCCTCACCGCCGTGCACAGCAGGGCTATCGGTATACGAGGGCGCAGCAGGAACGCAAGGGGCTGCGCAGCGGATACGATCCACATCCGGCCGGCCCACCGCAGGCATGCCACCGGCCGGGCCGCCCGCCCGGCGCGAACGGCGACCACCGTCCGCATACAGCCGCCGGGCACGGCCGGCAGCGCCGCTACGACCCAGGCATGAGCCCGGAGCCCGACGGCTCTGGTTCCAGGCAGCGATGACATGATCGCCCGAACAGCTCCTACGCGGTGGGGCAGGTGTCCGGCTTCCTGCGGCGGTGCGTCGCGGCCGGAGCCGGCTGGGCAAGCAACTCGATGGCTGCAGGACAGCTCTGGGCTGGTCGGCTCTTCCTGTGAAGCGGAACACCACGGGCGGAACCGTCCACGAGACATCACCGCCGACGGGTGGGTGATCAGCTCGGTATCTGTCATGGATCGCGCTGATCGAGTGATCACGGCAGCCGTGTCCTCGTTGCATCGGGCTGGTGCGCGCTCAGTGTGGTGTGGTTTGTCAGGTTGTCCATCCGCGACCGGGCGGTCCGTCATCCTGCCCCGGAGCCCGCGCTCCAGACACAGCGGGGAATGGGAACGGAGACCACTGGATGGTGTGCTCAGCGGCCGGGCTGTTGTCGGCGGATCGAACCTGGACCTCTGAAGACACGTGGCTGCTGGTGGTGGTGGGCGTGTCCATCGCCATCGTCGTCCTACTCATCAGCTGGCTGAAGATCCACGCCTTCCTGGCTCTGACGGTGAGTTCGCTGACCGTCTCGCTGCTGGCCGGGCAGTCCGCCCAAAAGGCCATCGTCTCCTTCACGAGCGGGCTGGGCCTCATTACCGGTTCGGTGGGCGTACTCATCATTCTGGGCGCGATTTTGGGCCGCATGCTGGCCGACTCCGGTGGCATCGAGCAGGTCGTCAACACCTTGACCCGCATGGTGCGGCCAGAACGGCTGCCGTGGGCGGTCACTCTGGTCGCTGCCCTTATCGGTCTGCCGATGTTCTTCGAGGTCGGCTTCGTGATGCTGATGCCTTTGGTACTGCAACTGGCGAAGCAGATTCAGTACCCGGTGCTGCGGGTGGGCATGCCGGTCGTGGCCGGTCTGGCCACGGTGCACGCGCTGGTCCCCCCACATCCGGGACCACTGATCGCGATCCAGGCGGTGCACGCGTCCATCGGTCTCACCATGCTCTACGGGCTCCTCGTAGCCGTGCCTTGCGCCATCGTTGTCGGCCCCCTGTTCACCGCCTACATCTGGCCCCGTGTGCCGGCCCATGTGCCCGACTCCGCCACTGCCGCCTTCACCACCGACTTGCACCACCGGAACGGCGCAGCAGGCACCGACTCCGATACGGGGCATGCCAAAGGGGCAGCCCCCTACCGGATGCCGAGCCTTCCGGCCACTCTCGGCACAATCCTGCTTCCCATTGTGCTGATGACGCTCAAGGCCGTCTTCGACAGTATTCCGATGTCCCACGGCGGCACGCTGTTCGCCGTCGTGGAGTTTCTGGGCACCCCGATGATCGCGCTGCTGGTCACGGTATTCGTGTCGCTGATCACTTTCGGGTATGCGCTCGGATTCAGCCGGCGCCACGTTCAAGCATCCCTGGCCAGGAGCTTCGCACCCGTCGCGGGGGTCATCGTGATCGTCGGCGCCGGTGGGGGCTACTCGCAAGCCCTGCAGGACACCGGTGTCGACAGAGCTGTCACCCAGGCGGCAGGCCACCTGCACATCCCGCTGCTCCTCCTTGCCTGGCTTGTCGCCGCATTGATGCGGACCATCGTTGGTTCCGGCACGATTGCGACCATCACCGCCGCCGGCATCGTCGGCCCTCTTTCGCACGGCCTGGCATCCTCTCAGGCGTCACTGCTCGCCCTGGCGCTGGGGTCGGGCGCAGCCTTCGCGGGTCACGTCAACGACGCGGCTTTCTGGATGGCCAAGGAGTATTTCGGCACGTCGATCAGTGGGACGCTCCGGACCTGGACGGTGTCCCACACTCTGCTCTCTCTCACGTCCTTGGCCTGTCTTCTGCTGCTCAGCACCGTGGTGTGAAGGCGCCTGAGCCGGGCCACATGGGGTTCGGGCGCGTCGCGGCGATCGGAGACTGCGATGACCGGGGAAGAACGGGCGCGTGAACGCGTCCGAGTCGTACAACCCCGTCACGAACGCCTGGACGACGCTGCCCTCGTTGCCCACTCCCCGGCGTCGTGAATCAGTCGCCGTGGGATCCGCTGCCGGCGAGGTGGCGGGCGCTCGTAGGAAGCCGCGAGGGAGCGATGCGCCGGGGCCCGAACGAGCAGGGACGCCGGACAGCCATTGGTCGGATCGATGAGCTCGATGGACTCGCCCGTCGCCTGCACATCGCTGACCTGCGTGACTGGGTTGGGTGAGTTTGCACGCCCGCATCGAAGACGTGGTCGTTGACGGTGCGGCGCGAGGCCAGGGAGTCGCTGGTCTTCTCACCCAGGAGGCTCTGCGGATTTCTCGGGAGTCGGGTGCCCGAACGGTGGATCTCACCTCCCGGCCGGATCGTGCGGCAGCGAACCGGCTCTATGAGCGTCTCGGCTTCCGTACCAGGCAGTCGACCGTCTATCGCCTCCCGCTTGACGGGTAGAGGACCCCACCTTCGTGGGGCTCCGGCTGGCAGTTGTCGAAGCTCAGTGAGATCGCTACTCAGTACCGGTGGGAGAGGTAGAGCGGGCTCCGCAGTGCTTCCGCGTCGGCTTCACCGGGCTGGCGCGGTGGTTTCGCGGGGAAAGACCGCGTCACGATCCGCCTGCTGCGGTGGTAGGCAACCAACTTGTGGGTGGAGAAGTACTGCTCAGCCCACTGGACCAAACCCGGCGTCGCGAAGACCTCCCGGAGCCGACCCGCGGCCGCGACGTGCAGATACCGTGGGTGCCGGTAGCGCGACAGCCACCTGACATTCGCCAGCAATACCGCACCCGGCGTCCCCAGACGCTCGAACCTCCACCCGGCCTGAGCACGCACCGGGCGCGTCACCTCGAACGCTTCGGCGTCCTTCGGTTCGATCCGCTCGTCCGCACGGACATCGACGGCCGCTGCCGAGCCGTCCACGCAGCGGACGAAGTAGTCCGGAGCGTGACGACGCTCCCGCTCGTCGTCACGCCAGTGCAGCCGGAACGGGTGCGAGCAAATCCTCGCCACATGTGGATCGGGGGCGCGGCCTCGTACGCCGTAATAGCCGCGCGTGGACATGAGACCGGGTGTGGGAGTCTCTGGTGCCTCAAGGGCCGGTCCCCGGGGACAGGCACTGGCGCTGGGCCAGCAGTCGCCGTACGCGTGTCCGCACCTCGGGTGAAACATGGTCGAGGGCGCGCAGCACCCGGGTGCGCACGGCCTCCTCTTCGCCGGGTGGCAGCTCTCCTGCACCAAGCAACAGTTTCAGCACATCGTGCGCCAGGGAGGTGGCCGGACCACCTGGTGAGGTGAGGAAGGTTGTGACGGCTGGTCCGAGCCATGCGAAGACCGGGTCCATGGCGTGCCGAACGACGCCGTCGTTCGTGCCGCCGGACACGTCCATCTTGTGCTGGATTTCGTCCCAGTACGATCGGGACCAGCCCCGGCCGTCGTTCCCCTCGGGGTTGCGGTACAGCCAGTTCATGTCCAACGGCTCCGGCGGATTCACGGCGCCCTCCCGGAGAGATATCCCCAGCTCCCTTCCAGTCTCGTTCCATGCGTGCCCGGTGGAGAGGCCGAAGTCGGTCCACTGTTCCTCATCGAACGCGGAACGCCACAGCAGGACGTGGCGGTGCCATGCGCTGGCATGGTCGCTCCAGGTCGGGAACAGCTCACCGGAGGAGACACGGCCCTTCAGGAGGAGGATCACCAGGACCAGGTTGGCTCCGTAGATGCCGTGCCGGGCCGAGGTCCTCAGCCCAGGTGAGGCAGGGAAGCGGGATGGCCGGTAGGCGCTATGGGGCTCATGCGTGCGCTTCCCATGTTGCTGCAGGACGGCGATGAGGAGGGCCGCCAGCCGACTGCGCTCGTCGGGCCGGATCCGGCGCACCATCGATCCGGCGAACCGCAGCATCTGCCGAGAAGACAGTGGCGCGTAAGAGAGCAGTGTGTACGCGAGATCGTCATCGATGCTGCTCTCGGCCATGGACAGGGAGGGGCGGGGCGCCAGCAGGCTCGTGAGCACGTGCAGAGATAGGCGTACGACCAGATACTCGCCGAAGGTGGCGTGCAGGAACTCGTAGGTGGCCAGCACGCGCCCGTCCCGCACGGACTGGGCGCGCTGGACGAAGAAGAAGCGAGCGAGAGCCACTTCAGCGGCTCCGAGCGGAGTACGGAACCCGGAAGCCTGGGCCGAGGCCCGGCCCATGAGCGCGGCGAGATCTTCGTCGAGTTCAGCGGCCGACACCCACTGGCGGCGGCGGTTGTGCAGGGCGAAGGCGACCAGGGAGAGCCGTTGCAGCTCCCGTTCGGCGCGGGCCCGCGCCTCCTCATCCTGTGCGGCGGCGGGGACAGTCTTGTCGATCTCACGGCGGGCGAAGGAGGTGAGTAGTTCCTCGTACAGCTCGGCCTCGTCGAGCGGGCTGTCACTGTCGCGCAGCAGAGCGTTGTCGGCGGCGTCGTACAGCGCCAGCATCGTCAGCAGCAGCGGCTGCGCGGCGAGGGCCTGGTGTCGTTCGACGGCCACCCAGTCCAGCGGTCGCAGCCCACGGGCAGCGAAACGGTCGGCGTTGGCCTCGTTCCACAGCACGAGCCAGTGTCGGATCTGCTCGGGACGAAACGGTTCCAGGCGCAGGGCGACAAGGCCCTCGGGATAGCGGGCCCGGTCGGCGACAGCAATGCGGCTGGTGACGAGGGCGCGGATGGGCCGGCCCTGTTCCGCCTCACGCTGCTGGAGGCGCGCGACGCGGATGAGGAAGTCACTGTGGTGGACTCCGGTGGTCTGCAACAGTTCGTCGAACCCGTCGAAGAGCAGGACGGGCACAGCTCCCCCGGCCGAGCGGACCAGCTCTGGCCAGGACGCCCGTTCCCCGGTCGCGGTGCGCACGGCCTGCTCGATCTGGTCCTGCAGGTCGTCCTCGGCACGTACGTCCCGCAATGGCACGCGAACAGGCAGGAAGCCAGCGGAGGGGAGCCGGGAGGCGAGGACGCGCGTCAGCACGGACTTTCCCGCCCCCGGCTGCCCCAGCACGAGGAGCGGCGCTCCAGCCGCTCCCGCGTACGTCAGGGCTCCGGCGAGGTAGCCGGTGAGATCGTGGCGTAACGGGGCCTCCTCCCACCACGACTCGGTGGCTGGCCCGCCGGCACCAGCCACCTCGCGTACCCGGAAGTCCGGGTCCAGGTACATCTCTCCCAGCATCGGTACGCGGATGCCTTCTGGTCCGGACGAGGCGTCCAGGACGGGGCGGGACGGTGCGGCCTCGGACGATCGGGCCAGAGATGCGGCAACGTCCATAGGGGGACGTCCTGTCCTCGCCAGGTCGGCCAGCAGCTCGGTCACTCCCCGAAGCGAGCGGCGCACCTCGGCCCGGGTTGCCCGATGCTCGATCTGAGTCGTCCAATACCCGAACTCCGGGGCTGCTTGCGCGAGCTGGGCATACAAGGACTCGTAGTGCCGGACTGCCTCGCCGGGCAGCTCGGCCCGGATCGCCCTCCGAGCCTCCTCCCGTGCCGTCTCCGTCTGCGATACCCAGACATGCAGTCCCTCAGCGAAGTCGAGAAACCGGCCGGACAGGCCCTCGTACCAGCGTCGCAGCTCGCCCGTGACAGCCTCGAAGGGCCGGTGAGGCGCGGGGCACGGAGCGTCAGTGGCGGCGAGCAAGCGGGCGAATGCGGCTCCGCGCTCTGCCGCGTGCGATGCGCTGGCGAGGGCGAGCTGTTCGCGGCGGGTCAGCTGCAAGTCCGCCAGGCGGACGGGCAAGTGCAGTTCCTCCAGCGCTTGGAACCAGGCGAGGACGACGATCACCGTGTGGGCGGCTTGCAGCAACTCGGGACGCTCGGCACGACCCTCCGCTCGGCCCAGGCACCGCCCGAGGCCTCGCACGGCGCCCCGGCCCAGCGCCAGCACGCTGCCGCGGGCGTCCGCGATCCGCACGAGCCCGTCCCCGACACCACCCGTCGCGAAGTTGAGCGCCCCGCCCCGAGCCCGGTCCAGCATGGCGACAGCAGGTGGATCGCAACCCAACAGCGCCAACGCATCCGAAAACGACAGCAGCCTACGTACCCCTACCACGCCCCCTGGTCCGTGATTCGGTTGCGACGGTCCCTCACCGCACTCTGGCACAGGGAAACGGCGCGGGACTGCTCTGTGAAGAACCACGACGCCGAGAATGCAGGTGGCCAGGGCACAAAAGGCCAGAAGCAGAGGCAGCACATCGTCAAAGCCCAACAGGCGACGCGAGCGCGTGCACTCCCGAGCGTCCCGGGCAAGGGAGCAAGGCACGAGCTCCGAGAGGCCAGCTGCCGGGGAGCACTGCCTGCTATTACGCCGTAATAGCTGCCGTGGGACGCTTCGACGCGACCTGGTGCCAGGGGAGAGTCCGGGCGCGTGGCTACAGCGCCGTGCTGTCAACGCTGCTGCACTCCACTCGGGGTGGGGCCTGGGCCTCGGAAAGGGCGGATTCCCCGATGGGCTTCCGAAGCTCCCTGGTGAAGTGGAGCGCCGCGTCTGTCCGGGGACGGCGGGCGCGGCTCTCCGGGGTTTCGGCTCTGCTCAGGTGTGGTGTCGATGATCACGAGATACTGATCACTGGGCAGGTCCATCACAGCGTGAGCATTGGTGCCTCGGGCGCGCCGCGCGGAGGCGTACTCTTCCGCCGGCCAGGACCCGCGGGGTTCTCCGGCGGGGAACCGCTCCAGGACCAGGATGCTCGGCATGTCTGGTCGCGCGCGGGGCTTCGGAGTGGTGGCGGAAGGATGCGAATGGTTCCGGCCGGGGCATCCCAAGGAGCTGTTCGACATGGTGATGGCATACGCGGGCCATCCCGTCCGGACTGCCCTGGAGATCGGCGCTGGGACAGGCAATGCAACCCGGCTGTTCGCTCAACGGGGGGGGTGACGGTCACCGCGACGCGAGCCACTTGAGCTGCAGAGACGGCCGTAGGGGCTGATCCGAAGGGGCCGATGGCATGCGGATACGTGTTGAGGAAGGCCAGGTCGCTGCCAGTGTCACCGTCAAGAGCCTGTCGAAGAGCATTCCGATGGGCGTCATCGAGACCGCCCAGCTCGCAGACCCTTTCGAGAAGGAATGGCGCCCAGTCCAGGTCGAGGACGTCCGTCGACGGTGGATCCCAGAGAGGATCTCCATCCGGCGACGCGTCGGCCGACTGACGGCAGTATCCCGACGACGTCCACCGGTTTTCCCTACTTGGTCTTGTCGGTGGGGTTTCTCGGCCCCTTGTTGGGGCGGTAGCTGGGTCCGTTCATGATGACTTGTGCTGGTGTTGATGAGCCGGTCCAGGAAGGATCCGGCGACGATGGGGTTGAGCCAGAGGGGATACCGGTCACAGATCCGTTGCCACGCAGGCGAGTTGGCTGCTTCTAGTCCCGCAGGGCATCGCCCTTGCGGGCGCACCTGGCGGCGAGGACCAATCCGGCCGGCGGCTACTTGATCGCCTTCCGTGTTTCGGAACGGACCTGGACCGTGGTCCTGGCAGCGGCCTCCAGGTCGACATCGGAGGGGTCCTGACCCATGCTTGCCGAGGTGATCAGGGCCACGCAGGCTGCCGTGTTGTCGTCCGCCCAGGCGCACAGCGGGTAGGTCATCGCCGTACCGGTCCTCTCGGAGCTGATCACCTCGCAGCTGACCGTGATGCCCGCGCCGTCCGGGGTGAAGTCCTGCGCCGACTCGGCCACATCCTCCTTGTCGTCTTCGGTTACGGGCGTCATCATCCTGCGGCGTATCGAGTCGACGTTCTTGAACCGGCCATCCATACCGGAGACGCTCAGGGTGCCCTTGGCGGCATCACCGTCCAGGGTGTACAGGCCGACCACGCCTCGCGGGTCCCTGACGTCCCAGTCGGTGTTCGCTTCCTTCTCGATTCGTTGGCCGCTGGTGTCGGAAAGGTTCTTGGAGAACTTGTAGCGGCCGTCGAGGAGGGTTTTGGGCTGTGTCAGGGCGTAGTTGGCATCTGGGTATCCGCCGTCGAACTTCACTCCGACCAGCGCAAGCGTTACCCCGATCGCGGTGAACCCGGCAACCAGGACTGCGATGACCATGCCGATCCGCCGCCTCGGCGAACGCCCGGAAGCCACCGGAGGCACCCCCCAGGCGTAGGGCTGCTGGGGGAATCCAGCTCCGTACTGCGGTGCGACGGGCGGTTGCTGGCCGTACGGCCCAACTGGCCCGGGCTGCGGCCCGTAGGGAGCGGGACCGTACGGGCCCGGCGGCTGAGGCGATGGCTGACCGTACGGGTAGTGCGGCCGCTGAGGTGGAGGAGGCATGGACACGCCAGCACGTTACTGCACGCGGTCGGCGGCGCGGTCAGTTGGCGTCTCCGGGGCGGATCGCACGGTCGAAGTTCGAGCCGCAGAGGATGATTTGTCCGCGTCCGTGCCGCGCTGCAGGACGCCGCAGGCGAGGGACTCTCCGCCGGCGCCGGGAGGGAGTCCACAGGTGCTTGCCGGTCTGCCGGTCCTCCGTCCCCTCGTGGTAGGTGGCGTACGCAGCCAAACTCGTAGCCACTGGCTCTGTCACTCCGGAAGAACGCTTCATGAGGTCGGGTTGAACAACTTCCAGTGGCCCTCGGAGACCACTTCGACGGCGCCGTTGACCACCTTGATGGCGGTCTGCTCGTCGATCGCATACGCCGGACCCGCGATCTGGGCTGCCCATCGATCTGCCTCGGCCATGGTGTTCTCCGGACAAGCCGGATGATCCAGGTGCGGGAAGATCGAAAAATCAACCACGCCCAGCGCGCTGTCCCCGCCGGCGCGGGGCTTCCAGCCCACGAAGTCCTCCCCGACGCGGGGGGTCATCACCAAGCTCCCGGCGCTGAGTCCCACATAGACCGTGTCGGGCAGCGACGGAAGGAGTCCAGCCAGCCCGGACTCCCGCATCCAGTGGCACAGATACAGAGCGTCACCGCCATTGACCAGCAGAACGTCGGCCTTCCGGACCCAGGAGACCCAGCGCGCTTCGTCGATGCTGGGCAGCGCGGTGAGCTCCAGCACGCCCACCGACTTCCACCCCAGCTCGGTCATGGGGCTGGGAGATCGTCCGCAGATGAACCGCCACGGCCCGCCCGGATCGGCGCCGGGGCCCCCATACCCCGCGGTGGGAATGCACAGGGCACTGGACTCGGCGATCGGCTTACCCAGGAGGTCGACCAACGCATCCTGGATGCTCACGTTCTTGATACCGGAGTCGGTGAGGAGAAGCTTCATCATGTCCTTCCCAAGGTCAGGAGTCATCCTCAGCGAGTCCAAGCCCTTCAGGGAAGCCCTCCAAGAACTCGCGGCGCGAAGGATCGGCCTCCTCCGCAGCCATCGAACCAAGTAGGCCGATGAACTTGCCTCGCTAATCACTCGTCAGCTGAGTCACAAGATGGGCGACACCCTCCAGGACCTTGACCGCGTCACCTGGATCCACCTGCTCGTCCTCGCGCCCCTCAACGAACCAGAGAACATCGACCAAAGCCTCCGCCAGAGGGTGACGGGCCCTTCGGATTCCGGCATCACTGCTTGACCGGCGGCCCCTCGTCGTCCGGCTCTTGGTGTTCCTCCACCAACTGCTCGATCTCCCCGGGGACTCCGTACAGCGCCTCCAGGACCAGACCCCACGCCCGGTCCCGCAGCTCCTCTGGCACTTCGTCCTCGATCTTCTCCGCGAGCCTGCCGATCTCGACCCGGGCGTCATCCTCCGTGCCCGTGGTCGGCGCGGTCATCGCCTCCCACACGAACCGGCCCGCCCCGGCCGCCACCCGGCCTATGCTGCCGAGCACCGAGCCCACATCCATCTGTGCTTCCTCCCCTTGTGGATGGTGTCCTGCCGAAGGTAGCCCCAGTGTGCGGAGCAGACCACTGAGTCGCTTCAGGTGGTGGTGGGCCACGTCCGCAGCAGGGCGGCGATCTTCCCGGCGGTGCAGGCAGGCTCCAGGAGCAGGTCCTTGAGGGCAATGGCATCCTCACGGGCCGGCTTGACCGTGATCCCGGCAGCCTCGAGGTACATCACGCCGGATGCGGCGGCGACGGCCATGTTGGAGCGCTCCAGCCAGCGGCACCGGACCAGCGTGTGCACCAGGGCGGCGGCCTTGGCGCAGGGGCCGGCGTAGACGGTCTGATCGAACAGTTCGGCCCGTGGCGGGCCACGGCCGAGACGGGAACACCGTAGTCGTCAGGGGCTGGATCGTTCACTCCGGCCGCCTCGGCGACCTGCAGGATCCAGGGCACGTCGATGTTCAGATCCATCAGGCCGCGCGCGCTCCCCGCGGTGCCTGCTGGGCGTCCTCGGCTTCGTCGAAGACGCTCTGGTGTTCGGCCAGGAAGCGGGCGGCTGCGTCGATGGCGCGGGCGCGCAGGCCGCTTGCGTCATCCTGCACGAGCCGGGCGAGGTAGTCGCCGATGCTCAGTCCGAGGTCGTCGGCGCGTTTCTTCGCGAGTCCTGCGAGGAATGGGCGGTTTTGGAGCCACTGCTGCCGGTGAGCAACAACCGGTGCGGCCGGTGGCGGGACCATAGGCAGGTGATCAACGGGATCATTCACCGGCTCAGCACCGGTTGCCAGTGGCGCCAGCTGCCCGAACGTTTCGGCCCGTGGCAGGCGGTACACAAGCGGCACACGCTTTGGTCGGCTGACGGCACCTGGGAGAGGCTGCTCCAACACGTCCAGGCCGCTGCCGACGCCGCGGGCGACATCGAGTGGCACATCAACGTCGACTCCACCCCGATCCGCGCCCACCAACATGCCGCAGGGGCACCCAAGGCTCCATCGCCCGTACCGCCGACCACCTCAAAGGGCCGAAGAGAAGGATCAGTTCCTATGCGCCTGCGCCCCCTTCTGGAGGAGGCGGTGCGGAAGGTGAGGCGCTCGGCCGGTCCCGCGGCGGGCTCACCACGAAGCTTCCACCTGGCAGCGGACGGTGAGTGCCGTCCGCTCGCGCTGCTCGTCACCCCCGGTCAGCGGGCGGACTGCACCCAGATGGTGCCACTGATGGACAAGGTCCGGGGGCCACGCATGGGGCCGGGCCGTCCGCGACGGCTCCCGACCAGCGTCTCGGCCGACAAGGCGTACAGCAACAGCAAGATCCGCGCATACCTGCGGCGCCGCGCGATCCCGCATGTGATCCCGGAGAAGAGCAACCACAAGGCCGCCCGTCGCAAACGTGGGGCGCGCGGCGGGCGGCCAGCAGGTTTCGACCGGGCCCGCTACAAGGCACGCAACACCGTCGAGCGGGCGATCAACAAATTGAAGCAGGTCCGGGCCGTGGCGGGACCCGCTACGACAAGCGCGGGCACGTCTATCTCGGCACGGTCACCGCGGCCGCGTTGCTGATCTGGCTCAGGTCATGAGGCCAGGAACGGCACGATGGCGGCCGTCAGCCCCGGGCGGGCCAGGATGTCGTAGTGGCCGGCGCCGGGCAGGACGGCCAGTTGCGCATGCGAGCGGCCCGATCCGTCGAAGCCGGCATCTTTCAGACCGCCGCCGAGCAGGGCGTAGAACTCCACCATGTGGGCGGGGCAGATGGCGTCGGCGTCACCAAACGCGAGCAGGCTGGTCGCGATGACGGCAGGGATCCTGGCGCTCCAGTCATAGTCACGCTGCTGTAGGTCGGCCGTCTTGCCGACCAATACGGGCCAGTCCTGGGGCCGGGGCGCGAACCGGGCCCGCCGTAAGCACGGGTCACGCGGCGGGCTGCCTGCGGGCTTCGACCGCTACGACACGGAAATGGGAGTCGCGGGCTGAAATGCCCGCCGGTCAGGCGACCTTCTGGCGCTGGGGCGTCTTCCGCGTGTTCACCCCGCCGACGATGAGCGCCAGCCCCACGACGACGATGCCGAGGTCAGCGGTGGACGGAAGGTCGACGACCTTGTGCATCCAGCCCCACTCCGTGCCGAAGAAGGTCCGCGAAACGAAGCTGACAAGCCCCTGGGCCCCTACGACGTAGCCGATGCTTTCGACGGTGTATCCGATGGTTATTCGCACGGATCAACGATCTCGCGGCGGTGCCGCAAGATCGTCCTCTTCAGGGACGAAAACGTAGTAGGCCAAAGGATGCAGTCGCGTGCGGAGAGCACCAGCACAGCACCCCGCCGCAGCCGAGGAGTCGTCGACACCGGGCGGCTCGAAGATCAATCCCTCGTACGCCCAGCGCATGGGCCAGTCGCCTTCCAGACCAGTTTCCCGCGGTTGTGTTCGGCCGGTGCACCCGCACCCACGATGAGCCGTGGGGGCAACAGCGTCTACCTGCGCACCGTCACTGCCACCGTGTCTGACTCTGAGCATGATCGGAGAGCCAGGGCCTGGACAGCACGCGAGTCGCGGGCGCCCAGAGGAGTGTGGACTACTCCAGGGCACCCGACTTGAGGCAGGCGATCGCTGTCCTGGAAGGCGGATTCGGTCATCTCACATCGCTTCCATGATCGTCAGATCCGCGTTGATTAGCCACTCCCCCGGTCATCGGGCGCCTCACCGGATGGCGCTCATCGGCTGCCGGTGTGCGATCTCTTCGCGGATTGACGTCTCAGCGGGCGCTGCCGAGGTTGCGGTCGGCAGTCGGCGGCCTCGTCCAGCGTGATCTCGTCGTTGAGGAGCAGGTCGGTGAGTGCGGCCTTGATACCGGTGCGGGTCATGGGAGGTCCTTACAAGCAGATTCCAGTGAGGAGGGATTCGTGGCGGTGCCTGGCGGCCCGGGAACTTCAGGCTGTCGTGGCGAAGGTGTCGTCGAGCCAGTCGTAGATGCGGGCAAGGGAGAGGCGCATGGCTCCGGGGTGGCAGTGGGCGCCGGCGCCTTCTTCGGCGGTGAACACCATGAGGGTCTTGGGGCAGGTGAGGTGGTTGTAGAGCTGCTCGGGCTGGCCCTTGAAGAATTCGTCCTCGGCGGCGTCGCAGACGAGGGTGGGGCACTGGATCTGTTCGGCGATGCCACTGTCGAGGGTGTAGTCGAGGTAGGAGGCACTGAAGGCGCGGGGGGTGTCGACGCCCATGACGTACATGCCGTGGTTGATCGCCCAGCGTGCAGTCGCGTCCTTGGCCATGACCTGCTCGAATACGGCGTCGAGTTCGGGGGCGGACTCCGCACGCAGGAGCTGTTCGGCCGCCTTGCGGTCGCCGGGGATGTTGCGGACGGATATCTGGCCGAGGTCGTAGACGCCGTCGACGGCGATCAGCGCGGCGAGCCGGTGCTCGAAGGCCGCGGCCCGCGGCGCGAGGATGCCGCCCATGCTGGAACCGAGCAGAGCGATACGGCTGTTGTCGACCTCGGGGAGGGTTTCCGCGAAGTCCACCACGGGAGTGATGACGTTCTCCCAGTCGGGGCGGAAGACCAGGCCCTCGCGGTGCCGCGGCCCGGGCTGTCCGGGGCCGTCGAAGACCAGCACGGTGTAGCCGCGCTCCACGGCCGCGAGCGCGCCGCTGAAGTGAAGTTCCTCGGCCGTGCCGTCGAAGCCGGAGTGCATGATCAGGGTCGGCCGGGGCGTGCCGGTGTCGTCGGCGCGGTAGAGGTAGCCGGGCAGGGTGGTGTCCTCGTACGGGATGCGCACCGGCTCGATACGCGGGCTGGTGTAGAGGGCGGCGGCGGCCTGGAAGCAGGCGACGCTGCGGTCGTAGGCGTGGTCGTGACGGGGGTCGCACGGTTTGCCGTGCAGGAAGAACTCCGCCGACCGGTAGTAGTTCGAGGCTCGCAGAAACCCGTCCCGGGCGCTGACCTTGTGCCCGGCCTCCAGGGCCTTCTCGGCCTCTGCGGACACACGGTCGGCGGTGGCGAGCCACTCGGTGTGCCAGCTGTCGTAGTCGCCCTCGATGATGCGCTCGCCGGTGGCGACGACCTCGCCGAAGTCGGCGCCGCCGTAGGCGATGTGGCTCATCGAGCGCAGGGTCTCGTACCAGAACTGCGTGTTGTCCGGGAACAGCAGCTGCTTCATGTCACTCTCCTCAGGACCACAAGCACAGATTTGTGCTTGCGGTGGAACAGTAGACCCTCCGGTCGGCACAAAGCAAATATCTGTGCTTACGATGGGGGCGTGAGTCTGAAACAGCCGTCTCCACGCATCCGCAAGAGCCCCGAGCAGGTCCGCTCGGCCGTCCACCAGGCCGTGATCGACCTGCTGTCCGACCCGGAAGGAGCCGACCTCACCATTCCCGCGATCGCGCAACGAGCGGGCGTGAACCACACCAGCATTTATCGGCGTTGGGGCGGCCGGGAGGCATTGTTGGCCGACGTGGTCACCACCCGCCTCGAACGCGACTGGCCGCTGAAGGACACCGGCAGCCTGCGCGGCGACCTCATCGCCTGGGCCGAGGCCGGGGTGGCGAGCATCCGCACACCCGAAGGCCGGCTCCTCGTACGCGCCGTCGCCCTGTCCATGCCCAGCAGCCCCACGGCGCAGGCGGAACGCGCACAGCACTTCCAGCGCCGGATCGCCGCCATCGAGCGCATCCGTGAGCGTGCCGTGGTCCGGGGCGAGAGGCCCCCGCCTCTGGAGCAGATCCTCGATCAGCTCATCGCACCGCTGTATCTGAGAGCGATCTTCGGCATCGACCCGCCGGCCTCCGGCTATCCGGAACTGCTCGTGGACAGACTGCTCGGCAGCGGGAGTGAGCCGAACACGGCTCCAGCGTTGTGAACTTGCGCCTCCGCTCACAGACGGGCTCTCGGGGCCGTCCGCTTGCGCAACCGCCGGTCCCGGCGCCACTGCCCGGAACGACAGGCCGCCGAGCAGAACCTCGAACGAGCTGGAGCACCCAAACTGCCACGCCACAACCCCCAACCCGGGGCGGAACCCGTCCGGTTCGGGCCTCAGCGGGCCGGTGCCGGGCACAGGCACCCGGGCGGGGCGCAGAGGTGACCCGCGCCCCGGCGCGGCCGTACAGCCCCCTCCAGGAGCGAACCGCGCGGCCGCCCGCGCGGTTCATCGCCCTCCGGCCTAGACGATCCCGAACACGAGGGCGGTCTGATGACGTGCTCGCCGCGACTGCGGATCCTGCTGTGCGCCGAGATTGCCCTGACGGTGACTGTGCTGATGCCGACCGGGCTTGCCTGCGTGCAGGGGTGGGCTCCTCCTGACACGAGGAGCCCACTTCGGGGGATGTGTGAGGGGTTATTCCGTGCGCAGGCCTTCGGGGCGCATCATCCGCAGCAGCGGCGGCAGGCTGAGCAGCGTGACCACGCCGACCACGGCCGCGCCCACGCCGGTCATGGTCAGGACGCTCGCCCAGTCCATGGCCACCGGTGTACGGGTCATCTTCAGCAGCACCGAGCCGAGGGTGATACCCACCGTTGTGGCCAGTACGAGGCCGAGTCCGACCGGGAGGGCCGTCTGCCACAGCACCGACAGGCTCAGCGTGCGGCGCCGGGTGCCGAAGGCGACCAGCGCCGAGAGCAGCTTCCTGCGCTCGCGCAGCTGCTCCAGCTGGGAGACCAGCAGACTCGCACCGATCAGTGCCAGCACGAAAGCGGAGCCGACGAACAGGCCGGTGCGGATGGAGGTGTACTTGGCGTCCTCCTGGGTCGCCGACCAGCTGTAGGAGCGTGCCAGGGGGTCGATCCGGGCAACGGCGTTGCGTATGTACTCCCGTGAGTCCGGCACCGACGGGTCCAGACGCAGGTAGACCCCGTCCGAGAACAACGCGGGCGCGGCCTTGGCAGGCAGGGCGGCGGGGGTGACCAGCAGACCGTTGGCGTCCTGCAGTGAGTCTTTGCGCGCCTCCACCACCCGCACGTTCGCCGGAACGGTCCAGGGCACCTCGATGCCGCGTTCGGTGGCGTCCTCGTACGACGGGTCGATGTAGAGCTGCCGACCGGGCTTCACCACGGCGATTTCGTCGGCGTTGCTGGGAGAGGTGTAGTGGCTCCTCGTTCGTGTGATGAACACGTCGCCGTCCTTGCAGGAGGGCAGCGTGGCGAGTTCACGCAGGGCGGTGCAGCTACCCACGGTCAGGCCGTTGCTGTTCTTCGGGTTGCGACGCGCGTCCCCGTACTCCGAGATGGCCAGGGCCACCGCGGCCCGTGCCCCCTTGGTGCCGGTGAATTCGCGCTCGACACCGGACAGCGGCTTGCGGTCGCTGAAGTCGACCTGCATCTGGACCCGGCCGGGGTCCTTGCCGGTGGCCTTGGTGTACTGGCTCTGCGTTCCCGTGAACAGCATCTGCAGGGCGATGGCTCCGGCCACGGCGACGGCGATGCCGTTGACCATGCGTGCGGCGGTTCCGCTGCTCAGCTGCAGCCGCCGTACCGCGAGCTGCCAGGACAGCGCGCCCTTGCCGAGGCGGACGACGACCGCCTCCACGACCCAGGGGAGCAGCGCGGTGATGCCGATCAGCAGCAGCACCACGCCGCCGATGACGAGGTACTGGTTGAAGTCGCCGCTCTTGCGGCCCTTGCCGATCAACGGGTACAGCATCGCGAGGCCGGCCAGCGGCGGCAGCAGCCGCCACCACAGCCGGCGCCGGCGCTGCTTGGCCGCGCGCACGACGCCAAGCGGTTCCACCACCACGCCGCGCATCGCGAGCAGCGTGACGAGTACGGCGGCGACCGGGATCGCCACCGCGACCAGCGCGGCGAGCGCGGGGGAAGGATCGAGGTAGCTGGGCCAGACGCTCACGCCCAGCACCTCGGTGGAGCCCAGCGTCTGACGGCCGAGGAGGAAGAAGCCGGTGCCGATGACCACCCCGAGCAGGGCTCCGGCGAGTGCTTCGCCCGCCGCGATCCGCCGGGTCATGTGGCTGTCCGAGCCGACCAGGCGCAGCGCGGCCAGCCGACGGTCGCGGCGCTCGCCGCCGAAACGGACGGCGGCGGCGATGAACACGGCAACCGGGGTCAGCAGCACCACGAACACGACCATGACCATGAGCAGCAGCACCGGGTCGGTCTTCTCGGGTGTCGCGTCCGGCTTGCCATACTGGGTCAGCCGGTGCACCGGCGAGAAGTCCGTGAGTTTCAGCCCCGAGGCGCCCGCGTAGTAGGCCAGTTCGTGGGAGCCGATGAGTCCGCTCTCGCCGATCGTGCCGATGATCTTGTAGGGCAGCCTCTCCCGCAGCAGCTTGGCGCCGTCCGAGGCGAGCAGGTCCTTGAGCGCTGGGGAGACCACCATCTCGCCCTTGCCCGGGAAGCTGTCGACCCCCGGCGGCAGCGGCGCCCGCTTGCCCTCGGGCTCAACGAGCCGGCCGCGGACGTCGTCGTCGTGCCAGGCGGTGTCGGTGACGGCGATCAGGAAGGTGTTGTCGGCCTTCGGCGGGGCCTTGTCGGAGTACTTGTAGTCGAAGCGGGCGTCCTCCACCTTGTGGCGGGCGGCGAACACGTTGGGCAGGGCGGTGCACAGCAGGAGCAGTGCCACGCCGAGGCCGACGCCGACGGCGGTGAGCGTCATCCGGACCCAGCCCTCGCGTCCGCCGGTGACGGCGAAGCGGGCTCCCATGGCCAGGTCTCCGGCCCACTGGCGAGGACTCATACGGCGCGCTCCATGTCGCGGGACTTGCCGTCGCGGACGACGATCTCGCGGTCGGAGTAGGCGGCCACGCGTGCCTCGTGGGTGACCAGGACGACGGCGGCGTTGGTCGAGCGGGCCGCTTCGGTCAGCAGTTCCATCACGCGTTCGCCGTTGAAGGAGTCGAGCGCGCCGGTGGGTTCGTCGGCGAACAGCAGGCGCGGTCCGGTGACCAGTGCGCGGGCCACGGCGACGCGCTGGCCCTGGCCGCCGGAGACCTCGCCGGGACGCTTGGCCTTGAGGTCGTCGACCTCCAGGCGCTCCATCCAGCCGAGCGCGGTCCGCTCGGCGTCCTTGCGGGTGGAGCCGTTCAGCCGCAGCGGCAGGGCGACGTTCTCCACGCAGGTCAGCTCGGGCACCAGCTGACCGAACTGGAACACGAACCCGAACGCGGAGCGGCGCAGCGCGCTGCGCTGGGCATCGCTCATCTTCGTCAGTTCACGCCCGTTGTAGGTGATCGACCCGGAGTCGGGCGGCACGATCCCCGCGAGGCAGTGCAGCAGCGTGGACTTGCCGGACCCGGAGGGGCCCATGATGGCGACGACCTCGCCGGGGTGTATGGAGAACTCGGCGCCGTCCAGTGCGCGGGTCGGGCCGTACGCCTTGCACAGGTCGTGCGCGGTGAGCAGAGAACCGGGGGGAGAAGTCGTCATGGGGTCACAGCCTCACGGAGTTTGTCGAGTCGGGCGGCGGTCAGCTCCAGCCAACGCAGGTCGGCTTCCAGGTGAAACAGGGCGTGGTCGCAGATCAGCTGATCCGCCAGGTCACCCTTGCGCTTGCGGTCGGTGAGGATCCGCATGCTGCGCAGATGCTCGGAGCGCTGGGTGTCGAGCATCTCGGCGGCGTCGCGCCGGGTGAGCAGGGCGAGGACGACTTTGGTGTAGAGAGTCGACTGGAGGTATTCCTCCGGCTTCTCCGGGGTCGCCAGCCACCGCTGTACGTCGGTGATGCCGGCGTCGGTGATCGCGTAGCGCTTGCGCTCGGGACCGCCGCCCGCCTCGATCCCGTCGACCTCGACGAGACCGTTCTTCAGCAGCCGGGACATCGTCGAGTAGACCTGGCCGTAGTGCAGCGGCCGGTCGTGACCGAACTTCTCGTCGAAGGCCCGCTTGAGGTCGTAGCCGTGGCGCGGGCCGGCCTCCAGGAGCCCCAAAAGGGCGTGACCGATGGACATGACCCGCACTCTACACACTGTGTATACGCGGCGTGTATACGCCGAGTGTGTAGGTCGTGGCGAGGTGTACGACAGTGCAGGTGAGGAAGCCGGGCATGCCGATCGTCACGGTTCGGAGACAGGCAGGTAGTCGCGGCACCAGTCGACCATGCTGCTCGCCGACCACAACGGCGGGGAGGTCAGAAGTCAGGCCGTAGCGCGTCCACTCACCGATAGCCAGTTGCTCCGGGCGAGCGTTCGGCCGGCGTCGTGGCGGCCGTCCGCGCTGGACTTCCATGGCCCCAGACGTGCGCCCTTACTTCTTCGCGAGTGGCGGTGCCTGCGAGTCGGGGCCCATCGGGGCGAGGACCTTCTTGCCGTCGTGGTCGATCACTCGTGGCTCGTAGGACGGCACCGGCTCCAGGTTGTCCCGGATCATGCGCACGACTCGAGAACCCGCTTATCGGCGTTCGGCTCCTCGGGCAGGCCCACAATCGGCAGGTCGTCCCGAACGCCGATCAGAACGGTGCCGCCGTCCTTCGATGCGAAGGCGGCGATGGCCTTGAGCATCTTCTTCCGCGATTCGCCCCCCGGGACCTCCCGTTTGCACTCCAGGTGCTGCCGCTCTCCGTTCACCAGGAGGACGTCCAGCTCAGGACCGGGCTGCTCCCAGACGACCGAGGCATCGCGGGCGCGCCCGTACGTGGGAGCCGGGAAGCTGCGCCGCTTGCGCGCGGCTGATCCCGAACTCCGCGTCGCACCAGGCTCTCAGGAGCCGTGGCTGAGCTGCTGCGGGCGGACCGGGGCGGCCGGGCCGTCACTCCTTGCGGTTGCGCACCGCGAGCACGGCGCCCGCGAGCGCGGCGATCCCACCGCCGATCATGGGGACGACCTGTATGGACGCCTTGTGGTCCACGGCGTAGAACCCCAGCCAGACGAAGGCCACGCCAAAGCCCACCACGATCGTGTGCTCCAGCAGCCGGAACCCGTACCCCGCCCACTGGTCGAGGCGCTCGCGGCGCAGTTGGCGCTCGACGAGGTCCCGCCGCCACGCGAGGTGGTCCGGATCGATCTCCTGCCACTGGCGCGCTTCGTCGGCCGCGGGGAAGGACGGCACTATCCGGGCGGGGGTCCCGGCGGGCGGCGTCTCCTGGTCAGACATCAGTCGTCCCCCTGCCCCAGTCCGGCGATGCAGCCGCTACCCGCCGGTCGACCGTCAGCAGCGCCTCATCCACAGCCCGTTCGGCGGCAGCACGGCGCCGGTCCCGCTCCTGGCCGTTCCATCGCGCGGGCGGGGCCAGCGACCGGAGGTACCACCGCCATAAGCGCACCTCGGGGGCGCGCCGCCGTGCGAGGGCCGCGCGCGCCTGTACAGCGAGAACACAGACCCCGAGGACGAACACCGCCCAGGGCAGCACGGTCACGAAGAAGTCCACAACGTCCGCCGCGCCGACGCGAGCCCGCGCCAGGGCCAGTGCCACCGTGAGAACCGCTGAGAGGACTACCGAGATGAGCCCCCACCTGGCCACGCCCGGGGCGTGGTTCGCCGTCGTGGGGGCGGGTCTCACCGCGCCGGCGATGTCCGCCACGTGCGGTTTCCCTCCGGCCCCGCCGAGCGCCCGCCGCGCCTCGGCCACCGTCAGCCGCCTCTCGGGGTCTTTGTCCAGCAGCCCTTCGATGAGCGCTCCCAGCCCGCCGATACGGCCCAGTGGCGGCGGCTCCTCGCGCTCCACGGCCGACAGGGTCGCCATGACGCTGTCCCGGTGGAACGGCGCGATCCCCGCGACGAGGTGGTAGAGCGTCGCCCCCAGCGAGAACAGGTCGCTGCTCGGGCTGCGGCGAGCGCCGTGCAGGAGCTCGGGAGCGATGTAGTCCGCCTCGGCGGCGCTCTCCATGTCGTCCCGGGTGGTCTGGGTGTCCGCCCCTGCCAAGGCGCCGATTTTGGGGAGCAAGATCCAATGGGCCTGGTATGAGCGAATGTTGGCGGGTTGCACATCCCCATGCACGACCCCGATCCTGTGGATCGCCTCCAGCGCGCCGAGCATCGCGCTCGCGACCTCCCACACCTGTACGACGGGCAGGCGGCCGTCCTCGGCCAGGAGGTCGGCGAGGGACGGGCCGGAAACAACCGGCACGACGGCCCACACCACACCGTCCGCCTCCACCACATCCTTCACGGCGACGACGGACGGATGGCCCCGCAGCGCTGCGGCCGCTCGGAGCGTCCCCGCCACCCGCGCCGTCCCCACCGCACCCGCCTCCCCCACCTCCTCGACCGTCACCTCGCGCCGGACCTCGTCGTACGCCCTCCACACACGCCCGTGCCGGCCGGATCCCACCAGACTGATGAGCCGATAACGCCCACCGAGCACCCGCCCCGGCTCCATCCCCTGCACCCCAGCCCCCTCCCCCTACGGCTGAAAACGCCGTACCCACAGTGCCGTGTCAGCAAGCCCCCGCCACCGACTTCACCATCTGAGGTACGGAGTGTGAACGCGACGCAGCACTGCACGCGCGTCGGAGCTGGTGAATCCCCGAACGCCGCACCGCGTGCTCGTGCCATTCTGGTCGGCTGGCCTGCACACGGAGCAGGCCCAGGAAGGACGTGGCATGAGCGCCTCCACCAAGCACCCCCTCTGGTCCCACCGCCACGGTCACTGCAGTTGCCGACGTGCTCGCCGCCACGAACGACGCCCTGACCGGCACGGAGACCGCTCGCCTGCTGGCCCAGACAGGCGTTGCGGACGCCGAGGGATCGAACAAGCGCGAGAGCATCGCTTCGAAGCCATGATCAAGCTGGCGATGGTCGACCTGATGAGCCGCCGACCGACCAGGGAATCCACCCCGAACCGGCGCGGTCTCTGAAACATCGCCTGCGTCAATGGAACAGGTGGGACCGCTGGCTCGGACCGGGAGGGTCGAAGCTCACCCCGTTCTCGTCGAGCGCGTTGAAGACGGTCACGCGACCCGTCTCGAAGGCGAAGCTGACGTCGACGTTTCCCCCAGCGACATCCCTGCCTGTCCATTCGAGCAGTTCGGCCCCCTTCAGGGGCAGCCCCCGCAGAGCCCGGAGTCCGGGAAGAGGTTCGGGACGCCACTGCAGGTCGAAGCCGGGCCACCGGACAGAACGAGCGGAGTCGATGGTGTTCCATGTCAGGGAGAGATCGCCGAACTTTTGATGGCTGATCTCGACCTGCTCGCCGTCGAAGTCGAACAGCACCGGGCAGTCGCAGAACCACTCGTCATCCTTGAGGTCCCAGACCATCCAGACTCTCGTGAGCGTCCGGCCAGCAAGACCACGCAGACGATTCCCATGCTCCTGCACGACATCACTACGGGCGCCCAACCACGCTGGCTGGTAGCCCGCGATGCCGAAATCGAACATGACGTCATCCTGTCAGAAGGGCCCCTCCTCCGCGATCCGCAGCCGGGCCTCTTGCATGTAGAGCACCCGCTGATAGGTGCCGGTGAAGCCGTACTCGGCCACCAGCCGCTCGTGAACCACGGCCCCCTTGATCAGAATCCCGGACCGCAGCATCGCATCAATCAGCGGCGCGACCTCATCCACCTTCCGCCGACGGCCATGTCCGGGCGCAGCCTGACGCGGCGTGGCGGGCGAGGCCAGAGGCGCTCATCCCGGCCCTGGTCATCGGGGTGGCTCTGCTCGGTAGCGCGGCGGTTGCGAGAACACCGCTCCCCTGCTGGGCAGTGCCGTTTCGGCGGTGAACGTTCCACGGGGTCCGGGCGGGGACAGCGAACGAGCATCACGGCGTGTGGGCGTCGCGTGCGGACGCGGACCAGCGGGCTGGGCCACAGGTGCGTGCCGTCCATGCGTCGAGTCGGCCTGCCCAGCGGAGCTCGCTTCCGGGACCTGAGTACCTTCTGAGTAGGGACGCTCATGCAGTACGAGGCTTGCGCGGCCCGCACTTTCGAACCATGACACATCTTCCGCCACCGGCCGAGGAACTGCGGCTCGTTGACGCCGAGCTGTGGCAACTGGACGCTCGCCGCGTCCAGTTGCTGACGCGCCGCGCCTGGTTGGTAGGCCAGCTGCCTGCGATGCCGCACCCCAGTCCGCTGCCGCCCCCGGCCGCACCCGCGCTGCACCGCTCCGAGGCCACCGCGCCGCGCGTGCAGAATGTGCTGCTGCTCCTGGGCGGCCTGCTGCTGACCATCGCGGCGATCGCGTTCACACTCGTCAGCTGGGGACACCTGGGAATCGCCGGACGCTCGCTGGTGCTGGGCGCGGTCACGGTGGCCGCCCTGGCCGCGCCGCTGCCGCTGCTGGGTCGCGGTCTGCGTTCGACGGCCGAAGCGGTGGCGGGACTTGCGCTGGCGCTCACGGTGCTCGACGCCTACGCCCTGCACGCCATCGCCCTCACCGGCGTGGACGCCACGGGGTACGCGGCCGGGGCGTCGGCGGTGCTCGCGACCGTGTGGACGGGTTACGGGCTGCTGCGGCGCACGGGGTCCCTGCGGCTGCCGCTTCCCGCCGCGCTGGCCGCGGCGCAGCTGCCGCTACTGCTGGGGGCGGTGGCCATCAACGCGGGACAGTACGAGATCACCGGCGCGCTACTCGTAACGGCAGCGTGCGACACGGTGGTAGCGCTGCGCGCTCCGGCCGGGCTGGTGCGGATCACCGCCACGGTCGCCGCCTACGGCATGGGGGTGTGGGGGACGCTGGGTGCGGCCTGGCTGTCGTGGTCGGCCGGCGATCCGGGCGCCGGAGCCTATGCGGCCGCGCTGCTGCTGTTCGCGGCCGGTATCGCGCTGGCCGCGGCGTGGCGAGATCGTGCCGCAGGGCACGCCGTCGGGCTGTCCCTCGCGGTGGGTCTGCTGGCCGTCACCGCGCTCGGTGGCATCGTCCGCCCGGTGCTGCCAGCCACCTGGGCGGTTCCCGCTCATCTCGTCTTCGGGATCGCGCTGGTGGCGGCGGTAGGGGCCGGTCGGCTACCGGAGCCGGTGCGGCGCGGCCTCGCCCTCGCCTGCGCCGCCGTCGAGGGTCTGGCGGTGCTGTGGGCGCTGCCCCTGCTCGCGCTGACGCTGCTGGGGCCAGCCGGCTGGGCAGCACGGGTTTGGTCGGGGGCACCGGACGGTGCCCGCAATGCCGTGTCGGTGGGCACGCCGTGGCTGCCGCAGCTGCAGACGGCGCCGCTGGTCCTGGCCGCCGTCGCCGCCGTCCTCGCACTCGCCGTCCGCACGTCGACGTGGCGGCCCAGGGCGCTGACGGGCGCGCTGGTGCTCGGGTGGTCTGCACTCATGGTCGTCCCGGTGGTGTTGGACGTGCCCTACCCGGCGGCTCTCGCGGTGGAGGCGCTGACGACAGCGGGCTTGCTCGCGGCGGCGACACGGTCCTGGGTGACAGAACGCACCGGCGTGCTCCCGACGTTGATCCTCGCCCTCGTCACGTCCGCCTCGCTCGCGTTCCTCTCGCTACCGACACGGTCGGCGACCGTGGGAGTGCTCACCGCCCTGACGGCGCTCTTCACAGCCCTCTCCCTCAAGGAGCGCTTCACCGCGGTCACCATCCCGCCCGCGCTCGGATACGGCGCCGTACTGGCCTGCGCGGTGGGCGCCGCGGCAGGCTGGGCGCCGCAGCACACCGCGCTCCTCGTGCTCGCGGTCCCGGCCGTGGCCGCGCTGCTCGCCGCACGGGCCGCCGACGCGCGCACCACCGTCGTGGTCGAGATGACGGGTGCGGCCGCCGGTCTCCTGGGAGTCGTCCTGGCAGTCAGCGATCCGGCGATGCTCGCTCTGGCGCTGTCCCTGTCCGCGATGATCGCCGCCGGGACTGCCGTGCGCGCCGACCGCCGCCCCGCCGCCTATGTGGCCACCGCATTGTTCGCTCTGGCCGCCTGGGTGCGCCTCGCGGCCTGGGACGTCACGACACCGGAGGCATACACGGTGCCGCTGTCCGTCCCGGGCCTCGTGATCGGCGCGCTACGCCGGCGGCGGGATGCCCAGGCGTCGTCATGGACGGCATACGGCCCTGGTCTGGCGGCCACGCTCATCCCGAGCCTCGCGGCTGTCTGGACCGACCCGTACCCCATACGCCCGTGGCTCCTGGGCACGACGGCACTGCTCGTCACCCTGGTGGGCGCCCGACACCGACTGCAAGCGCCGCTACTGCTCGGCGGCGGGGTACTCATACTGGACGCGCTGCACGAACTGGCCCCTTACCTGATACAGATCACCGGCATCCTTCCCCGCTGGATGCCCCCCGCACTCGCCGGCCTCATCCTCCTCGCCGTCGGCGCGACATACGAACAACGGCTACGAAACGTACGACAGGCACGGGACGTCTTCGGCCGGATGAACTAGGCCACTTCTTGCCGAGTAGCCGGCAATCCGCACGTTCCCGAAACCGGGCGGCACATCCGCCAAAGGCAACTCGCCTGCGGCGGGTCACCACCGCCCGGAGCACCATACGGGGCCTCAGGCTCGGCCCCCGCCGGTTCGGTGTCATCGTCCTCACCCATGGCCCGTACCTCCGCGGCAGGTCCGAGCCGTTCCAGGAGGTGACCGTAGACCCCGAGCGAACCAGAATCTAGGACTCCTTGTCCGCGGTCTGACGACCACAGCCGATGGGTGTCCGTTTCCGCCTTGACTGCCCCTGGACCGGACGGGTTTGCCCGTGGCCGACGCCACACCGTCCGGCCAGACTCTCAGCGGCCGGGGCGGATGCTGAACGGCGAGGCCCCGCGCCGCCAGTCCAAGGGCTTCTGGCCTCGATAGGTCTCGCCGCTCTCGATCCGGCCTTGTTCCGGGCGAACTCCCGCTCGGCGTCGAACAGCTGCTGGGGCGCGCAGCCAGGGTATCGCCAGCCGTCGGTCACGTTCGTGATGATCTCGCCTTTGCCGTAGTCCTCGGAGCAGGCCGGGCAGTTGCCCGGGTACGCGGCCCGCAGCGAGCCGCGCGGCGGGGGCAGCGCACGATGCCATCCACTCCCATCCGGTGGTGCGCACTCCCCCCGCACTGACCACGCACCCTCGACGCACTGTGAGTGCACGCCAGTTGGGCGCGGGAGGGAGATCTCTCCCATCGATGCGGAACATCGCGCGCACGTAAGGGGACGATATGGGCTAGTAGGACTCCGTTAGGTCTGTCTTGATCTTGGTGTGGGTCTGCTGGGCAGGGGTTGGTGGCAGGTGGTGCAGGTGCCGGTCCAGCAGTT
>NZ_JBIWPP010000060.1:0-30924 GCF_044768335.1 Streptomyces sp. NPDC101151 | reverse complement strand
GGGAGATCCGCGACGACATCCACGAAGCGTTCCTCACTCTCGGATGCGCACTCATCTGCTGGCGACGCCTGAAGTCATTCCGATAGGAGTTCTTACAGGCAGAGGGAGGACCCTGGGCAACATCACGCAGGATCGGCCCTCATCGCCCTACTCTTGCAGTGACGAAGTCGCTAGGAGGGGCAGGGGCCGCGATGTCTCACGATGCTACGCCTGATCCGTACGCTGACCCGCTCAAGTTCGGCCAGAGGGTACAGATCCTCCGTGAGCGCAGAGGCATGACCCAAGCGCAGCTTGCTGATCTCGTCGGTCTGTCGCCTCACACCATGCGGAAAATCGAGAACGGGCAGCAGAAGGCGCCCGGTCTGGACATGGTGCTGCGGCTTGCGGAGGCCCTGCGAGTTCGTGACCTGGCGGAGCTGACAGGCCGTCCCGACGCGCACATCGATCTGTTCGTTGGCCCAGGTCACCGACGGCTCGCGGCCGTGAAGTCCGCGATCGACTCGTTTCCACTCGCTGCCGGCGTTGAGCCTGCACCGGTAGCGCATCTTGAGGCGCGGTTGCATGCGGCGTGGAAGGCCCGGCACCAGGCGCCCAACCACCGGGAGGCCATCGGGAAACTGCTGCCTGATCTCATCCGGGACGCTCAAGCCGTCGTACGTCACGCCGACGCTGCCAGCGACCGGCGCTCGGCGATGGCCCTGCTCGCGCAGACGTACTCGCTGTCGCAGTTCTTTATCGCCTACCAGCCCGATAGTTCCCTGCTTTGGCGTGTCGCTGAGCGTGGCATGATCGCCGCGCAGGAGAGTGAGGACCCGCACGCCATCGGCGTGGCCGCCTGGCTGCTTGCGCAGGCACATCGCGATTCCGGTTTTCGCCACTTCGATGCAGCCGACGCCGTCAATCTCGAAGCGGTCCGTTTTCTTGAGCCGCTGCTGCCCGCTGCCTCTGACGATGTCCTTGCCATCACGGGCGCCCTGGAGTTCGAGCTGGGCTACACCGCGGCCCGCCGTCGCCAAACGGGCACGGCCTGGCGCCACTGGGACAAGGCCAGCCAGTTGGCGGCCCGGCTGCCGGCTGACTACTACCACCCGGTCACCAGCTTCGGCAGGGCCATCATGGGCGCGCACGCCGTCACCGTGGCCGTCGAACTGCATCAGGGCGGCGAGTCCGTCCGGCAGGCCGCGAGGGCGGACAAGAGCGTGATCAAGTCTCGTCCGCGGCGGGCCAGGCACCGGATTGAGGAGGCCCGCGGTTACCAGCTCGACAATCAGCCCGACGTGGCCATTGCCGCGCTGGAGAAGGCCTATGAGGCTGCGCCGGAGACGATCCGGTACAACGGCTATGCCAAGACGATCCTTCTTGAACAGGTCGAGTCGACGCAGGCTGCTCGTCGTCGCCGTGCAGCGGACCTGGCTATGAGGGTCGGCATGCTCGCTGCCTGACCGTAGCGACCGGATTACGGTCGGCGGTGAGGTGCAGGCGCTCTTACGGTCGAAGAGTCAGGACCCCGGCGACCGCTCACGACGGTCCCGGGGCATGGCTAACGCCGCATAGGAGCGTCAACATGACGAACGGTATCGCCCTATTACCCGAGCCCACATGGGGCTCGGCGTTGAAAATCAGGGTGCATATGATCGCGGAGAAAGGCGTTGTCGCCGCGCCACGCAACACCGTTGCAGTGTCCCGGATTTACCAACCACCGGGCCAGATCACGACAAGCTACCTCCCGTCGTGTGAGTACCGGTGTCGGCGATCGGCGGGTGCGCCCCGATGACGGGCAGCGCGCAGACATCACCTGTCCGAAGGAAAAAGGACGCAGGCACAGAGACAGCAGCCTGCGCACCGGTCAGGTTCGCAGCCGACCAGCACCCCGTGCGTGCGACGGTGGCGCTGCTCCCTCTGCTGCTGGACGACGAGAGCTCGCTGTTCAGCTGGTGCACCCGCCTGTTGGCGAACGAAACGGCCGGCCAGGGAGCCCGCTTACGGGTCCGCTCGAGGTTGACCTTGTGCCACTGGAGCGGGGACGTCGATGCCGTCGCTGGCGTCGTCGGCGAACTCGTCGACAACGCGGTCCGGCATGGCCGGCCCTTCCCTGACGGCTACGTCATGCTCAGAGTGGCCCTCACCGCGGAGACGAACGAACTCATCATCGAGGTCGACGACGCCCTCCCGGCGTTCCCGGGCTTCGAGGAGATGAGTGCCGACCGTGAGTTCCGGGAGCCGCGGCCTGTCCTGTGGTGGGTGCATCACTACGGCGGGCTGTCCTGGTACATGAGGATGGATGCGGACGGCGAGCCCGCTGGCAAGACCGTGCGCGCGATCCTTCCCACCGCTCGGGAGGTGGGCGCATGAGTGTGCGCGCCCCGCTCCCCCAGCGCAAGGTGGCACCGGCACAGGAGCGGCCCCCCGTCCCGGAAGCCGTGTTCGCCCAGCCCAACGCTTTGGGATCGCCCGGCGAGGTAGCCCCGGATATGGGGTCCCTGGCCGACCGTGTCCGGAGGCTGATGGCCTTCCAGCGCGGTGGGGACCTTGTTCTCCCTCTGGGTGGGCATCTGTTCGACATCGTCGTCACTGCAAGCGGCCCCGAGGCATACGGGGTGGTGGCGATGCTGGACGAAATCCAGCGGACCAATCAGCAGGACCGGCCGGATGCCTGCGGCCCTGTCATCGAGGACCCCGAGCGTGGCTGGCTGATCTGGCTCGTGCCGCCCGCAACCAGCGCCCAGTGGACCCCGCACCGCTACGGTGCGTGCCTGGGCAGGCCCCACCAGCTCGCCCTGCCACCGCTGTCCCAGGCGGAGCCGCCCGGGGTGTTCTGGAGGCGGCGCATGCGCGGCGACCGCCTGGTACCGCCCGTGCCGCTACGCGACCTCCTCGACCGGTTCCGGCCCGGCCCCGTCCCGCACGAAGCGCTCCTGGGCTCCGTGCTGAGCAGCATCTGCTGAACTCCGCGTGAGGTGGGAGCAGCCTGGCTTCCGCCCCATGCGGTCGCGTCGCTCATCACGAAGGCCCTCCGTGGCACCTCGTGTCCAGCGCACGAGCCAAGCCCTCTCCGGCTGCCGGCCGGCCCCCTGAGCCCTGGCAGCCGGAGGGACAAACAGCCCTCTGGCGATCCCGCCTGCCGCGCCTGGATCGCTGGACGGGGTCCGACGCCCGGCGCGGGGAGTTCCGGTCGAATCCGTTCCCCCACGGTCCAGATCACCTGCCCGCGCCGGGTTTCAGCACATCACTGTGTCCCATCGAATGGAGAAGATCATGACGACAGCTCTGGAACGTGAGGCCTTCCCTCTCACGCCGCCCGGGGGCCGCACGCCCTTCAGCGCAGAGGCTCCCTCGAGCGCGCTGACGCGGCCCTGGGCGCTGCGGTTCGCCCGCATCCCGGACTCCACCAAGGTCACCCGTGTTCCCGCGCATACGTACGACGACGTCCGCCAGGTCAACATGACCTATGACGGCGGCCTGCTGACATGCATGGCGAACACGCACAACCCGACGGTGCCGGACGGTTCGACGACGAACCCGCCGCCACTGGACGAGGGGCCCAAGGACTGATGACCGCGCCCGTCCTTATCGTCGCCGCCGACGACGACTGGCCAACAGACCGGGTGGTGGTCGAGCTGGTGGAGCGCGGAGTCGAGGTGTTCCGCATGGACACCGTCGACTTCCCGCAGCGGCTCGCCCTGGCCGGCAAGATCGACCGGGGGTCTGCGTGGACGGGCGAACTCACCACCGGACACCGGACGGTGGAGCTGTCCCGGGTCGGCGCGGTCTACTACCGCGCCCCCGGGGCGTTCCGCTTCCCTGTGGGAATGTCTGGTCCGGAGGAGAGATTCGCTGCCGCTCAGGCCCGCGCGGGCCTTGGTGGTGTCCTGTCCGCGCTGGAGTGCCGGTGGGTGAACCACCCAACAGCCCTGGCGCGCGCCGAGTACAAGCCCGTCCAGCTCGCTGCCGCACGTGCGTGCGGGCTGCGTATCCCGGCGACCTTGATCACGAACCGGCCCGACGAGGTGCGTGCCTTTGCCACCGAGATGGGTGCACCGCTGGT
Organism: Streptomyces sp. NPDC101151; assembly: GCF_044768335.1. Lineage (NCBI taxonomy): Bacteria > Bacillati > Actinomycetota > Actinomycetes > Kitasatosporales > Streptomycetaceae > Streptomyces > Streptomyces sp. NPDC101151. The sequence continues at coordinate 26,879 of NZ_JBIWPP010000060.1, read as the reverse complement.
GTGCAAGCCGGTCGCCTCGCCTGTCCTGATCGAGAACGGTCAGCTCAAATCGGTGTACACGCGGCGGTTGAGCCAAGGCGACCTGGACGACCTGCGGGGGATCAGCACCACCGCGCACCTCTTCCAGGCGTGGGTGGACAAGGACCACGAGGTACGGCTGACCGTGGTGGGCGAGCGGATGTTCGCCGCCGCCATCCACGCCGGCAGCGAAGCCGCGCACGTGGACTGGCGCAGCGACTACGGGGCGCTGACCTACACCACCACCACGGTTCCGCAGCAGGTCGCCACTGCAATGAGGCATCTGATGGCGCGGATCCAACTGCGCTACGGAGCGGCAGACTTCGTCGTGGACCCCTCTGGTCGGTGGACGTTTTTGGAGATCAACCCGTGTGGTCAGTGGGACTGGATTCAGGGCGCGACCGGCCTTCCCATCGTGGAAGCCATCGCTGATGATCTTCAAGGAGTGACCTGATGGACTGGAAGTCGCACGCCACCGCCCTCGCGGCCAGCACCACCTACCCGGGATCTAGCTGGCGGGTGCCGGTTGAAGAGACGCCGCGGCACGTCCTGGTCGAGCGCTGGTTCTCCCCCGGTGAGCGCGGTTGGACGGTCGTCGACGGCCCCTCCGACAAAGAAGCGTGGGCGAAGGCCGCCTACTCGGACACCACGCTGGTCACCCGCCTCGGCCCCGTGCACGCCGACCACGCCGAGACCGGCCGGCCCGTCACCGGGCACCCGACCTCATCGTCCACGCTGCCGAGCCTGGTCCTGACCATGCTGCAGCACGGCCGTCTCACCCCCGGCGTACGACTGCTGGATGTGGCCACGGGCTCCGGCTACAGCGCCGCTGTGGCCTGCCACCGGCTCGGAGACGAGCTGGTGACGACACTCGACGTCGACCCCTACCTGACGCAGGCCGCCGCCGAGCGCCTCGACCGGATCGGCCGGCACCCCCACGTCGTCACCGCCGACGCCGGCAAAGAGGTGCCCGGCACCTTCGACCGGATCGTGTCCATGGTGTCCATGCCCCGCATCCCCGCCTCGTGGCTTGCCGCTCTCGCGCCCGGCGGGCGCCTGGTCACCACCATCGCCGGCACCGGCCTGATCATCACGGCCGACAAGATGAACGATGGCGGCGCGACGGGCCGCATCGAGTGGGACAGGGCAGCGTTCATGACCACCCGCGCCGGCAACGACTACCCGCCCAGGCTCAACGGCCTGTTCACGGCGGCCGGCACCGAGGACGGCGAGGTCACCGTCTCGCCGTTCCCTGTGCTCGACGTCATGCAGGCCTGGGAGGTGTGGTCGATGCTCTCCCTGATCGCGCCCGGCATCGAACACCGCACCGGCACCGGCGACGACGGCAGCCGTATGACGTGGATGCTCCACCCGGACGGCTCCTGGGCCAGAGCCCGCACCGAACCCGGCCAGCGCACCACGACCGTCCACCAGGGCGGGCCATGCCGCCTGTATGACGTGCTCGAGCAGATCCGGTGGCGGTGGCTGGAACACGGCGAACTCCCCGTATACGGAGCGAAGGTCACCATCACCCCCGATGGCGAGACCACGCTCTGTCGAGGAGGGTGGTCGGCGACACTCTGAGTCAGACACCCGCAGCCCCGCACCGGCGCTCACACGGCAGATGCAGCGAAGCACCAAGGAGGCAGCACCCCGCAATGGACGAAGAACCCCTTGAACAGTGGGCAGCACGCCGTGAGCAGCACCGCCCCACGCCCGGAGAGCGGCAGGCCACCCCGCTCGGCAACCGGCCCGAGCAGGGATCTCACGTCGCCCCTGACGCCCCGCGCGGCATCCAGGAATGGGACGGGCAGCAGTGGATCCCGGCCGGCGTCGCCGAAGACTTCGAAGCCGCGGCACGCGAGACGGGCATGGACGCAGTGTCCCGCGCCCAACGGGTCCCTCTCCCTGCGTTCAGCAAGCTCCCTGCGATGCCGGAACGGTGGCGACCGACCGAGGTGTTCCGCCGCCCAGACACCAACTGACCTCCCTTCTGCCGTGTCCCCCGGGACTCCGGGCTCGGGGACAGCGTCGGGGGCGACAGACCAAGCGAGAACCCGTTCTTGGAGGTGGGATTGACCCGATGACGGTGCCCAGGACATGGCCGGGGACACATGGCTGCCCCGTGAGAAGTGGATCAAGACGCAGCCGCAGGCGCTCCTCGCCTCGTGTGTGGTTGTCCACGACTGCCACGGCCAGATTCTGTTGCTGCGCTACGGGCCGGGCGGGCCGATCTCAGGTCAGTGGTGGTTGCCCGGTGGCATCACGACGAGGATCCATGCACCGCGGCATGCCGGGAGATGGAAGAGGAGACGGGAGTCCGGTTGGCATCACTTCCGAAGCTGATCGGGATCGACCACCGTGTGAACGTCGGCGGCACCGGGCCGGTACTGGACTGCTTTTTCTACGGGGAGTTCTCCCCGACCCTGATGCGATCCGCCTGAGCCGCCTCGACGCCGTCACCGCTGGACTGACACTCCCGTGCAGCTCTGGGGCGGTCGAAGGCCATGTGAACCGGGTGAAAACACCCAAGAGAGCAATGTATGGCCGAGCCTCGTTCGAACTCCTCCGAACCCGCGTCCTCACCCAGCCGTGATCGCTGCGGCACCGGCTACTGCCAGAAATCCGCTCCATCATGCCCGCTCGGGTCCATGGTCAAGAGGTCTTCATGCAGACCCGAGAGGGCTCGCCCGGTCGGGGCGCCGTCTTCGCCCGACTCCATGACGATCCAGCCGACATCGGTGCCCGACACGTTCACATCACTGCCGGTGTCGAGCTCGTCGAGCGTTGCGAACACCGCCTCATAGGCGACCGCTCGTGCCAGGCGAACGAGATCCTCTTTGTTCGCCCCAGCGGCAAGGAGCCGCTGCGCGGCCGGAAGCTGATCGAACGCACCTGGATCGACCCAACCGTCGATCGGACCACGCCACAGGCTTCGCAGCAGCACGAACCGCGCGAGGTGCGGAATGTCCTCGCAGATCTCGGACTTGGCCCAGTCGTCGGCATCGGCCGCGCCGAGTGCTTCGAACCGGGCACGCAACGACTCCGCAGACGCCCTTCGGCGCGCGTCCAGACAGTTCAGCCAGGCGTGCCACTCGGATGGGGAATCACTCACCGCGACAGCATGTCCCATGAGCACCTCGGCAAGACGACCTGCCCCTACCAACTGCCGCCGCATCGCAGTGCAGCCGTTCACGGAACTGCGGGCAGAGCCTCGAAAACGGCCCATGAGACAGTCGGGCACGGCTCACCAATCGTCACCCAGGAGCAAGATCCATGAGAGCGTTGCCCGCCGTCACCGGCCGTGATGAGTTCGACGTCCTGGTCGTCAGGACCGACTACGACGACGACCAGGCGTGGCAGGACGTGACGGCGGCGCTGATGGAGCCCTGGGGGGACAGGCAGCACGAGGCACACGTCCACTTCATAGACGACCCGGCCTGGGCAGGAGCGACCGTTGAGGAGGCGCTGAATGCGGTCTGCACCGACGAGGACCTGGCCGTCTTCTTCCTCGCCGACCGGACAACCATGCAGGCCGAGAGCCACGCGTTGCTGGCGGTCACCATGCTGGCGCGAGAGGAGTGCGTGGACGACGAAGACTACGAGCAGCTGACCCAGTTCGGCCGTGAGTTCCGCACCGTCCCCGCAGGGGTCCATGACGTCCACGCGAACCTGAGCATCGGCAATCTGGGCTTCGAGGAGTACGCCGCATGGGCTCACGATGATCCCGAGGGGGTCTACCGGTCCTTCTGAACAGGGCTCACGGAACTGCGGACAGAGCCGATTTCACAGATCCTTATCACTGCTACACGGCTGGTCATCGAAGCCGGGGGAACCTGGAGCCGATACGCCCCTGACGGCCACAGGCGGTGACCGCCGGAGACGGAAACTCAGGCGACCGACGCCCTGAAGGGATCGGTGGGGATGATCTCTGCCTCGTCGAAGAGCTGCTCCAACGCCTCGTGCCCGTGACACCTGCGGAACTCGATCTCGGCTGTCGTCACGGGCAGGGTCCACAGGATGCGGGCGTGGCCCCGGGGAACCGGACAGTGTTCAAGGTCGGGTCCGTGGAGATAGGGCAGGCTGATCAGTAGGTGGTCGCAGGTCGAACCCGGCACCCACGGTTCACCGAGCGGCATGCTGTGCTCCGCATCGAGCTGATGCCCTCCACAGTGGTAGTAGGCGATCATCGCCATGAGCTCGATGAACCGCTGGTCGCGGACGTGGGCGGTCATGACGAACTCAAGACCATGACCGTCCTTCTCCATCGCGGCCCAGCACCCGGCGGTCACATAGGCCCAGCTGTCGCTGCGGGGACCGGGCCCCACAACGAGAACTCGCAGAGCGGGCACCACCTCTCGCCGGCCCGGCCCGAGGTCGTAGTCGACGACCTCCACGGTATGCCCGTCGAAGAACGCCCGGACATGTGACTCAACAGCCTCCGCGGCCGGCAGCCTCGCATCACTCACCGCGCGATCATCCCAGACCCCATCGATGGCCCCCTGACGGCTCACTCAGTGTCATGGAGCTACAGGCGGCAGCCACGCATACGCGACACCTCAACATGCGAGCCCACCAATACGAAGGCCGCTGAAGAAGACACGCGGCCTCCCCGGGGCGCGGGCGGCGCGTTCGTGAAGTTGAGGGCGCGCGCGAACTGGCGTGCGCCTGTTCGCTGAGAAGTCTCGTGGAGCGGCTGAACGTTCGAGGGCTCTGTGCGATGGGATGACTTCATACAGTGATCACGCGCTGGGCTTCGCGTCCAGCGTCGACCCGATAGGGGAGTCGTGGTGGATTGGGGATGGGGCGACGTGACGTCAGCGGCGGTCGCGGCGCGCGTCTTCGGCCGGGACATCGCGCTGTTCGGACGGCGACTCCTGAGCGCAGGGGTCCGCGTCGGAGCGGCTGAGATCGCCCGTGAGCGTCGTGGTCTCACCGAGACCACGACCACCTCCGGCAACAGCTCGGAGGAGGCTCGATGACCCGGCCGGTACCGGACCCGCCGCTGGACTTCCAGGCCTTCTACCAGCGCTACCACCGGTCCTACCTCCGGTACGCGTACCTGCACCTCGGTGAGCGCACGGCCGCGATCGAGACGGTGGAGTCGGTCTTCGTCCAGCTCTTGGAGACATGGCCCGCGGTCCTCACGCAGCCCAGCGTGCAGCGCTACGCCCACTCGGTGCTGCGCCGCACGCTAGCCAGCCAGATGGCGCTCCGCCACGGCAACACGGCCCTGGTGGAGACGGCGACCTTTGCCAAGGTACGGCTGGCGACTCGCCGCCAGCTGGAGGTCCTGGAGTCCTCGCTCGGCTTGTACGCCGCCATCGCGCGCCTGCCCGAGCGGCAGATGGACGTCGTCGTGATGCGCTTCGTGCTGGGCTACGACGTGACGACGGTCGCGGAGATCATGGGCGTCTCCGCGGGGACGGTGCGCTCGCACATCCATGCCGCGCGCCGGCGCTTGGCGCGTGAACTCGGGGTGCAGTACAGCAAGGAAACAGAAGCGGAGGAGATCGCATGACCCGCCGGGAGGGCCGCGACCACATCGACCACCTGCTGCATCACGCGCAGGTGCCCGAATTCGAGTTCGACGACGCCGAGAGCACCACGATGCTCGGCCGGATCGCCCGCCGGGCGCTGAGCCGGGCCACCGACGCGATGGACGAATGCGCCCGCCGGGTCAAGGCCGAGGCCGGCCGGCCGAGGCCGGAGCCGGTCCCCGCGAACCCGCCGGTCTACCGGCGGGCCGCCACGAGCCTGGCAGAGCTGTCCTCCCGGGTGGTGAGCGACCCGGACACGGTGGAGGCCATGGCCCAGCTCGTCAACGAGCGCTCCCGCATCGAGCCCGCCGGTGCCCTGACCTTCGCCTGCCTGCTCTATCTGTCCGACCGCTCCGAAGGCGCCCAGTTCTGGTGGCAGTTCGCCGCAGGAGCAGGCGTCGCCACCGCCGCCTACTGCCTTTACCTGCACCACACGCAGTACAGCGAGGACGACATGGCCCGCTTCTGGTACCGCCAGGCCCTCGACCTCCACCACCACACCGGAAGCGGCCTGTACCCGCGCATCGCCACCGAACCCCCCACTCCGCTGTCCAGAAGCGGCTACACCCCTCACCCCGTCGTCACCGCGATCGCCGCGATCGCCCCGCTACGGCCCGGCGACCGGAAAGACGCTCCGGCTTGTGGAACCGGAGGCGTGCTCGGCTGGGCACTTGATCACTTCAAGCTCGCCGATGCCGTATGCCGCCTCGAGGCGGACACCGATGAGGACTACGGCCTGGTCCCCCGGCCCGACCCAGCACTCGCCGTCGAACTGGAAGAACACATGGAGCACGCGCCCTGACAACACCACTGAGGGCCCGCTGTCCCGCCGTGGGCCTGCCCCCGGGATCTGGGCAGGCCGCCACGGTGGGTGGCCGGCGGGACACTCAGCAGCGGCCTGACCACGCTGGACGTGGCCGTCTCCGTCGACCGCAACTGCGCCCAGCACTACCCGGACGGGCCGAGCAGGGCGGAGCTCCGGCCTGGACGCGGTGCGGTACCCGGGGGCCGAGACCGCCGAACGCGCCGCCGCCACCCACGAGCGCCTCGCCGTTCCGCGCCATCAGTACCGGGACCTGCTGGATGAGTTCACCGTCGCGCACTCCCCGTGGGGAGGGCCGGGCTGTTGCACCGGCAGAGCGCCCTGGAGACCGAACGCACCGCTCTGCTCGCCACTCTGGCCGAGCTGGAGCTGGAGCAGTCCGCCGCTCACCTCGCCGCAGCGTCCGAGAGTCGCCCCCTGGCCGCCGACGCCGCCGCGCACACCGACCTGTTGGCCCCTCCCCTGCCTGGCCAGTCACCCGCCCAGAGGCGCGGTGAGGGTGTGGGGAGAGAACGTCGAGTGCGTGTCTTCCACGGGACGGGGACATCCGCCAGGCGGCAGGCTCTCAGTCACCGTGCCGGTCGCCCGTCAGCAGACGCTCGAGCCGGTCGAAGCGTTCATGCAGGGCCTGAACGGTCTCGTCACGCAGATGGTGCACGCGGCCGCGTCGCCGCTCCTCCCGGCCGACGAACCAGGTCGCCAGCGCAGCCGTGACCATGCCGTACGTCGTGATCCCGACGACCATGACCAGCGAAGCAACGACCCGGCCCCACGGCGTGACCGGATAGAAGTCCCCGTAGCCGACCGTGGTCGCCGTCTCGATCGACCACCACAGCGCCCTCGGGTACGAGGTCAGGTTCGCACCACGCGCTCCCTCCTCGGCGGCCACGACCGCCCAGGAACCGCCGAGCATCACCAACACGAGAACGAGCGTCGTGCCACCGGCCGCCTTCAGGTGCAGCGACCGACCTTCCCTGCCCAGCAGCACGGCGACCGCCCTGGCGAGGAAACCGGAAAGCATGATCACTCCTTCCGCCCGCGGCCAGTGTCCGCGCGGGCGGGTGTCCCCGCATGCCAGGCGAGCCGTTTGGGTCGCCGTCGCGACCCGGCTACGCGTGAACAGGGGGAAGGGATGTGGGTGCCGCCGTGGCATGCCGATCCGGTGGACGCTGCGACCGAGGTGGCGCGATCACGCAGGGCGCAGGAAGCCCCTGGCCGTCGGGCAACGGCCGGGGCTTGGATGCAGCAGGGAAACGGTGCCGGCCGAGCCACTGGAGTCCGTATGTGACCGCACCGTGATCCGTGGTCGGGGTCCATGGTCGCAGCCGTGGTCGCCGCCGTCCGGTGTCCTTGCCTTGCGGGGTTCGAACGGCCGCAGCAGCGGCGATCGGCCTGCACCGCTTCCTGCACGCCACTACTTGCCAGCGAAAGGACACACCTGTGATCTTCTTCGCCCTCTGCGCCGGGTTCGTTCTGGGCCTGCTCGCCGCACTCACCGGTGCGCGTGGTGCACGACGACTGCGGCCCACGCCGTCGTGCACCACGTGCTCGACGCTGACCAACTGGCCGGTGCACGGTCACGACGACCGTGGGTGCCCCAACTACTGGCGCAACGTCCAGCAGTCCCCGGCGGGACGCTACGGTGCCCGGCCACACCCCGAGTGACGGCGCGCAGCGGGACGCGCAGGTCCCCGGCGCCCGCAGGGTTTCGCCGTCCGCGGTCGCCGCGGTGAACCCAATCGGCCTGATCAGCGGATCGAATGAGCGCGGTTCGGTCACCTGCCTGTTCCGACGGCACAAGAGGCAGTGCGCCTGTTGCGCCTGGTCCGTCGTGGCAGGCGCAGCAGCTGGTGCAGTGGTGTCCCTTCTGTGGCCCATTGGCCAAGCCGGGTGCGGTCCACCCAGTGGATGTCATGGCGTTCTCCCCAGGCTTTGGCGTCGCGGGTGATGGTGCCGTTGGTGACGAGGACGGCAGTGTGGGCTTGGTGCACGGGGCCGGCGGTGCCTTTGAGCTCATACATGACGCGTGAGCCGACCCGGGCGGCCACCGTGGTGTGCTTGGCCTGCACGACCATGCGCCCGTAGTGCCGGTCCTGTGCGATGACATCGGCGCCCTGGTCACCCTTCTGGCCGACCTGCCGGGCATGGAAACCGTCCCTGATGAGCAGGTCTCGCAGGGCGAATTCGAACTGCCGGTCGTCCATGGCGTCGAGTTCATCGAGCGTGTACCGCAGGCGGGCCACCATCTTGGCCCGGATTCGTTGCCGCCTGGCGGCACGCAGCATCCGCCACGCCGTCCAGCCCGCCCCTATGGCCAGGGCAGCCGCCAACAGCAGCCAGGCCCGCATGACCACCTGGCCCACCACGGCAGCCGTCCGGGCCAGCATCCCGCCCACAGCCACCGCTACCACGGCTGCGGCTATCCGCTCGCTGCGGTTGCGCGGGGCACGTAGCCCCGGCCGGGAACGGCCCATCAGCGGCCTGCAGTTGCCGAGACAGACGGCGTTTGCGTCTGCGGCGCGTGGGGGCTGCTCGAGGATGCCTCACCAAAGCCGAACAGCTGGCTCCATAACCACACCCCGGCGATCAGCCCCGCAATCGTCCAGCCACTGAGCTTCTTCGTGCTGGGCCGCGGATTGCGCCGGATGTGCCGGCGCACCACGTGATATCCCTCAGGCACCTTCGCCATGCCTCATCCCCTGCCTCAGATCCTGACCAGACCAGCCAACTGCGGCCTGGCTGCTGGGAATTGATGTAGCAGGCGGCACTGACAAACCCACGAAACGATCAGAGTGAAGCCGCTCTCTGCGTTCACGAACCCGCCGCCTGGGCTTCTTTCCCGGTCAGTGTTCGAATCATCCGAGGCCGCCAGGCGTACCCGCCTGCGAAGACGCCCACCGTAGCCAGCCCGGGCAGCACCCGCGCCAGCTGAAATTCGCGGGACAGCGCCCCTCTCCTATCGCCGGACGTCTCTGCCACCTCCGCCGTCACAACCGAAATGGCCAAAACCACATGCCTGTTCGATCTCCGCTCCGCCGCCGCATGGTCTTGCTCAGCCAGCCCAATGCGGTTGCGGGAGCGTGGCCCTGAAGGTGGCCTGCCTGGGAACACCGCAGGTAGGCCCGGGCAGGACAACAGGTGCGTTGCCTGTGGCCCAGGTCGGTGAGGCGCAGGCGTCAAAGGCCCGCGCCCGGCTTCCGGTCGCTCTGCCTGACCGCGTGCGTCCCGTCGCCGTCTCACGCGGGCCGGAACAGCGGGGGCAGCAGACCGTCGCCGGGCCACAGGTCATGCTCGGCCACGAGGCACGCAAGGTATGCGCTGATCTCGGCCAGGACGGCGGCGCGTTCTGGTGGCCCGTAGGAGTTGAACTGGCCGGCTGCGGTGTCGAAGGCGCGCACGTGGCTGTGTGGTCCGGTGCAGATGAGGACACGCTCGATGGCGGGCAGGCCGAGGCTGAAGGCGTCGCACTTTCCTCTGCGGGCGAGCTGGAGCAGGTCGATGGTGACGCTCTGCCAGTCGCCGACCGCGGGCCAGTCGGCGCCGCCGCCCAGCTCGTGCGTGAGGGTGGCCAGCGGGATGATCTCTTTTGACTCGCGTCCTTGCGTGAGCCTGTCGTGGATCTGGGCTCCGTCGGGCTGCCGTACCCGGGGATGAAGCAGAGAGTCCGCTGCCACCAGGGTGGTGTTGATCTCGTGGGCGCTTGGGCTGGGGTAGTACGGCTCGTGAGCGAAGAGCAGGTAGACGTCCGTGGCGCGAGCAGCGTGGTCGGGCCGGTGCTGGGGCATGGAGTGGTGTCCCTTCACAAAGCCGGGGCTTTCTGTCTTCAGCTCAGCTGCCGGCCCCGACCAGGCAGGCGGCCACCAGGCCCGACCACCGGTCACGATCCGGCGAAGCAGGCGTCCAGCTGCCGTGGTCAGGGTCATGGTCGGGCCGGCCACGGGGCCCCGATGGGCCGCCCTGATCGTGCTCGGAGCTGGGTGCGCAGCCGTCGGCTCGGGGAAGGTGTGCACCCGCCGTGGCGGAGCCAGGCTCGGTGCGCAGTCGGCTCGGTGTGAGCCACATGCGCAACCGGGAGCGGGCTGGGGGCGTGTTCGGCTGCGCAGCCTTCTAGCCGGGTTGCGCAGGCCCGGCTCTGGCCGCCACCGGCACTTGGCTGCGCAGCAGTTTTGAGAGCCCATCGTCGTGATGCGTCCGGCCCGCCCATCGGTGGTCGGCCGGGGTCCTTGCGTTCAGCCACGGTCGGGCCTTGGTCGGGCCTTGCGCGCCGTGGTGGGGTTTGTGGTCGGGCCGACCATGACGGCGACCACGGACCTTGTGTCCTGATCGTGACCGTGGTCGGGGTCTGGTGGTTGGTGGTCGGGTCGGGGGCGGCGGGTTGTCTCGAGGTCAGCAACAGTCGTTCTGACCTGGGAGTTTGAACATGCGCTCTGGCAAGCAGGCCTCGCAGAGCGAGGCTGGCGCTTCGATGGCTGCAGGTGCCCGGCTGGAGGTGATGCGGCGTCGCGTGCGCCTTTCGCGTCTGGCGGTCTGGACCGCCGTCGCGGCCGGCCCGATCGCCCTGGGCCTCGCCCTCACCTCCACACCGGCCGTCGTCGAGGCAGCCACCCCGACCAAGCCCCCTACCGTGCGCAGCGCGGCGGCCCTGGCCGATCCGGCCGGCTATGCGCAGCTGTTCGTCAGCGCGTGGCTGCGCAGCAGCGCCGACGCCCCTGCCAGTGCGCAGGCCCGCCTTGCGCACTCGATGGCGCCGGACGTGGATCTGCCCGACCCGGTCTTCGATGCGCAGTCGAAGCCGGCGTCGGTGACGGCGGTGCGCAGCGCGCACCGCGCGGACGATGCGTGGTCGGTGACAGTGGCTGCGCAGTATGCCGACGGCCGGCTGCGCAACTACGCCGTGCCGGTGGTCGCCGACCGCGCGGGCAGCTCGTTTACGGTGACCGGCGCTCCCGCCGTGGTGGCCGGGCCGGCACGGGCCAGGGCCCCGAAGTCGCCGTATGGGGTGAGCGTTGGTGAAGGGGCTCTGTCGTCTGCGGTCGGGGAGTTTCTTTCCGCGTACCTGACCGGGGCCGGTGGGATTGATCGCTACCTCGCGCCCGGGGTGGAGCTGTCGGCCCTCTCCCCCGCTCCGTACAGGGCGGTGATCGTCCAGCAGGTCCTCACGGTCGAACAGGTGACGGCCGAGGAGCAGGTGCCGTCCGAGGGCACCACGGTGCGCATCCTGGCACGGGTTCAGGCCCGGGACGAGGACGGCCGGTGGCCTTTGGCGTACGAGATCGAGCTCACGGCCCGCTCGGGGCGTTGGGATGTTGCGGCGCTGGAGTCCGGCACCGTCCACAAGGGGGGCCGGCCGTGAACACGGTGCACCATCTGGTCCTTGCCGGGCGGATGCCGGGCACGGCGGGCGCACCCTTGGACGGGTTCTTCACCTCGTCCTGGAACATGTTCGCCAGGTCTTCGCGGCTGTTGTACAGCCCCAGCGCGATCACCATCAGCAGCAGCGAGCCGATCCCTGCCTTCAGGCTGAACTTCTGGACCATGATCACGACCACAAGGCAGGTCAGGCCGGCCTCCAGGCCCTTGGTCGCCCAGCCCTCGATTGGAGAGATCGATTTCGTGGGTTCCTGGCCTGCGAAATGCGCGGACTTCGTCTGCCCGAGCGGCTTGTGCCGGGAAGCCGGTGGCAGCGCCCAGGGCTCCGTGAGGCCGCCTGGACCTGCGGCGCACCGCAGCCAGGAGGCCGGGCGGGGGTCAGCTGGTGCAGGTGTCGAGCATGGAGGAGAGGGCCGACTTCTCCTTGTCCGTGGTGGTCAGCTTCCAGACAGACTTGATGTGCGTGTAGTCCTTGGCATACGTGCACCAGAAGGCGTGGTTGGTGGGCTTCCAGTCGGCCGGCCCGCTGTCCGACTTGGAGGAGTTGGAGGACTCCGAGGCGATCAGCAGCTGGGGGGCCTTGAGGTCGTTGCCGAACGCCTTGCGCTGATCTGCGGTCCAGGTGTCGGCCCCTGAGCGCCAGGCCTCGGCGAGGGGCACCATGTGGTCGATGGTGGCCTGGGCGACGTTGGTGACGGTGATGTCGTCGTAGACGGAGTACCAGGAGCCTGAGGCGGGCTGGCAGTGGTCGGGCTTGTCCTGGACGTCCTTGCCGTCGCGGGCGAGAACGTCCTGGCGGGTGGTGCAGCCGTCCGGCTGGGTGGACCAGATGTCGAACTTGTCCCGGGCGTAGCCGTCCATCGAATGCGGGACGGCCACGGCGAGCGCGGCCAGTTCTGCGCGGGCGGTCGCCGTCGACGGCGGTGCCGGCGGCTCGGCAAGAGCGGGAGCGGCGCAGATGCCGGTCAGAAGCAGGGCGGTTGTGGGCAGGCCGAAGAGGGCGCGTCGCATGAAGTCTCCATGATGTGTGGGGGGTTGGAGATGTGCACACGAGAAAACCGCACCTGTTACGCCACGCGCTACGCGCGTCGACCAGCTCCGACAACTCCCCCACGCCGCCTTCACCCCGCGGTCACCCGGCAGAGGAGGGTGTACCGGCCGCCACGGCCATCCCCTCCGGGCTCCTGGCCTCAACTGCCGCCAGAGGCCGAGAGAGGGAGCCGGTCCCTGACGCGCGGCGAAGCGGACGCCAGGGACCGGTCGGTGACGAGCGGAGGGTCAGCGGGCCTGGGTGACGGTGACGGGAGTGTCGGGGCAGCCGTCGAGCACGTCCGAGAGGGCGGCCTGCTCTGCGGGATCGACGCTCAGGCCCCAGCGGATCTTGTCCGCGACCCAGTCCGTGACGTACTGGCAGCGGTAGCCGGTGGCCGGGGGAAGCCACGTGCTGGGGTCCTGGTCCGCCTTGGACCGGTTGCTGGCAGCCGACACCGCGATCAGCGCGCGGGGGTCACCGAGGTCGTTGGCGTAGTCCTCCCGCTCCTTGGCACTCCACGCGGAGGCGCCGGAGTCCCAGGCCTCGGCAAGCGGGACCAGGTGGTCGATGTCCAGGCCGCCGGGTCCCTGGATGTAGCGGTCGTCATAGGGCGAGTACCACTCCCCGCCATTCAGCGCGCACTTCGCACCTTGCACTGGGGCATCGACCGCCTCAGCCTTCAAGACCTCGGCACGGGTGTTGCAGCCGTCCCTGTTCGCATCGATCCAGTGCCTGAACTTGGTCCGCTCGTAACCGGTGCGGTCCTCGGCCTGCACGGGCAGGCCGGCCAGGGCATCCCGCACAGGCAGGATCACAGTCTCACCAGGAGCGGCAGCAGCCGCAGTGCCCGGCGCAGCGTGGGCGGTGGTCGGGATGAGGAGAGCAGCGAACACGGCAGCCACGGCCGCGGTAGGGGCGGAGCGCATGAGCAAGAGGCCTCTCGAAAGATCACAGCAGGTCGTGATCTTCGTAGCGGCCCCCGCAGGCCGCCCGCCCGGAAACCGATCGCAGCCCTACCCAATCGAGCGGTAAGTCAGATTTTCGGCGCTCCGCGTCCGCACCGACCCGAGCCGGAAGCCGTCGCATCCCCCTAAGCAGGTCAAACGAAACGGCGGGTCCTGGGGTCCACCTTCCCGAGGGTGCACATCCAGAACATCATGTCGACCATCCCGAAGCAGAGCCGCAGAGACAGCCGGACAAGCGACATGGCAAGGCCTATCATCGAGTCCCTTTCGAAGCGCGCTGATACCTAAAGCCCCGCCCGACCGGTCAATACCGCTGGTCGGGCCATTCGTTGCCCCTACGGGGCCTACCTGTAGAAGATGGCCACGCCCCCGTGATGCGAGCAGGCGCCCTGATGGTGCGCGGCGTACGAGTAGGTGCCGTCGTCACAGAGAGCGGTGGCACCGTTTCCTGCGCCGGAACCACCCGAGGAGCTTGAGCCGCCGCCGGACGACCCGCCCGACAAACCCCCGCTGCTTCCCGAGTCCGCGGCGGCCGCGTGCGCGGTGACGGTCACCTTCACCTTGACCGTCTTCGTCACCGTCGGCGCAGGATCTGGTGTCGCGGTCCTTGTGGCCGTGGCCGTCGTGGTGATCGTGGCCGTCGGCCGCACCCTCTCAGCCGTCGGCTTCGCGTCCGTCCCCTTGTCCTGGCCGCCAGCGCCGGCACCGATACCGAGGAAGAAGGCGAGGCCGACCGCAGGCAGTACATACCTCTTGCGCGCCCACCTCGGTGCCACAGACGCTGGCGGCTGCGGCGGCATGGTGTACGGGCTGTTCATGTGTCCCCCCAAGGATGCATTGGAGGGCCGACCGTAGTGCCAGACGTGACGTCAGATGTGTAGATACGAAGCAGTCACCCGTTCGTGATATCCCGCGACCGAGGCCGAAATGGCGTGTCACGACGCAGCAGCCGGACAAGGAGAAGAGTTGATCCACATCGAGCGTGCAGCAGGCGCCACGGAGCCCCTGGAGGCCAAGGCCTGCCAGCCGAGTAAAGCCAACGACCGCCGTCAACGGCCCAGCCGGACCCGGATCAGCTTCGGGGCGGCGCAGTCCCTGGCGGCCGGGTAGGACGGTTGATCACGTAGAGCGCCGTTACGCCGGGGGAGCGCAGGCCTCGCGCCGGGCGGCAAGAGTGGTCTCCGGCAGACGGTCGGTGTCGCGCTGCGCAGTGTCACAACGTCGACGCCGGCAGCCGAAGTCGGCTACCGCAGTCATGCGTACGCGCAAACAGGTCGGGCGGGCGGGAATGCGGGACCTCTGGAGCGGTAGGTAGTCGACATCAACTGGGACCTGATCCGCTAGGGGATGTCTCTTGGGTGGGCCTACGGACGCCACTCCTGGCGGTAGCGGGGGTGCTCGGCGTACGACTGCGCCAGCACGCCCATCGCCGGCCACGGACCGGATCGGCCGGCATCAACGGCTCGATCCGGTCTCACATCGCATCAGTGATCACTGACCGGACATACACATCCGATCAACTAACCAGCCCATCAAAGAGACGCGCGCCAGCCGTGACGCCCCCTCACGGCAGCGGCGTCCAGGACGCTGACCGGTCTCCTCCAAAACCCGCCCCACGCGGGGCGAGGTGCGAAGACGCGCGGCACGCCCGGGCCGCCGGCAGGGAAACCCGGACCGAGATCAGTGGCATCGGGGCTGTAGCGAAGAGCCCTGTGGTCGCACCTGCTCGCCGGACCGCTCCGCGGTGGTGTGGTGCGGCGCGAGGAGGCACGGCGGCTCGTGCTCCCAGTGCCCGAGAGCGCGACTGTGATGGCTGCTTTCGGGGCTCGCGCATCGTTGCCTGCTTCCATGCTCACCACCGCGTCGTGGGCGAATTGGCGCACCAGGCCAGTGTCTGCCGAGTCAGCGCCGCGTATCGGGCCCGGTTCATGATTGCCGCGCAACAGCCATGATCACTGGTGGCTGCTCCGACCAGCCAGATCACGATTTATGACTGGAGTAGAACAGCTGGGCATGCCGTTAGCACATTCTGGTGACGTTGCGTCGTTCATCGCGAACACTCAGAAATGAACCATCACGGGGAGTAGTCTTCTGCTCGCCTCGCCCGGGATGCGTTCAGCCGTGTCTCGTAGTCAGGGCAGGCCACCACCCGACTGGGGGAAGGACGTGGGGTGGGCTTTGGGTATGAGACGGGGGAATGGACAGGGTAGTGAGGGAGTTCGACCTGTCAACACGGGCCCTACGAAGCCTGGTTGCTCGTACAGTGGAAGCTGCTGGACGATGGGGGGGAACTTTGGATCCGGTAGTTCTCGCGGTCGTCTCGTCATCGCTGATTTCCTCCCTAGCAACGGAGGCCTGGCGGCAGGTCCGCGACAACGTGGTTACGCTGGTCCGCAATGTTCGCCCTGAGCAGGCGCAGACGGTTGCGACCGAACTGGATCGCACCCATGAGCAGATGGTGGTGGCCCGCCGAACGGGTGACCGCCGGCTGGAGCAGGAACTGACCATCCGCTGGCTGGGGCGCTTGCACACGGTCCTCGGCAGCGATGACACGCTCGATGCGGCCTCGCAGCAGCAACTGCTGCTCGGGCTTTTGTTGACCGCGCGTGATCAGGCAAGAGCTGGAGAGTTGATCGCCGGGTTGGTCGAGCCGGCGTCCCCGCAGCTCGATCTGCCCTTCACCGGGCGCCTGGCCGAGGCTGCCACGCTGGGCGCTGCGGGTCTGGCACGAGCGCTGCCGGCAGGAACGGGGCTGGGGCAGGCTCGGACCTTACCCAGAGACATCCCGCTGGCCGGACGCGACGAAGAGCTCTCCGAACTGCTTTCCGTCCTGCCTGCTCGCGATGCCCGTGAGGCACCCGTGTGTCTCGTGCACGGAATGCCCGGCTCGGGCAAGACCGCCCTGGCGGTCCATGTGGCACATCGGCTGGCCGATGCGTTTCCCGATGGTCAGATCTTCATCAACCTCGCAGCACATAGCCTGCGGACGGACGAGGCGTTGGCCCCCTCCCTCGTACTCGAGACGCTCTTGAAGACAGCCGGTGTCCCGCGTTCGGTGCTACCGCGCAGTGTCGACGGGCAAGCATCCATGTGGCGCAGCTGGCTCTCGCCGCGCAGGGTGTTGCTGGTTCTCGACGATGCCGCAGACTTGGAGCAGATCGAGCCCATACTGCCGGGGGACTCCGCCTGTTTGACCATCGTCACGAGCCGGCTGCGTCTGGATGCTCCCTTGCTGACGCGGTCGATCGATCTGGGGCCGCTGGATCCGGAACCGGCGGCGCAGATGTTCGAGAGCTTGATCCTGCGGAGAACACACGTGGATGGGCCCGCTGCCCAAGCGGTCGCCCGCTTGTGTGGCCATCTGCCTGTGGCCATTACCGCCGCGGCGAGTGAGCTGCTCAGGCATCCCACCTGGCGCACAAGTGACCTGTTGCGCGAACTGGGCGTCATTTTGGGGTCTTCGGGGGCTGTGCGTGCACGGCCTGCTCCGGAAGTCGGGGCGGTTTTCCGGAGCTCGTATCGGCAGTTGGAAGACCAGGAGCAGGAGTTTTTGCAGCGGCTGTCCCTGCATCCGGGAACAGAACTGGAGCCGTATGCGGCAGCCGCGCTGGCCGAGACCAGCGTGGACCGCGCGCGCGAAACCCTGAACTCTCTGTATCTCCGCAGCCTGCTGAGCGAGGTGCGGCCGGGCCGTTTTCGCATGCACGAGCTGTTGCACGCGTTCGTCGAACGCCAGCTCGACTCGGCACGCGATGGCGCGGCACTGCGCGCGGCAACCTCACGGCTGCTGCATTTCTATCGCGACTCTGCGGCCCGTGCCTACGCTCTGGGATCAGGTGAGAGCGGTGCTGCAACGCCGGAGCACGCGCCCCAGCTGCAGGACGCCACGCAAGCCGCCGGATGGCTGAGGCAAGAGGCGGAGAACCTTGCCGCAGCCGCGCAGGTGGAAGCGGGACAGACGTCCACACTGCTGGCTGAGTTGCTGACCGCAGGCTTGTTGCAGGGCGGCAATCAGGAACTCGAACTGGCTCGTAGGCTGCTGTCGCAGTCGGCGGAGCAGGCTGCTGACGAGGGCCGGCGCCTCACAGAGGCGCTGTTCCGCTACCAGCTGGGGCTGGTAGCCGTCGAGGCCGGTGAGCCCGAGACGGCCAACGAGCAGATGAGCCGTGCCCTGGCGCTGCACCGGGCGCAAGGAACCAGGGACGGAGAGGCCCGCGCACTGTACGGGCTGGGCCTGGCCCGCCATGTAGCAGGGCACACGGAGGAAGCCGCAGGACACCTGGCCCATGCCTCTTCCCTGTTCCACGAACTGGGCACTGATCTCGACGAGGCGAACTCGCTTTACGAGTCCGGTGCAGTGCACGCAACGGCAGGCCGTGTCGGGGAAGCGCTGCAGCTGCTGGAGCAAGCCCAAATCGTCTACCGGAATGCGGCAGCGTCTTCGGCCGACACCATGGGGGCGCGGCTCCTGCCGAGGGATTGGGCGCATCAGCTGCGGGAGCTGACCGAACGGCTCAGCGCCGCACAATATGCTCCCTCGGCCTCGGAGCATGCCGAACACGACGGGCCGACCTGGGTGACGTTGCCCGGTACCGTCTTGCATCATCCATCTGCCATTGCGCCCAGGGACGATGCCGCCGGTGGGGTCGGCGGCGGAGGTGACGGAGGCGGACCAGGGCTGCCCGCTGGTCCTTCCGATCCCTTCGATGAGGACGGCGACGAATCTGCCGGCGAGGGCGAGCGCGTTTGCCCCGAGCAGGCCGAAGAGGACGTCGAAGAGTCCCAGCAGACAGAGCGGACCTTGTCCCCGGCCGAGCGTGAGTCCGTCGAGGGGCAGCACATCAATTTCTGGTTCAGCGATCCCGAGGTGAGCGACGAGGCCGCCCTGTACGCGGGCCACTGCTATCAAGGGTGCTTCCAGGTGGGTCCTGATGACCCGCGTAACCGTGCGGTAGGCGAACGTCTGGTTCCCAGCGCGGACATCCCACCCTCCGGATTGCCGACCCGGTGGGTCGTCTACTCCACGACTGCAGCGCTCAAGGTGCCCGCCGACGCCGGCTATACGGCTCAGGCGTTCGAGACCCTGGCGGGTGACCGGTCCCAGTGGATCATCGAATTTGACCTCGTCATTCCGACCGTAGGCCAGTCGGAGGAGCGGCCGATCACCATCACGCCCCAGGCACCGGGCGATGTGCGGATCACCGCTGACCTGTATGTCGGACAGGACCGATACCGTCAGCTCAGCATTGACATCACCGCGCAGGACCCGCCGCGCCCACGCCCGGCTGCCGCACCCGATCCGCATCACAGCCCGACCTCTGACGCTCCCGCCTCAAGCTCCCTCCCCCACGCAAGACCCGCCGTGGAGGCGAGCCCGGCAGGCCCCATGCACGCGCTCAAGCCGAACCTTCCGCCAGACAGTGCCCCTGCAGCCGCTGCTGGACGAAGAGGCCTGCGGCTGCAGGACCGCCGGGTCATGCCGGTGGGCCAGACGGCTCTGCGGTCCTCCCACATCTGGCACCGCCCTGCCCGGACCCTGACCCTGACCCTCATGCCGCCGAAGGCCAAATGGACGCTCGAGATCGACGGTCGGCCCAATTCCAGCACCAGCAGATGGATCGACTGGAATCCCGGTGCGGAGACCGGCCAGTGGGTGACCAAGACGCAGCACGCCCTGGACGCGGTCAGGGAGTTATGCGGCACGCGCTACAACAGCATCGCCTCACAGGACGTCTCTGACCGCCTCAAGCGGTTCCAGCCCAGCGAAGCCTGGTTGGAACCGAGCCAGCACTTCTCCGAGCACGACGAGGCCTTCTGGACCGCGTTCGCGGCCGAAGACGCTGCACGGCAGCTTGCCTACGCCGGTCACAAGCTGCTGCACGCTCTCTTCCCCCGGGACAGCGAACTGCACCAGCGCATCGTCGAACTGGAGCCGGGCTCCAAACTGCACGTCGACTGGCGCAGCCGGGACCAAGACCTCTTCCACGTGCCGTGGCAGCTGCTGTATCGCAGCCAACCACCAGGTTTTGGGCAGGCCATCAACGCCAACGACTTCCTCGGGCTGCGTCTGAGACTGTCGAACCTTACCTACGACCTCAACGAAGAGGTCTCACGCGCACTGGACCGGGATGCCACCAGAGCGCACCTGCTCTACTGGGGCCAGGGCGATTCCACAGCGCAGACCGTCGAAGAGCACAAACAGGAACTGTCCCCGTGGTCGCCGCTCTTCTTGCCGACCGAAGACGCCGACAGGCGCGCACAGTTGTCGGAGTTCCTCCACGCGCCGGCGCCCTCACCGGTCTCGCTCGTCTACATCTTCTGCCAGGGCACCAACGACGCAGACACTCCACTTCGTTTCGGCTGCACCAACAAGCGGGAGGACATGTTGGCCCTGGCCGACATGGGCATGTCCGAACTGGAAGACCATCCGCTGATCTTCGTCAACGCATGTGAGAGCTCCTCCGTCGAATACCCCTTCAGTAATACCCTCCAGCACAGCTTCATGGAACGCGGCAGCCGCGCCTACATCGGTGGCGAGTGCCGGGTGCCCACAGCCTTCGCTGCCCGCTTCGCCTCAGTCTTCTTTCACTTCCTCTACAGCCGCATCTCAGGCGACAGCCCCACCTCGGCAGGGGAAGCAATGAGCCAGAGCCGCAAGTTCTTCTGGGACGAGTACCGCAGCATCGGGGGCCTGTTCTACAGCTACGTCAACGACTACGAGCTGTTCGTCGCCGGACCCGCCGAAGTCGAAAAAATGCACCAGGCACCCGCCATCACCCTGCTCCCTGCCACGTGAGGCACCACCCATGACCGCACCGTCACACCAGGACAACGTCGCCGAACGGTTCATGCGAGGCGACACCGCAGCCCGGCTCGACCTCGCCCGTGACCCCGCCGCCGCCGACGCCCTGCGCGGCCTGCTCGGACGCACAGCCTTCGAGGAACTGCGCGAGATAGCGGGCCCCGCGCAAGGAGATCACCTGGCCGACGACGGACCGGCCAACATGATCTTTGTGCCCGGCGTCATGGGCAGCTACCTGGCCAGCGAGGCACTCGGCGGCATGTGGTGGATCGACATTCTCAGCCGCAGCCACATCAACAACCTGGCGCTCGCCCCTCACGGACTCACCGACATCGACCCCCGCTTCAAGGTCGAGCCGGTCACCGTCGCACCCACCTATACAGGCTTCCTCGCCGCAGCCATGCGCCGCCCCAACCTGAGCCATCGGACCTTCGCCTACGACTGGCGCAAGCCGCTCCACGTCAGCGCCGACAAACTGCACGACCGCATCACCACAACCCCCGCCGACGCCTCCCACGGACAGCCCGTACACCTCGTAGCACACAGCATGGGCGGCCTCGTCGTACGAACGGCCCTGATGCGACACCCGGACCTGTGGAACCGGATCGGAAAGATCGTCTTCCTGGGCACCCCCCACTACGGATCCCCGTCCATCGGCGGATACCTGAAGAACCACCTGTGGGGCTTCGACAAACTCGCCCTCCTCGGCCGCTACCTCAGCCGGGACACCTTCCGCTCCCTCCACGGCGTCATGAGCCTCCTGCCGGCACCTACCGGCGTCTACCCCGGCACCGAAGAGACAGAACCGGGAACCGAATACGACCACCCCTGCGCCAACTTCGACCTGTACGACGCGAGCGCCTGGCACCTCGACCTGTCCACCCCGCAGGAACTCGCACTGCAGGACATCCTCAACGCCGCCGCCCAGCACCACCGCGACCTCAACGAGTGGCACCTCGCCCTCGACCAGAACCAACGCGACCGCATGACCGTCATCGCAGGCACCGGCCTCAAGACCCTCTTCCGGCTCGCCTACAACCGCCGCCTGGGCTTCCTGTGGCACCACATGGAACGGACCACAGCACGCACCCCCCACAACCCGCACGGAGAGAGCGACGGCCGAGTCCCCCTCGCCTCCGCTCAGCTCCCCTACATCGCAGAGACCCGCTACACCCACACCGAACACGGCAAACTTCCCGATCACGCGGCCGTCCAGAACGACGTGTGGAACGCCCTGGCCGACAAACCTCTGCGCCTGGCCACCAGTTCAGCTGCAGCCCTGGACGACCACCTCGCCGACTCCGGCATCCAGCCCCACGCCCTGGCGATGCCACAACTGCCCATGCCACGCACCCCGGACGACCCCGGCTACCTGGACTTCGATCCCCCCAGCCCAGAACGGCTGGACCAACTCGAGAAAGAACTCGACGCAGGCAACCTTCCAGACTTCCAACGCCTACGGCTTCTGTGACACCGACCAGAAGCACCGCTGGATTCCAGCACGCGCCTGCGGCAAACGACATGGCGGCGTCAGCAGGCCAGGCGCGTGGTCGCCGACATCGAGGCACCCGGGTCGGTCGGCGGGCATCCCACTGCCCGCCCGTCTCAGCAGGCATCGCAGGGCGCGTCCCCTGGCCAGCGAACGTGAAGAAGGGCGACCCAGCCAATGAAGATCACCGGCGTGGCCAATGCGTGCCGATAGGTGCTGGCATTCCTGTCTGGTCAGTTCTCCGAGGGAATTCGGGCCGCGATCTCCCTCGCCAACCGCTCCGCCTCGGGCGAGACCCGCCCGTGCTCCTGCGCGATAGCCGTCAGCAACTGGAGCAGATCCTGCGCCTCCTCCAGAGTCAGCAGAGCGAGCCGCGGGCCGTTGCTCTCCAACGGAACGAAGTCCGCCGCTTGCAGGTCAAAAAGGCTGTCGTCATCCATGACCACGCAACGTACCCGCGCCCCGAACAGTCACGCCCATGATCGGACCGGGCGCGCAGAGTGTCTATTGGGCAGCCTTCGGGAGCACCTTGTCCTCCTGGCCTGGCCAGGCCAGTGTGATCCCGGCGGAAGCACAGATCCGGGACCAGTGCTTGGCCCGCTTGGGCGGGTGGGACACCCACAGCGCACGGCGGAGAGGGGTGCTCGCGGTGACGCCGAGTTCGGTGCCAGCGAGTCTGGCCAGCCGCTTGGGACGGAAGTCGTCGGCGTAGTCGAGGAGTTGGCCGATGGCCGTGCGGAGCTGATCCGTCTCGTTTTCCTCAGTGAGCGACTTGACCTCGCAGAGTGTCAACTCGCCATTTCCGCTCCAGAGGATGTCATAGACGTGGTTGTCGTCCATCCCTAGCCAGACCCGCAGTCCGCGGCCTTCGACCTCGTTGGCCAGACCTCGGAGGAGTTTCCGATGCTCGCGCACGGCCCACGTCATCTTCGCTGCGTCGGGGGTGCTGAGGACGGCCTGGGTGACGACGATCTCGGTGTCCTGGTCTGCATACGGGATGAGCGTCAAGCGACCGGCTTTGACCTGGACAGCCTCAGCGCGGGGCTCCGCGGCGGGAGCGGCGCAGGCGTTGGCCAGGCTCCGGAACACTGAGGCGTTCCGTTCCTGGATCTCGACTGTGGGGTGCTGTCGTGCGACGCTGCCACGGAGGTCGGGCGGGCACGGCTGGGTCCCAAGCCAGCGCACTTCGCGGCGGCGGGCGTAGTCGTCGGCGGCGGTCCCACCACCGGATATCAGCGGGCCGGTGACCGTACCGAAGTGCAGCAGGCCCGGGTTGCCCTCGCGCCAGACCACCACGAGATCGTCGGGCCTCATCCTCGCGCAGAAGTTGAACAGGCTGAGCGTGGTGCCCTTGACATCCGCCGCCGGCAGCCAGCGGGCGACGATCTCCCGTATGTGCTCCTTGCCGGTGCGGTCATCCGGAACACCTTCCGGTATCTCGTCTTGTACTTCCCTGAAGCCGACCGCGCAGTAGCCACCGCGCGTCCAAGCCGCAAAGCGATACGACTCGTCTGACCTACCCGCTTTCATCAGCCACACCGAGCTGCCACCCAAGACCCACCCCCACACATCAGAGTCAACATTCTGTTGATCATCCCATGGGGATGCCGGACCATCCCCCGGGAGCGAGGAAGGACACTCGAATCGAACCCTGGCCCAGGCTCCTCCCGGTCTCGACAGGGAGGAATGGATGGGGAACCGTACGGTGGTCAAGGCCACCAGCAGGCCTGCCGCAAGGCCACTGGTCGGGCCTGGCGTCGTCTGGCACTGGACTGGAGCGGACGGCTCGGCAAGCCCCTCGGCGAAGGCTCTCGGTGTCGCAGTGCACTGCGGTGGCGTCTACGCCTCCTACCAGCCCGGGTCTCGCGGATACTAGTCCGCGCGGAAGTGCGCGCATGCGTGGACACGCCCACCGAAAAGAGAACGACCTCTCAACCGATACGCGCAGTCCGTCGGTGAAGGGGCGTAGTTGCGGCGCGAACGTCAGCGCGCCGGGTGCCGGCCTTCGTTCAGCTACGGCTGCGCTGCGTTGACACACACGGCATAGACGTTGAACCCATGTGGCTCCGTACCCTTGTTGGACACGGTGCCGTTCCACGTGCGTTCCGTGGAGATACCGCCGCCCGGGAATGACTGGAACACTCCGACATCGGGATGGTCTGCAGCGACCCCGCCACCCGTGACCACCTTCCCCTCCGGACAGGAAGCCTGGACACCGACGTTGTTACCGGGCGAGATCTCCTGCCTCTCGGTCTCAATGACTTGATATCCGGTGACGCCACCCCGTTCCCTGACGTGATCCGGACTACGCCGCCAAGAAGGCCCGGGTCGAGCACCTCTACGCGATCGCCGACGGCGAGGTCATACCGGAAGCTGGCGAGCCCGAAGTCATCTTCTGCCTGGACGAGTTCGGGCCGCTCAACCTGCAGCCCCACCCCGGCCGGCAGTGGGCCGAACACGGCGGAAGACACAAGGACCCCGATCGCGAGCCCCGGCCCCGACGGCGGGCGACCTACACCCGACCGCACGGGGTCCGGCACCTGTTCGCCGCCTACGATCTCGCCAAGGACCAGCTCTACGGGCACATCAAGAAGACCAAGAACCGCTCCAAGTTCCTGGAGTTCTGCCGCTACCTGCGCTCACTCCATCGTGCGGACGTGCGCATCGCGATTGTCTGCGACAACTACTCACCGCACCTGACGACGAAGCGATGTCAGCGGGTCGGGGCCTGGGCCGCAGCGAACAACGTCGAGATCGCCTACACCCCGACCAACAGCTCCTGGCTCAACCGGATCGAGGCCCAATTCACCGCACTGTGCTACCTCGCCCTCGACGGCACCGACCACGCCAGCCACGAAGAGCGGGGCAGCATGATCCGCCGCTACATATCTGGCGGAACAAGCACGCCGCCGACGAAAGGCTACGCAAGGTCGTCATCAGGGCGGACGTTGCCTGATGAGCACCAGGCGTCCGTGCGACGCGCCCCGTCGAGGCCGACTCACGCCCATCCTCTGCGCAGGTGCGTCCTGCGTTCAGGCCGCGGCACGGAAGACGTACGCCGTCATCGGGGCGGTGACCGGCCCCGGGCCCAGCCGTGCCGTCATCTCCTCGATGACGGTGGCCCGGACAGCCGGTCCGTCGCCGCGCTCCTCAACGGCCGCGCGCACCGGTGTCCCGGTGAGGTACCCGGTGGCAAGGTCGACGGTCGACGCGGCCCGGCCCTGAAGCGTCAGCTCCTGCTCGTCCTCGACGGCGAACCCGGCGGCCGATAGATCAGTGGCCACGACACCGGGGGCGGCATAGCCGTGCGGAACCGTCTGGAAGAAGCGTGGCGGGTCGACCGGAAAGGCCCGCTCCAGCCCAGCCTGCAGCGCGACTTCGAAGGCGTGCGTCCCGAGCGGGCCCCAGGTGTTGAACAGGAATCGGCCGCCCGGGGCCAGTACCCGGTGGATCTCGGTGAAGGCCTCGATGCGGTCGGGGAAGAACATCACACCGAACTGGCAGACCACCAGGTCGAAGCCTCCGTCCGGGAACGGCAGTTGCTGTGCGTCGGCCTGCCGCCACACCGCGCCCGGGGCCCGGGTCGACCCAAAAGCGACCATGGCCTCGTTCAGGTCGGTGGCCGTCACCTCGGCCGAGGGTGCCGCTGCGAGCAGGTCCGCTGTCAAGACACCAGTCCCCGCGGCGAGTTCGAGGATTCGCCGAGGGTGGAGTGCCGCCGCCCGGGCGGTCAGGTCCTCGGCGAACGGCCGGAAGACCACCGGCACGGGGTACTGCTCATAGGCCGCCGGCATGGATTCGGACCATCGCCGGTCGGCATTGATGCCTGTCACCCTCATGACGGTAGCGCCGCGTCAGGAAACCTCTTCCTTGCCGCGCCGCCATGCACCCTGGAGCTAGACCCCCGACAAGGCGGCAGGGCAAACGTTCTCTGACACGGCACTAGATCGGCCCGCTGGCGCCGCGAGAGGATCGAGAGCGCAGTGTCGAAGCAATCGGGGGCTCCATGGACATGGCCAGCCAGATTCTCCCACTCGCCGGCGTCGCCGTCGGTGCCGCCACTTCCTTCCTGGTGACGAGTCTGAACGAGCGGACCAAGTGGCGGCGTGAACAGTTGGTGCGATGGGACGCACAACGCCTCACGGCCTACGCCGAATACGCTCACGCGGTCAAAGACCTCGCCTACCAGTACCGGCGCATCGCGGTCGCCCGAGGCCTGACCGCCGGCCCTCACCCACTAGAACCCACACCCGAGGTGCTCGACAGACTCGGCGACGCGGAAGTCCACCGCACCGCACTCTCCGAAACGCTGCTGCTCCTGGGAGACAGGGGCACGATCGGCGCGGTGAAACGCATGAACCAATACCTCTGGCAGCTGGAACGCCTCGCCCGAGCAACTCCCGCCCAGGGCGACAGCAGCCGCTGGGACCAGAATTACGAGAACTATCGAACCGCACGGCAGGAGTACATCGACCACGCGCGTAGGAGCCTCGGCGTGACTGGGCCCGCGCGGATCAGTCCGAGGCCGAGCTGACGCAGTCACCTGGCACGCCCGGATGCCCTTCAGGCGCCGCCAACAGGCCTATGCCCTCGTGGCCGACGCCCTCGCAAGCCGGGCACGGGTCGATCATGCGACAGGTCTCCCGGGGGACCGCGGCCAACTATCGATCGACATGGCCGACGGACGTCACCGCACATCCAACCGCCCTGTCGACCAACCCGGCGAACCAACGAGGTCAGAGCACTAGCGGTGGTTTGTTGACGGCGGGTTCGTGCGGGAGTACGCCGTGAGGTGAGGACGTCAACTACGGCCGGGAGGGCCTGAGATGACGAAACGGC
>NZ_JBIWPP010000059.1:0-32730 GCF_044768335.1 Streptomyces sp. NPDC101151 | reverse complement strand
CCGTTCCGCCATCGGCTGGATCGACTTCCGCCGCCCGTCCAGCATCAGCCCCCGCAGATAACAGTCGCCCTTCGCCCGCTGATCCTTACGCGGCACCGAGGCGAACACATCAGCGATGAATAACGCCAACTTCGCCCGAGCCCGGTTCACTTCGTGTGCGTCCACACCTCCAACATGCCCCCAGACAGGACCGATCGACAGACCTAACGGAGTCCTACTAGCCGATCGCGCCTACATGGGGGCTGGCTCGTGGGTGACGACACCCTTCAGACGCCCGCCGGGCCGCGAGCTCACACCGACTCAGCAAACCGTCAACCGCGCGCTGTCTGCGACACGGGCACCGGTCGAGCGTGGCGTCGCACGCTTGAAGGCATGGCGAATCTTCCGCCGCTCCCGCTGCAGCCCGAATCGCATGTCGTCAATGGCCAAGGCTGTCCTCACCTTGGAGAGGCAACGCTGACATCGCTGTTCGGTATGCCTCAGCCATGGCGTGGAAGGAACGCTTCGGTGCCAGGCTGCCGTCGGGCATGACCTTGCACACTCCGTAGGAGGCCATGTCGAGGTCAAAGCGCGGATCCTCGTGGTGCGGATATGCGTAGCTGGCGAAGGTGAACCAGAAGGCGGTGTCCACGCCTTCCTCGTTGAAGACGTCCAATTGCTGGCGCAGATAGCGGGCCTGTTCGTCTTCGTCGCGGATGTAGTCGCCGTCGAGGCGGGGCGGGTCCGCATCGTGGTCGACGACGGCCCACCAGCCGATGCCTCCGCGGGCGGCGGCGCCTCGATAGGTGCAGCTGCCGAATTCGGTCGCCGCGAGCGGCTTGCCGTGCCGGAGATACTCGCGCAGGCCCTGACGGAAGGCGTCACTGGCATCGCCGTAGGCGTCGGCACTGACGATGTCGAAGGGCGCCCAGTCGATCTGTTCCCACGTTCCGGAGGCGTAGGTGATCTTGCCGCGGAATCGTGAGCGGACCGTCGCCGCGATGTCGGACAGCAAGGAGTTCAGCCGGGCAGGAACCTCGGCGAGGGCGGCCAGTGTTGTCTCGTCGCGAGCGCCGCTGATCAGGGCTTCGATTCGGGCGATGCTGTCGTTTCCGGGGAGGATACCGGCGGCGAACAGGCTCAACTCGCAGCCGGCGACGAAGACGTTCGCTCCCACCTCTTCGGCGCGATCGGCGCAGTCGGCGAAGTAGGGCAGCAGCCCCTCGGCGGACATTTCGCAAGGGAACGGGGAGAACCAGACCTCCAGCCCGGCGTCGGCGGCGTGCCGGGCCGCGAGGGCCAGCCGCCCTGGGTCGCCACCGGTGATCCGTACGGCGTCGCAGTGCAGGTCGTCCGCGATCACGCGGATCTCGCGTTGCACCACCTCGGCGTCGAAGACAGGCCGAGAACTCTTGCCGCCCGGAGTGAAGCCGGTGTCGTAGGTGATGCCTTTGGCTCGCATGGATGCTCCTGACAATCGATCGACATTGTTGCTGCGTCTCACCGGGCGCTGCTGCGGGTCGGTTCGGCGGGCGGATCGCGTGGACGGCTCGGGACATGTCGGTTGGCAGCTCGACGGCGGTCTCGATCACGCTGTCACCTCGCTCCTCCCTGAGAGATCACCTCACACCCGTGCTCGGCGATCGGAGCCGAACGTTAGGTGCGAGTCGAAAAGCCGGTCAACGGCGATCTCCTCTGAACCGTGCCGTTTGTGCTGGTCAGCCATGCAATTGGCGATTGCAATGACAGTGAGGGTCAATGCACGCCGAGCGGGGGATGTTGCAACGATCGGCGGCAGTGCACACTGTGGCCAAGACGCCCCAATCAGAGGAACCGAACCCGATGCCAGGACGCAGGCTGACCAGAGTCGACCGGCAGCAGATCGCCGCTGGGTTGGCACAGCGCCTGAATTACGCCGACATCGCCAGGCGCCTGGACCGTCCCACCTCGACGGTGAGCCGCGAGGTCGCGCGCAACGGTGGACCCGCCCGCTACCGCGCGGAACTGGCACAGCTCGCGACAATCCACCGAGCCCGACGCAGGCCGCAGTCGCCCGCGTCTGCACAGCGGACCATCGAGCAACCCGGCCCCGACCCCGCCGCAACGGCTGCGTTCATCACCGACCTCACGGCGGCCTTCGTCGAAACCGGCCTCCCGCGCACCGCAGCCCGCGTGATGGGTTGCCTGTTCGCCTCCGAGACCGGCAGCCGCACCGCCATCGAGATGGCGCAGTACCTGCACGTCAGCGCCGCGACCATCTCGCAGGCGCTCCACCTGCTGGAACGGCAGGATCTAATCCGCCGCGGCCGCGACGACCGGAGCCGCCGCCACCGGTATTTCCTCGACGACAACGCGGGCTTGCGGACCGTCGTGGCCAGCGCCGCCGCCAACCAGCGGCTTGCCGCCACCGCGCTGCGCGGCGCCGAAGTCTTCGGAACCCAGACCGCTGCCGGAGCCCGGCTGGCCCTGGCAGGCCGGCTCCTCGAACGCCTCGGCGACGACCTCATCCGCTCCGCAGAAAAGCACTGGCGTGACGTGGTTGGTGACGGGGTCGAGGAGCACACACCGACGATCCACACATCGACGGAGTAGTACGCGACCTCACTTGCCCAGGCGATGACCAGGCGGCCGAGAAGCCCAGGGCTTATGACCGCAGCCATCCTCACCCCGGAGGGTCAACGCTGAAAAGGCTTAATGACTTCATCTCCGAGGGGGCAAGGTCTGGCCGCGCCCGGAGCCCGTGGCGACTGAGGTCGGCCTGCTGGACCATCTGCGCTCCGTGATCGCATCCGCCCGGGAACCGGCGTGCGCGTGGTGTTCGTGCCGCACCGCCGCTGGGAACCGGGCGACTACGACACCTGGGACCATCCGAATCCCTCACAGCGCAAGATCCAGGAGCTGCACCACTTCGCCAGGGGCTCCTGGGGCGGGGAGTTCCACCCCGACTTCCAGCCGCAGCCAGGCGAGGCCGTCGCCCAGGAACACTGGGGGTCGAGCGGGTTCGCCAACACCAACCTGGACTTCCAGCTCAAGCAGCACGGCATCAGCCACGTGGCGATCGTGGGTGTGCTGGCCAACACCTGCATCGAAGCCACCGGGCGTTTCGCCACGGCGCTCGGCTATCACGTGACGCTGGTCCGGGACGCCACGCCGCCTTCAAGCCTGAGACGGACTTGGCTGCCGAGTGCTGCTACGTCAACCGTGTCCTTCCCGAGAGCGAGTTGGACGATTTCGTCTATGCGCTCGACAACCGCATCGCAGGCTTCGACAAGGTGGCCGTGTCCGAGACCAAGGCCCTCGTCGACGCGAGCACCCGGATACCGGATGAGGAGTTCGGATCCGCCCTCTCCGCCTATTTCCGTACGGCAGGTCGGCCGGAGAACGAACACCGTGCACGGCGCCTCTTCGAACGTGGTCTGCAGAAGCCGCACGGCGTGGAACTGGACCTCGGCAAGCGGGTCGCAGAGCAGAGCTGAGCGGCAGGAATCCGGCAGTGCAGCCCCTCGGCGCCGATCGACGACCAGGAAGCCCCGGACACCGGGCGAATCGGTCCGGGCCGGTTCACGTAAGACGGCTTGGTCACGGTCGGCGGCCGGATGTTCCGCTGCAGTTGTTCGAGGCAGTCAGTGTGCCTGCGCCTCCCGTGGGGGCGAGGGCTGCCAGGCGCGGGCGGGGACGACCAGGGGGCCGCCGGTGACGGGGTCCGGCACGACTACGGAGGAGAGGCCGAAGACGTCCTGGACCAGCTCGGCGGTGACGATCTCGTCCGGCGGCCCCTGGGCGACGATGCGGCCGGCCTTCATGGCGACGAGGTGGTCGGCGTAGCGGGCGGCCTGGTTGAGGTCGTGGAGAACGGCGACGACGGTGCGGCCGCGCTCGTGGTTGAGCCGGCGGACGAGGTCCAGGACCTCCACCTGGTGGGCGATGTCCAGGTACGTCGTGGGCTCGTCCAGCAGCAGCAGTTCCGTGTCCTGGGCCAGAGCCATGGCGATCCACACGCGCTGCCGCTGGCCGCCGGAGAGCTCGTCCACCGGCCGGTCGGCGAGGTCTGCGGTGTCGGTGCGTTCCAGCGCCTCGGTGACGGCCCGCTCGTCCGCCTCCGACCACTGCTGCCACCACTTCTGGTGCGGCTGGCGGCCGCGGGCGACGAGGTCGGCGACGGTGATGCCGTCCGGCGGCGTCGGGGACTGCGGCAGGACACCGATGGTCCGAGCGATCTGTCTGCCGGGGACCCGGCTCAGTTCGGCGCCGTCCAGGAGTACGGAGCCCCCGCGCGGCTTGAGGAGCCGGCCCAGCGCCCGCAGGACGGTGGACTTGCCGCAGGCGTTGGGGCCGACGACGACCGTGACCTTGCCGTCGGGTATATCCAGGTCCAGGCCCTCGACGACGGTGCGGTCCTCGTACGCCAGGGTCAGGGCGTGCGCCGAGAGACGGCTGACGGGGGGACGGCTCATGAGGAGGTGCCTCCGGAACGGCTGCGGGTGCGGACGATGAGCCACATCAGGTACGGGGCGCCCACCGCGGCGGTGAGGACGCCGACGGGCAGCTCGATCGGGGAGAACATGCGGCGGGCCAGCAGGTCCGCGATCACGACGACCAGCGCGCCGGCCAACGCCGAGGTCAGCAGCGGGGTCTGGGCCGTGCGCGTGAGCCGGCGCGCGATCTGCGGGGCGAGCAGCGCGACGAAGTCGATGGGGCCGGCGGCGCCGGTCGTCACCGATGCGAGTACGACGCCGAGCGCGGTCAGCCCGAGCCGGACCCGGTCCAGGCGCACACCGAGGGCGGTCGCGGTGTCGTCGTCGAAGGACACGCCGCGCTGGGCCCGCGCCGCCCACAGGGCCGCCGGGACACCGAGCAACAGCACGAGCGCGAGGGGGCCCGCCTCCTCGTAGCCGCGGCTGTTGAGGGAGCCGGTCAGCCAGACCTTGGCCTGCTGGGCCACCAGGTAGTCGCCCTTGGTGAGGAACAACTGGGTCAGCGAACCGAGCGCGACCGACACACCGATGCCGACCAGGACGAAGCGGGAGGAGTGCAGCCCGCGCCGCCATGCGAAGACGTACACCAGCAGGGCCGCCAGGACGCCGCCGGCGACGGAGACGTACGGCAGCGCGTCGGCGGCGACGGCGTTGAAGCTCAGCGCGGCGACCGTGGCGGCGCCGGCGCCGTGCGTGACGCCGATGACGTCGGGACTGGCCAGCGGATTGCGTGCGACGGTCTGCACCAGCGCGCCCGCGACGCCGAACGCGGCCCCCGCGAGGAGCCCGACGACCAGGCGCGGCAGGCGCAGCGTGCCCACCACCAACTCGTCGGGACTCGGACGCCCGAAGAGCACCTTGACGACCTCGGTCGGCGGGACGAAGGACTCGCCGACGCACAGATACGCCACCACGGCGCACGCGAGCAGCACCGCCAGCGCCGCCGCGACGACGACCGCCCGCCGGTGCACGAGGAAACTCGCTCGTCCCCCGCGCAGCACGGCGTGCCCGGCCGGGCGCACGGCAGGCCGGGCGGGGACGGCCCCGGTGCGGCTCATGCAGCCACCACCGCCCGGCGCCGGACGAGCGCGATCAGGAACGGCACGCCGATCAGGGCGGTCATGACGGCCACCGGTACCTCCGAGGGCGGGAAGACGACGCGGCCGAGCACATCCGAGCCCAGGAGCATCACCGGGCCGAGCAGTGCGGCCAGCGGCAGCACCCAGCGGTGCGCGGTGCCCACCAGGGCGCGGGCGATGTGCGGTACGGCGAGGCCGGTGAACGCGATCGGGCCGACCGCGGCCACGGCCGCTCCGGTGAGCACCGTCGCGCCGAGCGCACCGAGCACGCGCAGCAGGCCGACGTTGTGCCCGAGAGCCTTGGCGGCGTCGTCGCCGAGCGCGAGCGCGTCGAGGCCGCGGGCCATCGCCGCGACCAGCGCCAGGCCGGCCAGCAGGAACGGCCAGATCTGGCCGATGACCTCACTGCCGCGCCCGCTGATCGAACCGACCTGCCAGAAGCGGAACTCGTCGAGGGCCCGCGCGTTGGTGGTGGCGATCCCGGACACGAGTGAGGCGAGGAAGGCGTTCGTCGCGGCGCCGGCGAGCGCGAGCTTGACCGGCGACGCACCGCCCCTCCCGCCGCTGGCGACGGCGTACACGCCCACCGCCGCCAGCGCCGCGCCCACGAACGCGAACCACACGTAGCCGCCCAGTGTGTGCACGCCGCAGAACGCGATCGCGCACACCACGCCCACCGACGCGCCCTGGCTGACGCCGAGGATGCCCGGTTCCGCGATGGGGTTGCGGGTGACGCCCTGCATCACCGTCCCGGCGAGCGCGAGCGCGGCGCCCGCCAGGATGCCAATGACCGTGCGCGGTACCCGCAACGCCCGCACCACCTGGGCGTCGTCACTGCTGCCGCCGTGCACCAGGGCCTGGATCACCTCGCCCGGCGCGATCTGGCGGCTGCCCACGGCGAGGCTCAGCAGGACGGCGATCAGCAGCATCGCCGTGCCGGCCAGCAACCAGCCGGCCCGGCGGCGGGTGGGGGTGGGTGGCGACATGCGCCGCGCTCACTCTCTTCTCAGGCCGTCCGTGGTGTCGGGCCGTCTGTCGTCTCAGGCCGTCAGGTACTTCTGGAGGTCGTCGAGCACCGCGTTGGCGGCGGTGACGCCCAGCCCCAGGTACCAGGTCTCGTCCGGCACGTCATGGGCGTGGCCGTCCTTGACCGCCTTGAGGTTCTTCCACAGCGGGTTGCCCTGGGCCTTGCTCTTGTCCGTGGCCTTCGGGTCGCCGTAGACGCCGGTGAAGATCCAGTCGGCGTCGGCCTGGTCGATGTTCTCTGCGCTGATCTCGGCGGCCAGGTCCGCGATGTCCTGGTTCTTCGGGCGCGGAATGCCGACGTCCTTGAGGATGGTGCCGATGAAGGAGTCGTTGCCGTAGAGCCGGATGACGCCGTCGGGCATGAAGCGGACCATCGACACGGTCGGCTTGTCCGCGCCGAGCCGGGTACCGAGAGCCTTCGCCCGCTTCTCGTACGCGGCAAGGTTCGCCTTGGCCTGCGCGGTCTTGTCCAGCGCGGCCGCGTTGAGGAGGTAGTTCTCCTTCCAGGTGAAGCCGGGGCGGATCGAGAAGACGGTCGGCGCGATCTTCGACAGTTCGTCGTACGAGGCGGCTGCGCGCAGCTGGCTGCCCAGGATCAGGTCCGGCTTGAGGGCCGCGATCGCCTCCAGGTTGAGGCTGTTGATGGTGCCGATGTTCTTCGGCGTGCCTGCGTCCTTCTTCAGGTACGACGGCAGCTCCGGCGAGCCCTCGGTCGGGGCCAGACCGACCGGCTTCACACCGAGGGAGACAACGTTATCGAGCTCGCCGACGTCCAGCACGACCACGCGCTTGGGCCGGGCCTTGATCTCGGTGCTGCCCATCGCGTGCTTGATCGTGCGCGGCCACTGGCCGGCCTTGGCGTCCGTGCCGAGCGCGGCGGTCTTCTCCGCAGCGTCGGCGAAGTCCTTGCCGCCCTTGGCGACCGACTTCGAGTCCTTCGCCCCCGACCCGGCCTCGGCGGATGCGCTGCCCTCCTTCCCGTTCCCGGAGGAATCGCCGCCGCACGCCGCGAGCGACAGTGCGGCGGCGACGGCGAGAGCAACAGCGGCTGTGCCGCGGCGCCGAAGAGACATGTGACGGGCTCCTAGCTGTGATTCACCTTTAAAGTATTAGGCGAGCCTTACCTTATGTGGAACCTATGTGCAGTATGCAAGCGGGGGTCCCGGGAGCACACCACCCTCACCACCTTTCGCGGCTCCGCGCGGAAGCCTCCGGCGGCCGGCCCGGCCGCGACGCCCGGTTCGGCGTGGGTCCGGGCACGGCGGGCACCCCCGCACCGGCCGCGGCGACGACGCTCCTGCTCGGGCGCGGATCCCGCGCCTCGCAAACGGGCCGACCCGGTCACGCTGTGGTGAGCGACGGGCAGGTGTCGGCCTGCGTGGCGGCGGTATAACACTTTGACGGGTCCGTTCGGGCGCCTGGATGCCCGAACAGTCAAGTCACGGCTGGGAGTTGGCATGCGTTCCGAAGAACGGCACCACCGGCTGCTGACCCTCGCGCGCCAGCGGGGCAAGGTCGAAGTCACCGATGTCGCGGCGGACTTCGGAGTCGCGCCCGAGACCATCCGGCGGGACCTGGGCGAGCTGGAGCGCCGCGGTCTGGTGCGCCGTACCTACGGGGGCGCCTATCCGGTGGAGAGCGCCGGGTTCGAGACGGACCTCGCCCAGCGGGTCACGCTGCACGTGGAGAGCAAACGGCGGATCGCCGCGGAGGGCGTGCGGCTGCTGGGCAGCGCGGAGACCGTGTTCGTGGACGAGGGTTACACACCGCAGATCCTGGCCGGACTGCTGCCCGTCGACCGGCCGTTGACGGTGGTGACCGCGTCCCTGTCGACGGCCACGGCGGCCGCGGAGTCGCCCAACCTCACGGTCCTGCTGCTCGGCGGTCGGGTGCGCGCCCGCACGCTCGCGACCGTGGGCTCGTGGGCGTGCTCGATGCTCGCCGGCTTCGTCATCGACCTGGCCTACCTGGGATCGAACGGAATCTCCCGGGAGTTCGGCCTCACCACTCCCGACCCGGTCGTCGCCGATGTGAAGGCCAAGGCCCTGGAGGTGTCGCGACGGCGGGTCTTCATGGGCCACCACGGGAAGTTCGGCGCCAGCAGCTTCTGCCGCTTCGCCGAGGTCTCCGACTTTGAGACGATCATCACCGACACCGGTCTGCCCGTCACCGAGGCCCGCCGCTACTCGCTGCTGGGCCCGCAGGTCATCAGGGTCTGACCGGCACCCTCGCGGAAGGGGACCGCTTCTCGACGGCAACGGCCCCGCTGGTCCGGTGAACCGAAGCAGCGGGGCCGACGGAGCCGGTCGCTCAAGCGTGATCGGCAGGTTCCCGGTGGGCCACCGGTTGTACCGGCGGGTTGCCCCGCTGCCTGTTCAGCCGTACCAGCAGGATCAGGACCGCTGCCAGCACCGCTAGTCCGACGGTGGTCAGGCCGGACAGCCGAATCGTGTCTCCCGCCCCGAACCCGCTGACCAGGAGCCCGCCGACCGCCGCGCCCAGCGGAGTCGCGATCACCAGAATCGCACTGCGGAAGGCGCTGAGGCTCACCATTTCGTCGAGGGGCGCCTTCTGCTGCAGCAGGGTGATCGACACCGGACCGTACGGCGCGTAGATCAGGCCGCCGAGGCCGAAGCCCGCCATTCCCGCGGCGAGGGTGCCGAACTGTGCGAAGGGGAGGACCGCCAGCCCCCATCCGGCCACGATGGTCAGCGCGGTCGGCCACAGCGGCAGACGCCGTACCGATCCGGTGATCAGCGCGCCGATCACCGCGCCGACGCCGAACGCGCCCCAGATCCACCCGAGCACGGTCGGGTCTCCGCCCATCCGGTCGGCCACGAACACCGGGACCGCCACCTCGATCGGGCCGTACAGCAGATAGAAGACGAACGTGAGCGCCAGCAGGCCCATCAGCCCCGGATGGCGCAGGAGAGTCCTGGCGGTGCTCCGCAACGGGACCGCGGGACGGCGGCCGACCGTGCCGTCCCCGCGCACCCGGGCCGTCACCAGGGCGAGGTAGAGATAGCTGACCGCGTCACCGGCCAGTACCGCGGCCGGCCCGAACGCGGCTGACACCAGGCCGGCCAGTGGCGGCCCGGCGATGAACGACAACTGCTCCTGGCTGCCCACCAGCGAGTGGCCCGCCAGCCGGTCCTCGGGTGCCAGCGTCTCGGCGACGAAGGTGTGCCGACCCGCGATCCCCCATGCGTGCAGCAGCGAGGAGAACGCGAGAAGGCTGACGTAGAGCGCGACGTCCAGCAGTCCCGTCCAGAACAGCACCGGGATCACGGTGAACACGGCCCCGCGCAGCACCGCGTTCACCAGGATCAGGGTCTTGGCGTTGCTCCCGCTCAGCCAGCGTCCGAGGGTGAGCGAGCCGAGCGCGGCGGGGAGGCTGTAGGCGGCGACGGCGAGTCCCACCACGAAGGACCGGTCGTCCGGAGCGGCCAGCTTGACCGCCAGCCATGCGATGCCGACAAAACTCATGCCGTCGCCGAGGAAGGAGATCAGCAGGCCGGGCTGCAGCCGACGGAAATCCCGGTTGGCGAGACAGCGGGCGTAGCCCTCGGGCAGCCCCCGCTTGAATCGCCGCGCTCCCACCATCAGTCCAGCACCTCTGCTTCGCCCACCGCGCAGCGGAACCCGATCTCCGGGCTGCGTGTCACCACCTGCTTGCCCGCCCTGCTCACCGCGGTGAGCAGGGCCGGCGGCGAACTCCACGCGCCGCCGCGAACACTGACCTCGGCCGACCACTCGCCCCACAGGTCGCCCGGATCCATGGTGCCGAAGTGCGGCTCGACCGGGAGGCCGTCCAGGTATCGGGTCGACGTCCACTCCCATACGTTGCCGCTCATGTCCCGCACCCCGAAGGGAGATTCGTTCCCCGGCAGCTGGTTCACCGGGCCGGTCAGCGCGGGCAGTGCGGCGATGTCCAGGTCCGCGAGCCGGCGCAGCCACGCTCCGCGGTCCGGATCGGCCTCACTGTCGAACGGGAGCACCGAGTGCAGGCCCCGCGCCTGGTCCGTGCGGAACTCCTCGCCCCACGGGTACCGACGGTGGTCGTCGCCTCGCGCGGCCCGCTCCCATTCGTCCTCGGTGGGCAGCCGCTTGCCGCACCAGCCGGCGTAGGCCACCGCGTCGTACCAGCTGACCCCGGTCACGGGGTGATCACCGGCGCAGCGCGGATCGTCCACGGTGGAGCGTGTGTGCCGGGTGTCCCTCGGCTCGTCGGGATGACACCACAGATGACCGTGCTCGCCGATGTCCGCGACGAACGCGTCGTACTCGTCGTTCGTGACCGGATGGGTGTCCAGGTAGAACCCTTCCACAGTGACCTCGTCCACCGCCGACTCCGCCGGATCGCCCCAGGTCGGCTCCTGGCCGGGGCGCGGCCCGCGGCGCAGTCGCCCGGCCGGTACGTGCCGCATCCCCTCCAGGGAGAGCCGGCTGGGCAGCCGGTCGGCGGACAGCGGGACCGGCAGATCGCCCAGGACCTCCTCGGCCAGGGCCTCGTCGGCCAGCAGCGTCCGGGCCCGGGCGAGCGCGTGCGCGTCGGCCACCGTCACCTGGCCGCCGACGCCCGAGGCGATCTGGTCGGGTGACCTGCCGAGCGAGGCCAGCAGTGCCCCGAGGGCCGAGGCGCCGCCTGCGGACCGGAGGGCCGGGATGCCGGCCATGGCCGCGAGGGCGGGGGCCCGCACGGTCTCGTCCGGCTCGGCCAGCGCCCAGCCGACGGCCTCGGCCGCCAGCTCCGGGGAGAGGCGTACGGCGGCCGCGAGGGCCTGCCTGCGGATCTCGGGGGTGTCGTGGAGCAGGCCGACCACCAGGCACTCCTCCAGCACCTGCGGATCGGTCAGCCCCTCCAGACTGCGCAGGTAGCCGGCGAGCAGGGCGTCGCGTTCCTCCCTCGCCCCGTCGGTCCAGCAGGCGATGCGCAGTACCGCGACGGGAACATCGGGCGCGGGAAGCTCGGTGGAGAACTGCTCGGTGCTGGTCATCGCGTGCCGGCCTCCGCTCCGGTGATCATCGTCGCGAAATCCTCGCCCGCCCGGTGGCTGTACGCCGTACCCGCCTCGGGCTTCTCTCCCGCCGAGTAGTACACATACAGCGTCGCCCGGCTGGTGTCGTCCAGTACCGGCCCGGAGTGGTGGAGAATATTGAAGGTGTGACAAATGACGTCACCCGCGTCGACCTCCAGCGGAAGTCCCACGGAAGCCAGGCGCCGCGGCGGGTACCGGTGGGATCCGGGAACGATGACAAGGCACCCGTTCCGGATGGTGGCGGCATCCAGATAGATGCCCACGTTCACCAACGGAGTCACCGGTAGGTCATGGGGGAAGTCGAGGTGCCAGTCCAGCGCGCTGTACGAGCTTCGCTCGCCCCGCTTCATCTGCCACACGGCGCCGTCGATGGCGTCCTCGAACCGCCAGGTGGGCCGCCCCAGCAGACCGGGGCCGAGCGCGTCCAGTCCGCGTCGCTCGATGAGTTCGCGGGTGTCCGCACAGTGCAGCGTGAAATAGGGCAGCCGGTGCAGGGTGGCCCGGCCCGCCTCGTCGTACGACGGGTTGATCACCTTGTCGCGATGCTCGGCCGGTACTTTCCCGTCGAGCGTGTCGCG
Source organism: Streptomyces sp. NPDC101151 (assembly GCF_044768335.1). NCBI lineage: Bacteria > Bacillati > Actinomycetota > Actinomycetes > Kitasatosporales > Streptomycetaceae > Streptomyces > Streptomyces sp. NPDC101151. The sequence goes on along the minus strand of NZ_JBIWPP010000059.1, from coordinate 20,554 downwards.
CTCCAGACGTTCGGCGTCGCGCTGGATGATCTCCACGTCCTGCGCGTCGAACACTCCGCGGTAGATCACGAACCCGTACTGCTCGTAGAAGGCGCGTTGTTCCGCCGACACCGTGCCGTCGTACCGGAACCGCGGAACTCGCTGTGGCGAACTCATCGGATCACACCTCGGAAGCCGATCTCGTTGTGGCGGTCCGTGAAGAGATCCTTGCCACGGTAGAAGGTCATGAGCTGCTCCCGCATGGAGGTCCACGCGCCGCCCCTGATGACCACCGAGGTCTCGTCGGCCGTCGCCCATTCGGTACGGGGCCGGCCGGAGATCATCGGCTGCATGCGATCGCGGGTGACGAAGTTGGTGTCCGTCCACTCCCAGCAGTTCCCGACCAGGTCCGCCACGCCGTAGGGGCTGACGTTCTTGGGAAAGGAACCGACCGGGACGGTGGTGACCGCGGGAGTCTTCTCGTCGAAGGTGCTGAGTGTGTCGCGCCAGTGCTCAAGACTCCGCGCCTCACCGAAGACGGCGCCGAACCACCGCAGGGCGTCCGGGTCGAACTCGTTGCCCCACGGATAGAGCGATCCGCTCTCGCCGCGCGCGGCCTTTTCCCATTCCAGCTCGGTCGGCAGTCGCTTCCCGAGGTGAGCGAGGTAGGCGTAGGCGTCGAACCAGTCGACGCCGGTGGCGGGGTTGTCAGGGCCGAACCGGGCATCGCCGGCCAGCCCGCGGCGGTGGTCCTTGTCCGCGGGCTCATCGGGGTGGCAGAGCAGGTGCTCGACGGCCGTCTCGCTGCCCGCCCACTCGTCGTACTGCCGGTTGGTCACCGGGTACCGGTCGATGAGGAAGTCGGGCAGGTAGCGGGTCTGCCTGGGGGCCGCGTCATCCGTGTCGTACAGGGGATGAACGATGTCGTCCATGCCTATTCCGACGACGAACTCCGAGGCCGGAATGCGCACCATGCCATCGGGAACGGGATCCGGAAGGTTCTCCGGCTCATAGTCCCAGTGTTCGTCGAGTGCGGTTCCCGGCGGAAGCTGCCCGGTACTGGCGTATTCCCGCTCGCATTCCATCCTGGCCGCGCGGTCCTCCGCCCCCAGGATCTGGTCCATCGCCTTGCTCACGACGGCGGCGCCGATGCCCACCGGCTTGGTACTGCGGTAGAGGCCGACCTCGGCCGGCCCGGTGATGTGCACCAGCTCGTCGTAGGCCTCACCCAGGCGATTTCGTCCGGCGATGCGCGCGGCGGAGAACACGACGAAGTCCTCGTCGTCGCCGAGCAGCCAGAGCACCAGTTCCCGAGCCGCGGGATGAGTTGCCACGAACGGCTCGATGCCCTCGAGGACCGACTGCCGGATGACCGCATCGGGGTGGGTCGCCACCAGCGCGCAGAGTTCTTCGACCACGACGGGATGCCGAAGTCCGCCTATCGACCGACGCAGTTCAGAGCGTTCCCCGTCGGTCAGCGGGTCGCGCGTCTTCTGCCACAGCTCGACGGCCAGGAATCGTTCCAGCAGCTCGGTCAAGGTCTCCCGGTCGACGCGAAAGCGCTCGAAACTCCATCGGTGCACTGTTTTCACCTCGCTTGTCATGGCAATTTTTATTGGGGCCGACAAGTAGGTCTGTGGAGGGCGATTGCCCTCCACAGACCAGACACGGAACCGATCAGGCGGCCCACTTGAAGTGACGGCCGGCCGGCCGAACACCACCCGCACGCTGCGAGCGCAGAGCGTTCCACTTACGAAGCGCCTTCATCCTTTTCACCTCCCGTGACGGGTCGGGATCAGATGACACCGTCGGTGCCGTGTAAAACAATTGCAGCGACCCGACCTCAGGCGCATCTTCCGTATTGCGGTATCGCGGTGTTCATCTGCGGACGAGGAGACGTGTTTCGCGTCGCCCCACGATGAGACGGCAGTCCCGGACACGCCGGTCAGCGCGATCGCCGCCAGGGAATCCAGGAGCGCCGTTCGGGTGTGTCCAGGACTCGGCCGCTGTACGCCCAGCCCGTCCAGTCCTTGATGTCGACCGCCAGCATCGGACCGCCGTCCTCGGCGTACGCGTCGCCCGCGAACTGTGAGTACTTTCCGTCCAGCAGGCCGATCGCATGTGTGCGTTCCGGGCTGTCGTCGATCACCCGGCCGGTGCCGCGCAGCCGTACCCACCACGCCTTCGCCCAGTCCTCGTGGTAGAAGTCGACCAGGACGGTGACCCGGTCGTCCAGGTCCAGATTGCGCAGCCGCTTGGGCGGCCTCGCCTTCTTGTCCGTCGGCGAGTAGAAGACGTCGCCGTCGACCGCGAAGATGACCGGCACCAGATGGGCTCGCCCGCGTTCGTCGACCGTGGCCAGCCGGACCACCCGCTCCCGCTCGACCCGGCCCTGCATCTCTTCCCGCCCGAGTTCCATCACCGCTCCTTGTCCGTGTCGTTGAGAGAGATCGGCCCTGCTCAGCTGTCGCCTCGCCCGGCCGGGCCCTTGTCGTGGGCGGCAACGAGCAGGCGGCCCCGCCGGAGCCGCGCGGTGGGCACGGCCGGCGGGGCCGCCGGGTGGTCGGCGACGTGGTCAGCCCACCTCGGCGCCCGCTGCCACGTCGTCGGTGAAGGCGCGCATGATGCCGGCGGTGTCGAAGATGCCCTCGGCCTTGACGACCTTGCCGTCGCGGAACGTCCAGAAGTGCACGGAACGTGCGTTGAACTCGCGGCCGGTGCTGCGCACCTGACCCCACCAGTCGCCGATGACCGCCACCCAGTCATCGCCCGAGGGCCGCATCTCGGTGACGGAGAAGTGGGTCTCCTCGAGGGCCCGCAGTACGGTCCTGAAGTAGTCCACGGCGCCCTCCACCCCGGAATAGCCGGCCGGAAGCCAGGGCGGCAGGGGCGGCACCACGATCTCGGCCGAAGGGTCGAAGAGTCCGACGACCGCCTCTGTGTCGGCTTTGTCCAGCGCCTCGTACAGGCGCTTGGTCGCCGCCAACGACTGCTCCGCCATGGCTTTTCCTTCCGAGAGTCCGGTGGCGCCGGTCCGTTCTTCCTACGGCCCGCCGCGTGGCAAGTCGCGGGCTCGCCGGGATGATTCTGGCCCGGCCGCAAGAGCCGGGCTTCTTAGAAAATGCTCAATCCGCACGCGGTGTTGAATGGAGACCCGGTGGAGCGGACCTCCAGTTGTACGAGCACGTCGCCACGCCTCTCATACGGGTTTCGCCGGAGCGGGCTTGCGGGGCTCAGCGGTGGAACTCGAAAGCGCCGTGCGTATTTTGCGCGAGATCCATCGGAAGTGATCGTGATCGAGGAGATTCTGCCGTTCGGTGTGTCGCCCGTCGACGCCCGCGGGGACGTGACGGAAGGTGTTCAGCCCCCGCCCCTGCGGTCCATGGCCGCCCCGGGCAGCTCCAGTTCCGGGTCGCCGGAGAGCACCGCGTGGTGCAGGCGCTGCAGCTTCGGCGACGGTTCGAGACCCAGCTCGCTCACCAGCGCCTTGCGCAGCCGCTGATACGCCTCGAGAGCCCGCCATGCGCCGCTGGAGCGGTGCAGGGCCAGGATGAGCTGGGCGCAGAAGTTCTCGTGCATCGGATGCCTGGCGGTCAGCACGTGCAGTTCGGGTACCAGCTCGCTGTGCCGGCCGAGCCGCAGGTCCGCCTCGATGCGCCGCTCCAGCGCGGCCATGCGGTCCTCCTCCATGCGCAACACCTCCAGCTCGAGCACGGCGCCCACGCGCACGTCCACGAGAGCGGGCCCGCGCCACAGGTTCAGCGCCTTGCCCAGCTGGTCCGAAGCGGACCGGAAGTCGCCCTCGCCGAACGCTGACCGGCCGGCGCGGAGCAGGCACTCGAATTCCTGTGCGTCGACCCGCCCGGCGGCGCCGATGTCGAGCATGTAGCCGCCGTGCCGGGTGACCAGGACATCCTTGGCACGGCGATCGGGCTCGTCCGTGAGCCCGGCCGCGATGTTGCGGCGCAGCTGCAGGATGTACGTCTGCAGGGTGGTGGCGGCGCTGCGCGGGACGTCGGTGCCCCACACCTCCTCCACCAGCGTGGGAACCGTCACCACGTGCCCTGCCTGCAGCGCGAGCAGGGCCAGGATCTGACGGGGCTTCGTGGCACTCGGCACCAGAGACACACCGCACTCGTGTGCGGTCAGCGGTCCCAGGACGTTGATCTCCATTCTGCTCAGCTCCCTTCGCTCTCCTCCGGTCGGGAGGCCGGCAGGTGTCGTCGCATGAGCTTGTGGCGATCCTGCGCTCCCGCGGCGTCTGCGCACAGGGAACGTTTCATGATTCCAATCATGAAGGTTTCACAGTCAGGCAGTGACGACAGCACTCCCCATTCGAGAGGAACTCGTCCAAGAATCGAGCGGCATCGGCCAGCACGCTCCGATGGCCGTCGAACGGAGATCACGCGAACACACCGCTGCACCCACTGGCACAGCACGTCGCACAGGGAAATCCACCGGCACACCGAGCCACCCGGATCACAGAGGGAGATTCCTGATGAACACGTTCTCCAGCACGCGGTACGCACAGCCCGGCACCGGTTTCGGGCCCGCCACCTGCATCGACGGCCTCGAGCCCGTGACGCTGGCCGGGCCTCCGGCCATCGCGATCGAATACCTCGACTGGACCAGCGCCCCGGCTCTCGCGCTCCCGACGGACCTGAGCCGCTGCGGCTCTCCTGACTGCTGACCTGCCCCGACCGACCGGCGGAATGGAGAACCCCCATGGACACGGGTGACGCCTTCACGGGCGAGGGTCTGCGCATCGGCTTCCGCCGCCATCTGCGGGCGGAGGTGGTGGCCGGCGAGGCCGTCTACCTGCTCTCCGCCCGCGGGGTCATGGCCCTGCACGGCCGGCACATCCAGGCACTCGCCCGGCTGCTCGACGGGACGCGCACGCTCCCGGAGTTACTGGACGAAGCCGCCCGGGAGGTGCCCGCCGAGGAGGTGCGGCGCGCGCTCGACGAACTGCGCAGGGCCGGCCTCATCGGCCAGGTCAGCGGGGCTGCCGAGGCCGAGGCCAGTGTCGCCGCCCAGGCGTACTGGGAGCTGGCCGGCCTGGACGGTGGCACCGCGCAGACCGCCGTGTCCGAGTCACCCGTCGATGTCATCACGGTGGGCCGGGCGGGCGCCGACTACGCCCGCCCGGCCTGCCGTGCGGCCGGGCTGCTGGTCGCGGAGGACGGGATGGAGACGGGTCCCGCGGCCCTCAGCGTGGTGTTGTGCGACGACTACCTGAACCTCGAACTGGCCCGGATCGACGCGCAGCACCGGGAACTCGGCCGGCCCTGGGTGCTCGCCAACCCGTGCGGCGTGGAGACCTGGGTCGGTCCGGTGTTCCGGCCGGGCGGCCCCTGTTGGTCGTGTCTGGCCCACCGGCTGCGGCTGCACCGCCGCTCCGAGCAGCCGTTGCAGACAGCGCTGCGGATCAGCGGCCCGGTCACGAGACCCACCACCTCGCTCCCCGCGACCCGGATGTTCGGCGTGCACCGCGCCGCCCTGGAGGCGGCCAAGTGGCTCGCCGGGGTGCGCAGCGACAACCAGTCCGCGGTGTGCGTGATGGACACCCTGACCCAGCAGACCACGTGCCATGCGCTGCGGCGCCGCCCTCAGTGCCCCGAGTGCGGGGACGAAGACCTGGTCAAGGAGCAGGCCCTGCGGCCGATCACGCTGCAGCCGCGGGCCAAGGCCACCCGCCACGTCAATGACCGTGCCCTGTCCCCGGAGGAGATGCTCGCGGCGCACCAGCACCTGGTGAGCGATGTGACCGGCGTGGTGTCCCAGCTCCGCCGGGCTCCGTCGCTGCCGGACGGCGTGCACGTCTACGTCTCCGGCTGGAACCCGGCCGTGGCCCCACGCACCCTCTCCCATCTGCGCAGCGGGCTGCGCAGCATGAGCGGCGGCAAGGGCGTCACCGACACCGACGCCCGGGTCGGCGCCCTGTGCGAGGCCGTCGAGCGCTACTCCGCGACCCGGCAGGGCGACGAGGCGGTGCTGGTGGACACGTACGCGAATCTCGGCGAGGCGGCGATCCACCCCAACGACTGCCAGCTCTTCGCCGACTGGCAGTTCCGCGAGCGCGAGCGATGGAACGCCGCCCACGGCGCGTTCAACCACGTACCCGTGCCGTTCGGCGTCCACGAGCCGGTGGAGTGGACCCCGGTGTGGTCGCTGACCCACCACACGCACCGGCTGTTGCCGACGTCCCTGTTGTACTTCGACGCCTGCCCGGGCGACTCGGGCGCCGGGCCGGTCGCGGACTCCAACGGCCAGGCCGCCGGCAGCAGCCTCGAAGACGCCATACTCCAGGGGTTCTTCGAGCTGATCGAGCGGGACGCGGTGGCCCTCTGGTGGTACAACCGGACCCGCCACCCCGCCGTGGACCTCGACGCCTTCGACGAACCGTGGCTGACCGGCCTGCGCCGCACGTACCGCTCGCTCAACCGGGAGCTGTGGGCACTCGACGTCACCTCCGACCTGGGCATCCCGGTGATCGCCGCGGTCTCCCGGCGGACCGACCAGGCGGCGGAGGACATCCTGCTCGGATTCGGGGCCCACGAGGACCCTCGCATCGCCCTGCGGCGCGCGGTCACGGAGCTCGCCCAGTCCCTGCCCGCGGTGCCCGGCCCCGGCGCGCGCGGCCGACGGTACCCCGTCAACGCACGGACCGACCTCGTCTCCTGGTGGTCGAACGCGACCGCCGCGAATCAGCCGTATCTGCGTCCGGCCGCGGACGTGACGCCCACCCGCCCGGAGACGTACGCCTACCGGCCGCGCGCCGACCTGCGCGAGGACATCGCCGCGATGGAGGCGCTGGTGCGGTACCGGAACATGGAGCTGCTCGTGCTCGACCAGACCCGCCCGGACATCGGCATCCCCGTGGTCAAGGTGGTCGTCCCCGGGCTGCGGCACTTCTGGGCCAGGTTCGGGCCCGGCCGGCTGTACGACGTACCCGTGGCGCTCGGCCGGCTCGCAAGGCCGCAGCGGCCCGAACAACTCAACCCGGTACCGCTGTTCCTCTGACCTGACTGGTTCTCAACTACCCGCTGGTTTACGTTCGTTCAAAAAACATTCGCTATTCTGGCTCAGCCCCTCACGAGCTGGCAGCCTGATCGGCCCGGCTCGGTGCAGGCCTCTCTCGAGGAGAATCTTGGTGAACGCCCCAGCGGAACCAGCTGTCGATTCGGCCAACGTCCACGGCGGCTCCGCACCTACCGCACCGTGGGAAGGGTCCAAGGCTGCGGAGCCGCTGCTCGCGGCCAGGGTCCTGCCCGCTCCTCGCACCGCGCGCGCGATCACCGGGTTCGCACTGCTCAGCCTCGGCGCGATCGCCTTCATGAACGTGTACTGGACGGGCGCCTCCCGTGGTACGTACATCGTCTGCGTCGTCCTCGCCCTGCTGGCCGTCGGGTTGTCCTTCCTGATCACCTCGCCGCAGGCGCACAACTGGTCACCGACCCGGCGCTGGCTGACCCTCGGCGTCCAGGCCGTGGCGACCCATCTCCCCTTCGCCTTCTTCGGGTTCAGCTGGGGCAGCATGGGCGGGCCGCTGGCAGGTGCCATCCTCTATCTGCTGCCCATGCGTGCCGCGGTGCCCGCGTTCGCGTCGGTGGTCCTGGGACAGGTGGCGATGGGGCTGGCCTCGGGACAGGGCATCCTGCGGATGATCTACCTCGGGCTCGTCACCACGTACATCGGCATGTTCATCTACGCCCTCGCGCGGCTCACCGCCCTGGTGGTCGCGCTCGACGCCTCCCGCGCCGAGCGCGCGTACGCGGCGGTGGCCAGGGAGCGGCTGCGCTTCGCCCGGGACCTGCACGATCTGCTCGGCTACAGCCTTTCGGCCATCACGCTCAAGGCGGAGCTGCTGCACCGGTTGCTCCCGGCCCGGCCGGAGCCGGCCCGGGACGAGGTGACGTCGATGCTCACCGTCTGCCGCCAGGCGCTGGCCGATGTGCGGCTGGTGGCCAGCGGTTACCGCGAACTGACCATGGGGTCCGAGGTGACCTCGGGCGAGAGCATCCTCGCCACCGCCGGGATCGAGACGCGCACCAGTGTCGACTGCGGCCGGCTCCACCCGGCCGTCGACACCGTGCTGGCCACGGCGCTGCGCGAGGGCATCACCAACATCCTGCGGCACAGTCTCGCCCGGGAGTGCAGCATCACGGCGACGAGGCACGGCGACACTGTGTGCCTGACCATCGTGAACGACGGGGTCGGCAAGAACGCCCCCGTCGAGGCCACCGGGCCCAGCGGCAGCGGTCTCGGCAACCTGCAGGCCCGGCTGCAGTCGATCGGCGGCAGTTTCCAGGCCGGCGTCGGGGACGGCGGCAGGTTTACGCTCCGCGCGGAAGCTCCCGCGCACCCCATGGGCATCCCGGCGTCCGAGGGCTACATTCCTTGAGCCTGCGCGGGCTACATTCCTTGAGCCCACAAGGGCTGCATTCCTTGCGCTGAAACGATTACTCAGTACATGCCCGGTAAGCTGCAACAGACGACATCGACGTGGGGGGCATCATGTTGTCGGTGAGCATACTTCTGGCCGAAGACGTTCACATGATCCGGGGTGCACTCGCGGCCCTGCTGGAACTGGAGCCGGGCCTACGCGTGGTCGCCTCGATCGAACGGGGCGACACCATCGTCGACACCGCGCTCGAGGTACGCCCCGACGTCGCCGTCATCGATCTCGATCTGCCCGGCAAGGACGGCCTCACCGCGGCAAGCGAACTGCACGAGAAGCTGCCCACGTGCGGCACTCTCATCCTCACCAACCTCAACCGGCCCGGCATCTTCCGGCGTGCGATGGCCAGCGGCGTCTCCGGCTTCCTGCTCAAGGACGCACCTCCGGACCGGCTGGCCCAGGCGGTCCGGTCCATCGCCGCCGGACAGCGGGTGATCGACCCCCAACTCGCCGTGGACGCCTGGAACTCACCGGAGTGCCCGCTCTCCCCCAGGGAGCTGGAAGTGCTGCGCCACGCCGCCCTGGGGGCGGCCGCCGCCGAGATCGCGGCCGTGCTCTACCTGTCCGCGGGCACGGTCCGCAACTACCTCACCTCGATCGTCACCAAGCTCAACGCCCGCAACCGCATCGACGCCATACGGATCGCCGAGGACAACGGCTGGATTCCCTAACCATCCGGCCACGTCCTCACCGGCCTCCGGCAGCATCTCGGCGACCGCGGACGCCAAGTCGCGGGCCGTGGTGCCAGGATCCCGGCACGCGGCGACGCAATCGACGTCCTCGCCGTCGGCCGGCTCCCGCAGCCACGGTGTGAGCAGCTCGCACGGGCCCACCTCGACCAGGTGCGTCGGGACCTGCTGGGCGAGCAACTGGCGCACCGCGTCGGCGAACCGGACGGGAGAGGTGATGTGCTCGGCCCAGTACGGGGCGTAGAGCGGCTCCGTGGTCAAGTGCCCGCGCAGCGACGAGTAGTAGGGCAGCCGCGCCGCTCCACCCGGGGTCCGCCGGGCCGCCGGCTCGAACGTGCCCAGGATCGGCTTGATGAGCGACGAGTGGAACGCGTACGGCGCCCGCAGGCGGTGGTGAGAAATACCGGCCGCGCGCAGCTTCTCCTCGACCCTGGCGAGGCCCGGCAGGCTGCCCGCGAGCACGGTGTTGCGACGCGTGTTGAGCTCGGACACCTCTACCGTCGGCTCGTCGGCCACCAGCTCCGCCGCCACATAGGGCTCGGCTTCCGTGCTCGTCATGCCGCCGGTCGCCGGCAGACTCTCCAGGAACGCCGCGTACAGCGCCACGAGCCGGGCTGCGTCGGCCAGTGTCAGGGCCTCCGCGACCGCTGCGGCCGCGAACTCGCCGACTCCGTGGCCCAGCACCGCGACCGGCAGCACACCGGCCTCCTCCAGCGTCCGCGCCAGGCTGTACTCGCAGGCGAAGAGCGCGGGCAGCGCGTACGCCGACTGACTCATCCACCGGCCGCCGCCCGCGATGACCTCGCAGACCGGCACCCCGGTGTACCGCAGCAGGGCGGCGCTGGCCTGTTCGAGGTAGGCCCGGTAGATGGGCGAGGTCCGGTACAGCTCCCGGGTCATGCCGGGGCGCTGCGCTGCGTGTCCAGGAAACACGAACGCCGCGCGCAGCGGGTTGGCGCTGTCGTGACGGTAGTCGCGCTGCGCCAGGTGGCGGGCCAGCTCCCGTACCGTGGGGAAGTTCCAGATGTCGTCGGGATCGATGAGCGGGCCGAAGTCCTGCTCGATGTCCCCGTACAGCTGCAGGGCCTGGCACGAGGTCAGGCCGACTTCACCGAACGGCTCGTCGGGCGCTATCGATCGCCCGAGCGCGCGCCGGATCCACTCCGTCAGCCAGCTCGCGAAGGCCAGCGCTGCGGGTTGCTCAGGCATGATGATCACCCATTTCTGCCCCCGCTCCGTCCTGGCGCCTAGCGTTACATGGTGCATCCCGCTGCTCGAAAGGCACTTGAGTACGGCAGGGGCGGTCCGGAAACCCCGGCGCGGCGCACCGGGGCGCCCACCACATCGGCATGCGGGGGCAGGAAAGACAGGCGGGTGGCACGGTCGTCGCACCGGTGAACCCGTCAGCCCCCGGGCACGCCGGCGCATCGGGTCATCACCGTGTACAGCACCGCGTCGAAGAGTGCGGTCCAGACCGCGGCCACGGAGTTCTCGTGCACCCCGACGGTTCCCCAACTGCGCTGCCCGTCATGGAAGGTGACGACGGCTCGCACCGCGGGTGCGGCCGTGCCGTCCGGCGGGTCGAACTCATGGATCCGGTAGTCACGCAGCTCGAGCGTGGCGAGCTCCGGGAAGAACGGGTCCAGCGCGGTGTGCAGCGCGGCGTGCAGTGCGCGTACCGGCGTGGCCCCCTCCCCGGTGCCGCTGAGCGGAACGCCGTCCACCCGCAACCGCACCTGGCCCTGGGTGCGGATCCCGCCGTCGCCGGTGTGCTCGACCCCGACCCGCCAGGAGACGACGGAGAGCGGGGGCACCGCCCGGCCACGGCTCAACTCCTTCCAGACGACCAGCTCGAGCGAGGCGACAGCGTCCTCGAAGCAGTACCCCCGGCGCTCCAGCGTCCCGATCCGTTTCGCCGTCTCCGCAAGCGCGCCCGGGGCGCTCTCCAGTGTGTCGCCCCGCTCGCCGGCCCGGCGTTCCACCGCCGAATAGCCGTCCATGGACGCGTACAGCGCCGGCATGTCGGGGTGGGCGAGCGCGGCCGGCAGCCGGTCGCCTGCGGGCGCCGGACGGGGCCGTCCGCCCACCGAGCCGGCGGCGAAGTTCCCCGCCGGGCCGTGCAACGTGCCGGGTGGGCGGGCAAATCTCTCCGCCGAGCGGGAGACGAGCGCCAGCTCGCGCAACCGCTCCTCCGGCACCACCGGCAGCCCGCGCCCGCGCACCAGGTGCGCCACGGTGGGCAGCAAGGGGGTACTGACGCCCTGGATGCCGCCGGTCAGCACGGTGCCGTGGATCTGGTCGGCGCCGGCCTCCACGGCGGCGACGGCGTTGGCGACCGCGCAGCCGGTGTGGTCCTGGCAGGTCACACCGACCGGCGCGCCGGTCAGCCGGATCGTGGCGGCGACCACGGCACGCACGTCGTCCGGCAGCGAGCCGCCGTCGCTGTCGCCCAGCACGATCGTCTCGGCGCCCGCCTCGACGGCCGTGCGCACCACTTCCAGGGCCAGCTCCCGGTTGCCACGGAAGCCGTCGAAGTAGTGGTCGATCCCGACCAGGACGCGCCGCCCCGCCCCGGTGAGCCGCCGTACGGCGCCGCGCACCAGCGCCAACCGGTCCCCGAGCGCGGCGACGCCGACCGGCCCGCTGCGCCGCAGGACTTCGCGGACGTCGAGGCCGACCACTGCGGTGCCGACGTCCAGCAGCGCCCGGAGCTGCTCCGCGTCGGTCCGCGGGCTCCGCCCGACCGCTCCCACGGCCACCAACTCGGCCTGCCGGAGCGCGAGCTCGGACTGTGCCCGGCGGAGGAACTCCGCGCCGGCCGGCGAGGCAGCGTCGACGCCGCTGTCGACGAACCTGACCCCGCAGGCGTCCAGGTGCCGGACCAGGGCGAGCGCATCCGCGAAGGCCGGGAACCGCCCCCCGAGGGCGCAGTCGCGCAGCGTCCTGTCGTACAGCTGGAACCGGCGGGCGGCGCTCCCCACTCCCCCGGTCACCTCCGCCGGCCCGCCGGCCCGACCGGTCAACACCGGTACGACCGCCCGGGCTCGGTCGGCCGGCGGGCGGCAAGGGCCCTGTGCACGGGGCGGTGCGAGTCCTTGGACCTGGCCCGGGACAGATACGCGCTGCCGGAATTCTCCAGCCGATTCCTCGGCAGCTCGCCTTTCTTCGTGGGCCGGTCCGTCGCGTCTTTGTGTGCCGACACCTTGCCTCCTCCACAGCCGCCCCATTGCCCCGGCCGTTTTCCCCCGGTCGACCCTATGCGGCGGCCCGGACACGGACGACTTCGTTGTTGCTCAACTTCGGCCCCAGCAATCTGCGAGGTGAGTTCCGGCTGCCCCACCGCCCAGCATCGGACGTACCGCATAAATCGAGTCCAGAAACGACCGTGAGGCGCAGGGAAATCCGGCGCCGGTCATCACCGGATGTTTTCCGGCGTCATACCGACTGCGGTTCACGGCAATTCACCGGCACACGGAGACGGGAGACCTACGATGACCAAGTCCACATCTGATCCGCTCATTCGCGTCGAGCGGGGACGCGCCACGGAGGAGGAACTCGCCGCCGTGACCGCCGTGCTCCTGCGGGTCCGCACCGCCGCGCGCACTGTGCGCACCGAGCCCGCCGGCAGGGCATCGAGGCTTCCTGCCGCCGCCTGGTGCCTCTTCGACCGGCCCGCGTTCCGCGCGGCACACAGCTGGCTCAGTCCGCACCGAGGAGAATCCGAGTGACGCCTTAGTCCATCTCGAGTCCACGCACCAGTGAAACCGTCATGAGTACTCGGTGATCGGTACAGCTGGGCGACTCGGGTGCGACGTGGCACGATCTCGCACGTGACCAGCAGACCCGCCCCGGCGCAGTGCCCGAGCGAGCCCGCGCGGCCGCGCCGCCTTCGCGACCGGATCGACCGGTGGCCACGTCCAGCCGTGGCCACCCCGGCCTTCTCTCACGGCGCCAGAGATTTCGAGATCCGCGAAGTCGCCGGATTCGACGGCAGGAGCCGGATCACGGTCGGCACCACCGACCGGCCCGGCGCGTCGACTTTCCGGCTTGCCGTCCGTCTTTAAGGTCTACAAGACACACCGGGTCGAATTGACCCATGAGTTCAGGAGTGAGCATGACCAACTCATCCAACCAGGGAATCAAGACCGTGCTGCATCCCGTGTCCGACCTGGCGAAGTCCAAGGAGGTGTACACCGCCCTGCTCGGTGTCGCACCGCAGACCGATGAGTCCTACTACGTCGGCTTCGAGGTCGGGGGGCAGCACATCGGGCTGGTGCCGGGTGGCGGTCCGCAGGGCATGACCTCGTCGGTGGCCTACTGGCACGTTCCGGACATCGAGGCGAAGCTGGCCGAGGTGACCGCCGCCGGTGCCACCGTGAAGGAGCCCGCACACGACGTCGGCGGCGGCCGTCTGGTGGCCACCGTCACCGACCTCGACGGCAACATCCTCGGTCTGCTCCAGGACCGCTGAGCACCGACCACCGCTGCGGCGCTCGGCGCCGCCGGGACGCGGGACGCCGGGCCGCCGGCGAACAGGGCAGTGCGGCGTTGGTCGTTCGCGTCCGGCAGCACGCGCGTCCTGGAGCCCGGCTCTGCCCCGGTCCACGGGGCGGGCCGGGCTGTCCGGCCTCCGGCCCCGTACCGTCCGCGAGTCGATGCGCCAAGAAGGGCGCCTGCCAGAGGTCCGACCTGGTCAGACGCCCTTCCCTACCGTCCGGCCCAGGGCGTGACTCAAGCGGCCTTCCGCAGGATCTCCACCGACTCGGCTTCCAGGAGGGCGCTCACCGCGCTCTCGCCTCCGGCGAGGACCATGTCCATTTCCTGGAGACGGTCGACGATGGTCAGTACCACCTTCTCGGTGTGCGCCCGCCCATCCTGCTCACTCGCACCCTCCGGCACGGCACCCTCCCAGGTCAGGTCCGGGTCCAAGGAGAGGTACACACGGTCCGTGCCCTTCGTGAAGATGTTGATCTCCATAAAGTCCCGGAGAGCCATCCTGGCGTTGTACAGCAGATTGTTCATGTGAGCCACTGCCTTTCGATCGCATGCCCTGCGGCGTAATCCAGGCTTTTCTGATGTTGTCCTGCGGTCGCTCTGTCCTCCGGCAGCCCAGACCGACTCCGGATCGCGGCATCGGTCTGGGCTGCCGCCTCACTGCCCCACACCACATGGTGGAGAATCGCATGGCCGGTCGGCGTCTTCGAAATTGCCGTGGTGACCCGCATTCATATTCCGCCGGCCGACAGTAATTCTCCTTGCACCGGGCGCAGAAGGCCATGTTCAACTGTGTGAGGTCACCAGTCGAACGGACTCGCCGGCCCCGAATCCCGTCACAAGAATCAGCGCGCTCGAACCGGGCCGTGACTACTTCACAGATTAACCGGGGCCGGTATCGTCGGAGGAATGTATTGACTGACGGAGAATCTGCTCCATAGGCTGACACGAGCTCAGATTCCGGTCCTCGGCCGATTATGCGGCTGGAGCTACCAAGAATGACCGGCTGCGGAACAGTAGCAGAGTCCATGAAATCTGCGGGGCTTCCGCTCAGTACGGGTGCTGCGCGCCTGAAGGGTGCGGCGTTATGGCCCCGGTTCGTTGACACCGTCGTCTCACGGAAAGCATCCGAATTGCCATGAAATTCTTGTTCATCACCACGGGCAGTCAGGCGACCTTCTACGCCGTCGCCCCGCTCGCCACGGCCGCCCGCAACGCCGGACACCAGGTCCTCCTGGCCGCCCACGAACCATGGATGGACACCGTCGAGGCCATCGGCGTCCCCACCATCTCCTACGCCTCCAAGCCGATCCGGTACTACATGAAGAACGCCACCACTGGCGGCCTGCGCTTCCCCAAGGAACTCGGCGACGAAGAAATGACCGCCCAGGGCCACGGCTTCGCCAAGATGGCCTCCGCCGGCCTCGGCTCACTCCTCGAACTCACCGAGAACTGGACACCCGACATCGTCATCGGCAGCTCCATGAGCTACGTCGCCGGACTCCTCGCCACCCACCTCAAAGTCCCCTACGTCCGCCAGATCGAATACCTCTCCATCCCCATCACCGGAATCGACCCCGGCGCCGCCGACGAACTCCAGCCCGAACTCAAAGAACTCGGCCTCACCGGCCTGCCCGAACCCGCCCTCCTCATCGACGCCACCCCACCCTCCCTGCGCCCCACCCACGACCCCACCGCACAACCCGTCCGCTGGATCCCCAGCAACCCCCAACGCCGCCTCGAACCCTGGATGTACACCAAACCCACAGGACGCCACCGCGTCCTGATCACCTCAGGCTTCCGCAGCCTCATGTTCCGCGACCCCGGCTGGAACATGCCCCTCCTGGTCAACCAGCTCACCCAGGCCGGCGCCGAAGTCCTCATCGCCGCCTCCCCCGGCGCCGCCGAAAAATTCGGCACCCAACTCGGCGACGCACGCGTCGGCTGGATCCCCGTCGACGTCACCGCCCCCACCTGCGACCTCGCCATCCACCACGGCGGCGGCACCACCGCCACCACCTTCGCCACCAACGCCGTCCCCCAACTGATCATCCCCGAAAACCCCCCCGAGTTCCCCGAGAACTACCACCGCCACGCCATCGCCCGCGCCCTCACCGACCAAGGCACCGCCCTCACCCTCATGCCCCAACAACAAGCACCCGACCAAAACCCCGGCCACATCATCGCCACCACCGCCCAAGAACTCCTCAACAACCCCCACCACACCCACCAAGCACAAACCCTCGCCACCGAAATCCACACCCTCCCCACCCCCGCCGACCTCATCCCCACCCTCGAAACACTCACCACCGCGTAATCCGGGCCCGCCGGTCGGACCACTGCGGACGGCGGCGCCGCGCGGACGGGAGACACCCGGCCGGCAAGACGATGTTCCCCACCCGGAGGTCCCGGGTGGGGAACATCGTCTTGTCGGCCGGGCACACAGTCATGGCCTTCCAGGGCGATGCCCTGGAAGGCCATGACTGTGGTGGTGACTAGTTCAGCTCGGACTCCGCCGCGAGGGCCGCGGAGGAGCGGGCCGGTGCCGTCGGGTCCGGCTCCGGGTTGGCCCGGCAGGTGGCGTCGACGCCCGCCTCGGAGGCCGGGCGGGTGCCGTCCTTCAGATAGGCGCTGACATAGCCGTTGAGGCAGGCGTTGCCGTTGGCCGACAGCGACGCGCCGTGGTTGTTGCCGCCGAGCTCCAGGATGAGCCGGGAGTCCGGGAACAGCTTGTGCGTCTCGTAGGCGCCGGCGACCCCGTGCGCGGCGTCGTTCTCCGGCTGCACCAGCAGCATGCTCACATGCCCCCGGCCGATCTTCTGCGGCTTCTCGGCGGACACCGGCCAGAAGGCGCACGGCGCGTTGTACCAGGCGTTCTTCCAGGTCATGAACTTGTTGCCCTGGTTGTACTGGCGGGAGTAGTCGTTGTGCCAGCGCTTCCAGTCGCGCGGCAAGGAGACGTCACGGCACTGGACCGCGCTGTACATCGCCTGCCGGTTCTGATGGGGGTATCCGGGCTTCTGGAAGGCGGCCTTGAGCCCCGCCGGGTCCCCGCGCAGCACCCAGTCGGCGAGCGCCTTCGCGTGGCTCGTCCAGCCGTAGGTGCGATAGAGGTCGGTCGAGAACAGGTCGGTGTACTCGGCCGGGCCTATGGCGCCGTCGATGGGCGCCTCGCGGACCATCGCCATGCCCTTGTAGTAGTTCGCCTCGGCCTCGGCCTCGGTGGCGCCCAGGTGATAGACCGAGTCGTACTCGGCGATCCAGGCGAAGAAGATCCTGGCGCGCTTCTCGGACGCCACGTTCTGGTCCAGGTCGGCCTGGTACCAGACGCCGCTCGGCCGTACCACGCTGTCCAGCACCATGCGGCGCACCCGGTGCGGGAACATCGAGGCGTAGACCGAGCCGAGGTAGGTGCCGTAGTCGTAGCCGAGGTAGTTGATCTGCTCCTGGCCGAGCGCCTGCCGCATCCGATCCAGGTCACGGGCGGCGTCCTTGGTGCCGAGGTGCTTGAGCACATCGCCGTACTTGCTGCCGCAGCTGTCGGCGTATCGGCGGGCCTTGCCCAGCCACGCCTGCTCATCGGCGGCCGTGCTCGGCACGGGGTCCGCCTGGGCGTGCCCCGGGAACACATAGGTGGGGTCGCAGGTGAGCATCGGCTCGCTGGCCCCGACGCCGCGCGGGTCGAACCCGATCCAGTCGTACGTCGAGCCGACCGCCGTCGGCAGCCCGGTCGTGCCCTTGGCGTACCGGGTGGGCAGGTCCCGTCCGATGCCGCCGGGCCACTGGCCGCGGTTCAGCAGCACGATGCCCTGGTACTGGTCGTCCGGCGCGGTGTGCTTGGCCCGGGTCAGCGCCAGGCTGATCTTCCGGCCGTCCGGACGGCTGTAGTCGAGCGGCACCTGGAGCGAGCCGCATTCCAGGCCCTTGAGCAGCGCCCCCATGTCCGGGTCGTTGTCCGGACAGGGCGACCAGGCGATGCTGCCTGCCGTCGAGTCGGCCGACGCCTGTGCCTGCGCCGGTGCCACCATGCTCGAACCCACGAGGCCGGTCACGGCCGCCGCCGTAATCATCAGGATTTTCTTCACCCAACAACCCCCTTCTTGAGCACGGGCTCGCCATGAGCCCGACTTGCGGCATATTGATGCGGGGGGTGGCGGGAAAGCAACTGATTCCGCTCGAGGCCGGGAAGAATGCATGTGCGGACTGGGACGGTTTCATGTCCGCAATGCAGTCAGCCGAGTTGGCGGCGGGCCGCGGTCGACGGCGTTCGAAAGCGACCGCATTGCGGGTGAGTGTTTTTGTGGAATATCGATGTCTCGAGTACGACGGACCGACTGGAGGCAGCGAATATTGATCGTCGTATCGGACGGTGGCGGCCGGCATCCGGACCGGCACGCCGATGTGGCCCGTCCCTCGTCGACCGCCGTCGCTCGACGAGCTGTCGGCGCTCGGCACGACGAACATGCCGAGCGCGAGCAGCGTGCGCGGGTCCTGCCGCGTCGCTAAGCCAGAGCGTGCGACCGGATCTGCGTCAGAATCTCGGCCTGCCGCACCATCGCGCGGTGGTGCGCGGGACGTGACCGCGGGTCACCGATGGCGTCGGAGAACGCGTTGAAGACGCCGACGAACTGGTCCGACGCCGCGATCACGTATTTGGTCTCGCGATCCTTCTGCTGGAGCCTCAGCACCGGGCGGGCGTCCCGGGAGGGGGTGAAGGCCCAGTCCAGCACAAGGCGCCCTTCACTGCCCCAGATGTCGTAGGTCGACCGGTAGCTGTGGGAGAGACCGAAGGAGCAGTGTGCGGTGACGCCGCGGCCGTCACGCAGCAGGGCTGCGCCGGCGATGTCCACGCCCAGTTTCGGATCGAAGTCCAGACCGGCTCCGAGGATCTGCACCGGCGACTCGAGGTACTCCTGTGCCGCGCGAACCGGATAGCAGCCCAGCTCCCACAACGAGCCGCCGCACAGGTCCGGCTGATAGCGAATCCCCTGCCGGTCGGTCGGCGGTATGCCGAACGTGCCGCTGTACGACCGGATTTCTCCGATGCAGCCGCTGTTCACGAGGGAACGCGCCTGGTCGTGCTGGGGATGCTGGAGAAAGGCGAAGTTCTCCATCACGAGCAGGCCGAGGTCCTCGGCGAGCGACACGAGGTCGCGGGCGGCCCCGGCGGTGGTCACGGCCGGCTTCTCGATCAGTACGTGCTTGCCGGAATTCAGTGCTCGACGCGCCCATTCGGCGTGCTCGCTGTTCGGCAGCGGTATGTAGACCGCGGCGATGTCGGGCCTCTCCAGGAGCCGCTCGTAGCCCACGACCGGCTCGCAACCGAAGCTGCCCGCGACCCGCTCGGCCTTCTCCTGGGAACGACTCGCGACCGCCACGAGGCGGAAGGGCGACTCCTGGATCGCGGGCAGGGCGCGCCGCACGGCGATGTCGGCGCATCCCAGTACCCCGATGCCGGATCCCTGTCCGGGCAGGGAGCGCGTACTCATGTCACCTCACCGCCCTTCTGGTGACCGGATTGCAGCTGGGGAGCAAATCTTCGTTTTTCACAGTCCCACCTAAGAATTACTAAGCGGTTGATGAGTCACAGAGAAATGTAGCTTCCAGCGTCACCCAGGGAACTTGGCGCAACAAATGCATAGGCAAGCCTGCATCAGCACTATAACGAGGATGGGCCCGTTCGACCGGGGACATCGCGCAGTTGAACGTGGCCGCCCCTTCGAGCGGCAACTTCGAAGGCGCCCGCAGACCGTGCGGCTCTCCACCATGTGGTGTGGACGGGCAGAACTATACGGACACAGCGAGGAGGTGGGCGGTGAAGGGAGTAATCCTGGCCGGCGGGCACGGTACGCGGCTGCATCCGATCACGCAGGGCGTCTCGAAGCAACTGCTGCCGGTCTACGACAAGCCGATGATTTACTACCCGCTGTCGGTCCTGATGCTCGCGGGCATCACGGAGATTGAGATCATCTCGTCACCCGACGACCTGGGCTCATTCCAGAGACTGCTGGGCGACGGCTCGTGGATCGGTCTCTCCCTGACTTATGCGGAGCAGGACAAGCCCAGGGGGCTCGCGGATGCTTTCCTGGTTTCCGCCGACCACATCGGAGATGACTCCGTTGCCCTGGTGCTGGGCGACAACATATTTCACGGAGCGCGGTTCGGACCTCTGCTCCAGCGGGCCGGACAGGACGTCAAGGGATGTGTCCTTTTCGGTTATCCGGTGCGGGACCCGGAACGCTACGGGGTCGGTGTGCTGGATGAGCAGGGCAAGCTCATTTCGATCGAGGAGAAGCCGGCGAAGCCGCGGACCAACATGGCGATCACCGGGCTCTACCTCTATGACAACGACGTGGTGGACATCGCCAGGAATCTCCAGCCCTCCGAGCGCGGGGAGTTGGAGATCACCGATGTCAACCGCGTGTATCTGGAACGGGGTGAGGCCACGCTGGTACCCCTGGGCCGCGGTTTCGTCTGGCTGGACACGGGAACGCACGACGCCCTCATGGAAGCGGGGCAGTACGTGCAGGTCCTGGAGCACCGGCAGGGCGTGCGAATCGCCTGTCTCGAAGAAATCGCCTGGCGCATGGGCTACATAGACCGGGACACCTGCTATCGCCTCGGCAGTCGTCTGTCGAAGTCACCCTACGGCCGGTATGTCATGGAAGTCGCCAAATCCGGTTGAGCCCACGAAGAGTTCATGCATGGCCCCGATTCGTTGACACCGTCGTCTCACGGAAAGCATCCGAATTGCCATGAAATTCTTGTTCATCACCACGGGCAGTCAGGCGACCTTCTACGCCGTCGCCCCGCTCGCC
Organism: Streptomyces sp. NPDC101151; assembly: GCF_044768335.1. Taxonomy (NCBI): domain Bacteria; kingdom Bacillati; phylum Actinomycetota; class Actinomycetes; order Kitasatosporales; family Streptomycetaceae; genus Streptomyces; species Streptomyces sp. NPDC101151. The sequence continues at coordinate 113 of NZ_JBIWPP010000059.1, read as the reverse complement.
ACGGCCGCCCGCAACGCCGGACACCAGGTCCTCCTGGCCGCCCACGAACCATGGATGGACACCGTCGAGGCCATCGGCGTCCCCACCATCTCCTACGCCTCCAAGCCGATCCG
>NZ_JBIWPP010000058.1:0-32886 GCF_044768335.1 Streptomyces sp. NPDC101151 | reverse complement strand
GTCATGGCAAGGCGTAGCGACTGGAGGAAGAGGTCGGCCAGCGCGTCCAGGTGGCGGCGGCGGAACCGGGCGATCGAGCGGAAGTCGGGAGCCTGATCGGCGGCCAGGAACCGGAACGCGACATCGTCGACGCATTTGCGCTCGATCGCCCGCGAGGAGCGGATGCCGGTGGTGTAGCCGTAGATCAGCAGCCGCACCATCAGCCGGGGGTCGTAGGGCGGGTAGCCCCGCTTCTCGGTGTAATCCGCGAGGATCGGCCCGAGGTCGAGCAGCTCGTCGACCAGGTCGGCGACAAACCGGGCCAGGTGGTCTTCCGGCAGCCAGTCATCCAGCGACGGCGGCAGCAGCGACACCCTGTGCGGGTCGAACGCCCGGAACGTCTTGTCCGCCGCCGCCGCACGACGCGGCGGCTGTTTGCCCTCGGCCGGCCCGGCCTCGAACAGCCCCTCCTGATCACGCATACCGGGATCATCCCGTACGAGTGATCACCAGCCACACGCGGGTGCCGGTTACTGTGACTGAGTACACATTGCGCATCACGGTTGGCCACGCCGCACGCCTTGCAGCATTTCCCTCGCGGCGCCGATCCTCGGGTCATGGAGTTCGCCGTCTTCATGACCTTGCCCGGACTGGTCATCCTGCTGACCGTCGTGGCCTTCGCGGATCAGCTGCTTCTCCGTGCTGGGCGGGCCGGCATGTTGCCGTGGCGGAACAGCGCCCGGCAGGGTCAGATATCGGCGACCGGTTTTGAGCAGCTCCACGCAAGCTTCTCGCCGGGCAAGCAAAACGAACTCAAGGAGCGGCAGTCCGCCCTGGTCATGCGGGACGACGAGGAAGACGGGGCGCCGCCGAACCGGACGACGGTAGACCTCGATGGCGGGATCGCGGTCGTCCGGATGCCGCAGGCCGACCAGTAGAACGCCGCCCAGTACGCGGTGGTGCACGCCCATCCGGGCACAGGGCGGCAAGCCGGAGGCCAACTGAATGACTCGGTGGCCAACCGAGACGCTCGGCCACAGTTACTGACCCACGCTCCTAGCTCCCCGAGGAGCTGCGGGCCTCGCTGATGAACGTGTCCGCGTGAGCAAGGCGCTTGTGCGCTGGATCCATGGGCCTGGCCGGCCAGCGCATCCCGTACGGGCGATGGTGCACGGGGCCGTGGCGCTGTTGTGTCGGCCGGGATCAGAGCACCCGGCTCGTCCCGGCCGCCGTCTACCCGCACTTCATGAATGCGCCGGAGGGCATGGGTCACGCGGTCTGGGCGCGAGGGCGTTCGGTGGTCCACATCAGGGCCGCCAGCACAGGGAAAGCAGCCGCGGTGAGTGTGAGGGCGGGCCAGCCTCCCGCGTGGTAGGCGTACGTGCCGGCCAGAGAGCCGACCGCGCCACCGAGGAAGAAGGTAGCGATGTAGACGCTGGTGATCCGGGCCCGGGCACTGGCGTCCAGTTGGTAGATCGTGTGCTGGCCGAAGATCAGGGAGCACTGGACGGCGGTGTCCAGCAGGACCGCGGCAAGGACGAGCACCACGATCTGGTGACCCGCCAGGCCCGCCCACACCAGGACGGCCGCAGCGAGCAGACTGGCGACCGGGGTGAGCCGGTGGACGTACCCCTTGTCGGCGAGGCGTCCGGCCAGCGGGGCCACCAGCGCGCCGCCGGCCCCGACCAGGGCGAAGATACCGACGCCCAGCTGGGAATAGTGGAACGGCGGGCTCATCAGTACGTAGGCGATGGTCGACCAGAAGGCGCTGAAGCCGGCGAAGACACAGGCGTGGTAGATGGACCGGCGGCGCAGCTGGGGGTGGACACGGACCAGCCGGGCGGTGGAGCGCAGCAGGGCGCCGTACGACTGGTTGCTGGTAGGGGGGTGGCGGGGCAGGGCCCGCCGGAGGACGAGCGCGAGGCCGGCCATCAGCACCGCGGAGATCAGGTAGACGGCGCGCCAGCCTGCCGCCTCGGCGATGATGCTGCCCACCGTACGGGAGAGCAGGATGCCGGCAAGGAGTCCGCTCATTACGCGCCCGACGACGGCACCGCGCATGTGGTTCGGGGCGAGGTCGGCGGCGTAGGGCACCAGGATCTGGGCGACAACCGAGGTCGCGCTCGCGATCAGGGCAGCCACCAGCAGCACGGCGAAGCCGGGAGCCAGCCCGCCCGCGGCCAAGCCGAGTGCGGTGATGGCCAGCAGGATCTGGACCAGCCGGCCATTCTCGATGCGGTCGCCGAGCGGGACCAGCAGAAGCATGCCGAGGGCGTAGCCGAGCTGGGTGACGGTGATCAGGCTGCCGGCGGTCGACACCTGGAGATGGAAAGTATCGCGAATGATCTCCAGGAGCGGCTGGGCATAGTACAGGTTTGCCACGGTCAGCCCGCAAGCAGTGGCCAGCAGCAGGATCAGCCAGCCGGGCGGCGCGCCGACGGCGGCCGGGGGACGGGAACCGGGGGTGGCATCCTCGTCGGGCGCCCCGGGCTGGGGTGCCCCGGCACAGGCCGCGGCGAGGGCGGGCGTCGGCCGGGAACCGGCGGCAGGGTTCGCTGCGGGTGCAGTCCGGAGGTGCAGAGCGCGCATCGGTCCTTCTCCTCTGGGGGGACACGGGTGTAGCCCCTGTGACGTCGGCGGTGGGTCACGACCCCTGGAACGGCATGGCCGTCTCCAGGGCCGCGGACCGGCGCATCTCCATGGTCGCCCCCAGAGCCGCCCCGGCGCCCCCTGCGATCAGCCCATACGACGGAGGACCGATCGGCCGGGGACCACGGAACGCACGCCGGGCGGGCAGCGCTGCACGGACCCGGAGGAAACTCGGGGCCCGACCGGCGCGGGTTGCTCATCGGCAAAGGGGCTCGGTGAGTGCGCGACGACGCTGGGTAACGGAGTAGGGCAAAGGACTGTCGGCGCACAGACCTCAGCCGGACGGCGGCGAGCGCGGCACCGATCACTCCGATCACGACGCGTGGACCGCTTCGGGAACCGTGTCCCCCGGAACCTGCGTGACCTCTTGATGTGTTGTCGGCTGGTGGTGAAGCAACCGGAGGGGACCGGATGAGAGCGCGGACGATGGCGAGCGTGGCGGTATCGGCCTGTGTGGCGCTGGTCGCGTGCGCGTGCGGTCCGGAGAAGGCGACGAAGGACACGGACGCGAAGCCTTCGCAGTCGTCCGCGTCCAGGCGGGCGAAAGAGCCGTCGGCCACGCCGTCCGCGTCCGCTCGGCCCGACAGGCCCTCGGCCACCCCGACCGGCGACCAGCCCGCACCCAGGACGAAGGAGGGCGCGATCCAGCGGTACGAGGAGTACCTCCACGCCCTCGGCCGTGAGGACATCGACACGGTCTGCGACGTGGCGGGGCCCGCTGCGAAGAAGGCACAGGACCAGGGGCTCGGCCCGTGCAGGTCGACGTACGCCGCCGTGTTCCAGATGATCTCCCCCGCGCAGAAGAAGGCCCTGCGGACCGCGACGGTCGACCCGCAGCGCGTCGCCGTGCGCACTCCCGACAAGATCGAGATGCCGGTCGAAGCGGTCAGGGCCTCCGCCACCTTCTCCGAGAGCGACCTCGGCAGCTACACCCTGGAGTACCTCAAGAACGACTGGTACATCACGGACTGAACCCGACGCGCGCTACGCAATTAGCGATGAAGCCCTCGCCTTCGGCAGGATGGGCGCCATGACCGAGATCCGAACCCCCCGCCTCCTCCTCCGCCGCTGGCATGACGACGACCTCGCGCCCATGGCGGACATCAACGCCGACCCGCGGGTCATGCACTGGATCGACGACGGCTCGGTGCACGATCTGGACCACACGGCGGAGGCCATCGAGCGATGGGAGGAGGAGTGGGACGAGGAGGGCTTCGGCATCTTCGCCGTCGAGCTGCTGGCCTCGGGTGAACTGGCCGGCTTCACGGGTCTGTCCGTGCCCGAGTTCCTGCCGGAGGTGCTGCCCGCCGTGGCGATCAGCTGGCGGCTGGGCTCACAGTTCTGGGGTCAGGGCTACGCGTCCGAAGCTGCCCAAGCCACCCTGGAGTTCGCGCTCCAGGACCGTGGCCTCGACCGCGTGATCAGCATCAACCGGGTGGGAAACGATGCCTCCGAGAACGTCATCCGCAAGCTCGACATGGCGCCGGAACGCGTGACGGCACACCCGGTGTACGGCTATCCGCTGCGCGTTTACTCCATCGATCTCACCGAGTTCGAGGCGTGACCGGCCGAGCGTCGGATCACTACGAGATCGCCGACCGTACGTCCGCGGCCGCATTGATCGCCACAAGGCGGGACTCCCAGGCGAATGTCTCGCGTGCCCGTCGCTGACCTGCGCTGACCTTCGCTGACGAACGCGCCTCGGCCTCGCCTGCGCCTGGGCAGGTGGGCGGTCGGGCGGTGATGCTCATCCCGCACCGCGCACGCCGGACGCGGAGACGCCATGCTTCTGCCAGGACCACCAGCGCATCCCCGCCGATGTGCGGCAAGGCCGACGGATCACTCATGGCCCGGCAGATCGGCGAGATGCTGAGAGTGAACGTCAGCGTGCGGGCCAAGCCGGGAGCCGCCTGTGACCCGATGTCGACGGCCACGCAATTTCCCCACACAAGTGCTCCAACCCGTCGACGCGTCAGACAATGAGCCTCTTCCAACCTGGGTGCGGGAAGAGCGGTTGGCGTAACGCAGTGATGAAACTCCTGGTAGATGGTTTGTCGACCAAGATCAACCTTCTCTGCCAGGAGCTTCGCGTGCTTGTCCTCCCATCCGGGTTGGATCTGTCCACTTCCGCATTGCGCTTGCTGTGCCGGGAGTTGGCCGCTCTGCGGCGACGGATCGGGACTCGCTGGCGGCGGTTGACCTGCAGCCGCCAGGCGCTGATGGCTCTGGCCCACCTGCGCTGCGGTCACACGTTCGCCCAGCTCACGGCCGGGATCGGCATCGGCCTGGCCACGGCCCACCGCTACGTCACCGAGGCCGTGGACGTCCTGTCCGCTCTCGCTCCCACGCTCCAGCAGGTCATGGCCGTCGCCGTGCGCAAAGCGTTCGTGATCGTGGACGGCACCCTGCTGCCCATCGACCGCATTGCGATAAACCGCCCGTTCTGCTCGGGCAGGCGCAAGAAGCACGGCATGAACGTCCAGGTCCTCGCCGACCTGTTCGGCGGGCTCGTGTGGGCCTCGCCAGCACTGCGAGGCGCCGTCCACGACATCAAGGTCGCCCGCACCCACGGTGTCATCGAGGCCCTCGCCAGGGCCGGGGGCGATGCTGGGCGGACAAGGTATGTCAGGGGGCCGGCGGCACGGTCCGCGTCCCCTAGCGCGGCCGCCAAGAGAAGCTCTCCGCAGGCCAGAAGGCCGTCAACCGCCCCCACGCGAAGATCCGCGCTGTCGGTGAGCAAGCGATGGCCACCCTCAAATCCTGGCGACTGCTGCGCAAGCTCCGCTGCAGCACCAACCGCATAACCGACCTGGTCAAGGCCATCCTCGCTCTGCAGGTCAACGCCTCAGCATGAAGAGGCAGCACCCTCCGGGACGGGTAAGCAGGTGTTCGAGAAGCCGGAAACCTGGTGCACTGACGGCATGAAGATCTTGTCGCCCCGCGTCTTGCGAGCCCTTGAACAGCTCAATGCCGCCTACCCCTGGGACCACAACGCGCACTACCACCGCTGGATCTTGCGGCAACTACCCAAGCGCTTCGACAGCGCCCTGGACATCGGCTCAGGAACTGGGGACCTCGCAAGGCTTCTGGGCCGCCGCGCCAACAAGGTGCTCGGAGTCGACTCCGATCCAAGAATCGTTGCCCAGGCCCAACATCTGACGTCCCCGGACGCCCCCGTGGCCTTCACCGTCGCCGATGCCATGACGGACACCCCTTCTGGCCCCTTCGAAGTCATCACCTGCGTGGCGACGATCCACCACCTGCCGTTCGCCCAGGCACTGACCAGCTTCCGAGGCCTCCTGGCCCCCAGAGGACGCTTGGTAGTTGTGGGACTGTCCCGTGCGGAGACCCGAGGGGACCACCTCCTCGGCCTGACGTCGGTCCCGCTCAACCCGGCTATGGGCTGGCTGAAGAACAAGGGCAGGCGCTCTCCACAACCGCTATCGATGACGGCACCGACACGCGCGGCCGACATGACCTTCAAAGATCTTGCCCGTGAAGCCCAGGACCTCCTCCCTGGCGTGCAACTGCGCCGCCGACTCTTCTGGCGCTACACGCTCGTATGGCACAACCGGTGAAAGCCCGCCGCCAGGACCAGGATCGAACGGCTCTGGGTGCTCGGGCGCGCAACAAAGCTCACTCTGAGCCCTTCAACTCCGGACGGTCACACTTCGCCGCTCGCGCCCATGACCAGATTGGAAAAGGCTCAATGGATGGGCTGTCCGGCTGGCCCATCCGGCGGATCGCTTCCAGCGGATGGGGAGCTGCCCGGCTCTCCTGCTGGAATCGGCGATAGAAGTCGCCCATCACTGCGGCGACCGGCGCGTAACGGACAAGAACTGCCGCCAGCGACGCTGGAATTCCGGCCGGAACCACCCCTCGGGCGCAGGTGCGCACGAACGCCTTGCGTTCCTCCGGCTCGTATCCGTACAGAGCGACGGCCAGCCAGTTCACGAAGTGCGTGACGGTGTAGCACCGGTCGTAGGTGCGATGCTGGTCGAAGAAGTCGGCCTCGTCCTGTGTGAGTTCGAAACGGGAGGAGATCGCGAGGCCGTAGTCGGCGAAGAAGAGCCGCCGGCCGTCGGTCAGGATGTTCTCGAAGTGGGCGTCGAAGTGCAGCAGCCCGCGGGCGTTCATGAACGAGACGCCGGCTCTCAGCTCGTTGTCCACCATGGCGCAGGCACGCTCGGCCGCCTCGTCACCGGCCTCGATCCGGCCGCCCAACCAGTCGTGCAGGTTCTGCGGAATGTACTCAAGGAACAGCATGAGGCTCGCTGTGGACTGCTGGAGGCCCTCGATCCGGCTGCGTACCTCCGACCCGCCTCCCCAGTAGGCGACAGCTCTCTCCACATCGGCGAGTTCCTCGGGAAGTGGCCGGCCAAGGTCTGGAAGCACCCGCCAGTGGTACATCAACGGGAAGCCCTCATAGTCTCCCGCGATCACCCAGTCCGTCGTCATGGTGTGCACGGCCAGCTCCCGCCAGGCTCCGAACCCCGGGGCGCCGATGGTTCCGACGCCGTAGTGGCAGAAGGCAGGCAGTCCGAACAGATTCGCCGTGGAGTGAACGTTCTCCGCCCGTCGCTCCAGATCGGTGAGGCGTATCTGTTTGACGAAGACCGAGGTTCCGTCGACCTCCAGCAGCATTGTCTGCCCGCCGATGCCGGAACCGATCGGTGTGGCGGCGTCCACAAGCTCACGCAGTCCGCGGTCACTGCACAGCGCCAGCGAGGCGGAAACGACACCGTGGGCGGCCAGACGAGCACCGCGGAACATATCAGGTCTCTTCACCTGTGCCTCCAAGGCGGAGCCCAGCCTCTCGGTGCAACTGCTTCTGCAGACACCGGGACTGGAGCTGAAAACCACCCTCCCACGTCGCATGATGGTGATGATCTCCCCCTTCCTCACACCAGACCTGCTGTCCAATGAGCGTGGCAGCTGGGCCTGCTACGACCCGAGGAACCTCCCAGGTGCCTGATCACCCTGTCGGCGACACACACCTGACACTGCGTCATGCAGGCACGACGGCCCGCTCACCAGAACGCCCGCATCGATCACTCGGCTGGAAGCGCAGAAGGTGGTGGCCGTCAGCGCGGCTCGAACGCTCGATTGACTTGCCGCAACGTCACCAGGTTTCGCCATGGCGCGAGGCCGAGTTGGACTGGGCCCGACCATCCCTCCTGGTCAGCGTCCCTCATTGGACTTTCTGCTGATGGAATTCCGCGTCCATGGTTCGGAAAGTGCATTGAGTGCAGGGGTGCCGAAAAGATTGGATTGCCGAGGTCGAGACGTGGGAGTCACTCCCCGGCGTAGAGAAGGGGGTATCGACATGGGGTCGCATTGCGGCATCGACCTGGATGAGCACCGGCCGGCCGGCCGATGAGCGCCCGGCTCCCTCGATCCGCTGGGCATCACTCCAAAATTGGGTGCGCGGGCATTCTGGTACAGAAGGAAACGAATGACATCCATGCTCAACGGCTGCACGCCGTGGCCCGAGGAGTTCGTCGACCGCTACCGGGTGGCCGGGCACTGGCGTGGCCATACGCTGGACAACCTGCTGCGCGGCTGGGCCCTGCAGTACGGACCGCGGACCGCGCTCGTGCACGACGGCACCCGCATCACGTACGCGAAGCTCAACCGCCGCGTGGACCGCATGGCCGCCGGATTCCGGCTGCGCGGCCTCCGGCCCGGGCAACGGGTCGTCGTCCAGCTACCGAACGTTCCCGAGTTCGTCATCACCGTGTTCGCGCTGATGCGCGTCGGCGCGGTCCCCGTGTTCTGCCCGGTCTCGCACCGCGCGCCCGAGGTGTCCCACCTCGCGTGGGTCACTGAGGCCATCGGCTACGTCGGCCCCTCGACCTACCAGGGCTTCGAACACACCACGATGGCCGCGGACATCGCGGCCCGAGGTCCCTTCCTGCGGCGGGTGTTCACCTTTGAGGCCACCGGCACCTCGTCCCCGGACGGCGGCTTTGCGACCGACACATCGGGGTGCCACTACTTCCCGCTGGCCTCCCTCGACTCCCCGCCCGGTCCGGCACTTGCGCAGAGCGCCGACCAGGTGGCCTTCTTCCTGCTCTCCGGCGGTACCACCGAGGCACTCAAGCTCATTCCGCGCACCCACAACGACTACGCCTACCAGGCACGTGCCGCCGCCGAGCTGGTGTCACTCACCGAGAACGACGTGTATCTCGCCGCGCTGCCCGCCGAGTTCAACTTCACCTTCGGCTGCCCCGGCATCATCGGCACCCTCTCCATCGGCGGCACAGTAGTCCTGGTCGAGAGCCCGGAACCCGCCCAATGCCTTCCGGTCATCGAACGAGAGCGGGTCACCATCACCTCGGTCGTGCCCGCCGTCGCCCAGCTCTGGCTCGACGTACTCCCGACGATCCAGGCCGACTTGAGCAGTCTGCGTCTGGTGCAGATCGGTGGCGCACGCTGGCACCGGGCGACCGCCGAACGGACGGGCCCCGAATTGGGCTGTCGCCTGCAGCAGGTCTTCGGCATGGCCGAGGGGCTGCTCACCCTCACCCGGACAGACGATCCGGACGAGACCGTGCTCACCACACAGGGCCGCCCGCTCTCGCCCGACGATGAGATCCGCATCGTCGACGTCGACGGCAAGGACGTGCCCGACGGGGAGCCCGGCGAACTCCTCGCCCGGGGCCCGTTCACCCTGCGAGGCTACTACCGAGCGCCTGACCGCAACGCGCGCTCCTTCACCGCCGACGGCTACTTCCGCACCGGCGCCCTCGCGCGGCGCACCGCGGACGGCAACCTGGCTGTGACCGGCCGCCTCGCGGGACACCCGGACGGCCATGAACATCCGTCTGGCCTGTGACGGACAGGGCCGGACACGCCCTGGGCGCATTGACTCAGCAGCGCGTGCACCGCGTTGCCGATGGCAGTCGCCATGGTGATGCAGGGCGCCACGGAACATCACCCGCGCCGTGGTCTTTGCACCACGCTCACCGGATGCCGAACCACCGCGTCGAACAGGTAGCCCTGCGTGTTGGGCACGGCGATGTCCGGCTGAGTACGACCGGCCGTGTCCGTGGCGCGGGCCAGCAGATGGGTGGCGCCCGGTGCGTCGGGCTGCCAACCGAGGGACCAGCGGGTCCAGGTCCCGGCGCGAGGCCGGTCGTGCAAGCGGGCGGGCCGCCAGTCGACGCCCCCGTCGGTGCTGACGTCGACCCGGGCGACGGCGCCCGTACCCGACCACGACCGTCCGTGCAGTACGTGTCTGCGGCCCGCCGTGAACGTGGCCCCGCTCGCCAGCTCGAATGCGCTCTTCGTAGTCTGCCGGGTCAGCGGCGCACTGCCGCCCTCCGGGTAGGAGGGGCCGAACAGCCGGTAGAAGGTGGTGTTCCAGGGAGAGAAGAGCGGCTGCGCGGACACCTCGATGTCGCCTACCCACTTGATCGACGCGATCCCCACCCAGGACGGCACCAACACGCGCACCGGATACCCGTGGTCGTACGGAAGCCGCTCACCATTCATCTCGTACGCGAGCAGTACGTCGTCCAGCGCCTTGGTCAGCGGCAGCGGGCGGCGTACGCGGCCCAGGCTCTCGCCGCCGCTGACGTACTCGGCGTCCAGACCGCGCGGCTGCAGGTCGACGGCGTAGCGGGACAGTCCGGATCTGCGCAGCACGTCGGCGAGGCGCACCCCACGCCAGCGTGCCACCCCGATCGCTCCCAAGGTCCACGCGGTGCCGGCGACCGTCTCGCCCTGCTGAGTCGTGTAGTAGGAGCGGCCGTTTCCGGTGCACTCGACGAAGGCGGTGCGGGTGACGGCCGGCAGGGCTCGCAGATCGTCGTACCCGAACTCCACCGGCCGGTCCTCGCCGGGGGTGCCGCGCAGCCCGCTCCCCCACAGCCGCAGCCGCCAGTCGTCGGCGTTCAGAACGGGGGTGGCGGTGTGGTTGCGTACGAAGAACAGCTCGTTGGGGGTGTGGTGACCGGTTCCGCGCAGAGCGTCCCAGCGGGTCTCGGCGTTGGTGCCGCGCTCGATGAACCACTCGGGTGGCAGGTGCTTGACGATCGGCCCGTCGGCAGCGTGGGCGGGCTGCGTGGCACCGAGGGCGGTCCCGGCAGCGGTGGCGGCGAGCAGAGTGAGCAGCCTGCGGCGGGTGACTCCGTCGGCCCTGGCAGCCCCGGCGAGCCACTGACGCAGTCTGCGGCGGTCATAGTCGGTTTCGTGGCGGTGACCGGCGGGAGTGCGAGACGGCATGGCGGATCCTCGTCATGAGAGGCGGAAGAGCACGACAGGGGTCGGTGCAGGCCATGGCACGGGCATCCGTCAGTACGGCCGCGCGACCTAGACAACCGGCTTGCTCAGCAAGCACGTTGACAGAGATACGTCAGGAAGCGCGTGGTCAGCCGGTCGCCCGACACAGCGCGGCGGCCACGCGGACGAGGTCCACGGCACGGCGGCGGGTCAGAGGCTGCGGCAACGGCATGGCGGGATGCAAGCACGCGGGGCGGAAGGTGTCAACGGAGCGTTCGCGTCAGGAAGTCCCCGGCGCACCAACAGCTTCAGGGCCCGGACGTCGCTCGGGTGCACGACGACCATTCGGCGGCGGGGCAGCGCGAACTGGCGGCTCGGGAACACCGGCGGCTGGCGTCGGGATGACAGAGCCTTGCGTCTGCAGCCAAATGACGTCAGGCACAGGACACTTCACGGATCGTCTCAGGCAGTGGGCTGACGCACCTGGGCTCCACCCCGATGACCTCGCGGTAGGCACAGGCGTCATCGCCGAAGTCGCCCATGGCGGAGTGCCAGGTGGCGCGACGCCCGCCCAGTCCGTTGCCGAGCACTGAGGAACGGTCGCACTCGGCCTCGGCCTTCCTGCCGCGCGGCGCACTGCTCTCGCGATCGAGGCGGACTACCGCACGTCGAGCCGATCACCTCGCGGAAGCGGTCCTGGTGGGCTTGCGTACGCCCGTCACCGGGTGCGGGGCATGCACGATCAGGGTGATGGCGAGGAACTTCATGACGCCGCACGTTCGTCGCGTGCCTCGTCCGGGTGGGCGAGGCCGAGATGGTCGCGCAGGGTCGGGCCCTCGTACTCGGTGCGGAAGACGCCCTGTTCCTGGAGCAGCGGGACCACCTTGTCAGCGAAGGGGTCGAGGCCTCCGGGGGTGATGTGCGGGACGAGGATGAAGCCGTCGCTGGCGTCGCCCTGGACGAAGTCGTTGATGGTCTTCGCCACGGTGGCCGGGGAGCCGATGAAGGCCTGGCGGTTGCCGGTCTCTATCACAAGGTCACGGATGGACCATGTGTTGGCCGCGGCCAGTTCCCGCCACTCGCGGGCGGTGGCCAGCGGGTCGCGGTACATGCGCACCTGGGCGCGGCCCTTGGAGATGTGGGTGTCGCTGACGTCCGGGTCGATGTCCGGCAGCGGGCCGTCCGGGTCGTACGACGACAGGTCCCGGTTCCACACGAACTCGAGGTGCTTGATGGCCGTGGCGCCGCTGACCTGCTGGCGGCGCACCTCCTTGGCCAGGTCCTCGGCCTCGGCGTCGGTGTCGCCGAGCACGAAGGTCGCGGCCGGGAGGATCAGCAACTGATCCGCCCTGCGGCCGTACTTGGCGAGGCGTGCCTTGACGTCGGTGTAGAAGGCCCGGCCACCGTCGAGGCTGCTGTACCGACTGAAGATGGCGTCGGCGCTGGAGGCGGCGAACTCCCGTCCCTCTTCGGAGTCGCCGGCCTGGAAGATCACCGGGCGGCCCTGCGGGGAGCGCGGCACGTTGAACCGGCCGTGGATGTCGAAGTGCTGTCCCCGGTGCACGAAGGCCCCGGCCTTCGCGTCACGCAGGAAGGTGCCGGTGGCCTGGTCGGCGAGGATCTCGTCACCGTGCCAGGAGTCGAACAGTTCGTTCGCGGTGGCCAGGAACTCCTGGGCGCGGGAGTAGCGCTCCTCCTGTGGCAGAAAGCCGCCGCGGCGGAAGTTCTCGCCGGTGAAGGCGTCCCAGGAGGTGACCACGTTCCATGCGGAGCGGCCGCCGGACAGGTGGTCGAGGCTGGCGAACTGGCGGGCCACCTCGTAGGGCTCATTGAAGGTGGAGTTGATGGTGCCGGTCAGCCCGAGGTGCTCAGTGACGGCGGCGAGCGCGGCGAGGATCGTGAAGGTGTCGGGGCGGCCGACGACATCCAAGTCGTATATGTGTCCGCCCTGTTCGCGCAGCCGCAGCCCCTCCGCGAGGAACAGGAAGTCGAACTTGGCACGCTCGGCGGTCCGGGCGAAGTGGGCGAAGGAGCTGAACTCGATGTGGCTGCCGGCGGCGGGGTCGCTCCACACGGTGGTGTTGTTGACGCCGGGGAAGTGGGCGGCCAGGTGGATCTGCTTCAAGGGCTTGCTCATGTCGTTCGGTCCCTCCGGCTCAGACGGTGGCCGCGGCGGCGGCATAGCGGTTGGCGGGACGCGCGAGCCCCAGCAGTCCGCGCAGGGTGTCGGCCTCGTAGGACCGGCGGAAGGCGCCCCGGCGTTGAAGTTCGGGGACCAGGCCCTGTGTGATTGCCGGGAGGTCGTGGTCGGCGACAGCGGGCCGTAGCCGGAAACCGGACAGTCCTGACGACTGGAGTTCCTGCAGCAGATCGGCGAGTTGGCTGGGGGTGCCGGTGAATATCAGGGCGTCACTGGTGTACGGGTGTCCCGCGAGGGCGTCCAGGCGCTCCCGACGGGCCGCGGCCCCGGCGGGATCGTCGTCAAGGAAGACCACCAGGTCACCAAAGATGTGCAGGGTCTCGTCGGCGCGGCCCACGGCCGTCTGTTCGGCGCGGATCTCCTCGACGATGGCACGGGCCTGGCCGACGTCGTGCGGGGTGACGTAGCCGATGTCAGAGGCCCGGGCCACCAGCCGGTAGGGAATGGTCGCGTGGGCCAGAGCGCTGACGATCGGCTGGCCCTGCGGCGGGCGGGGCGTGATGGAGGGGCCCTTGACACTGAAGAAGCTGCCCTCGAAATCGATGTGGTGCAGCTTGTCCCGGTCGACGAAGCGACCGGTGGCCACGTCCCGGATCTCCGCGTCGTCCTCCCAGCTGTCCCAGAGCCGGCGCACGACCTCGGCGTAGTCGGCGGCCTCGTCGAAGGCGTCAGCCACCACTTTCTGCACAGCAGGCGTGTCGTACTCCTCTCTGTGCAAGGGCGGGAATGTACGACGCCCGAAGTGCGCGGCCTCGTTCTGGCGTGCCGTGATCTGTACGCGCAGGCCCGCACGGCCACTGCTCACGTAGTCGAGGGTGGCGATCGCCTTGGAGATGTGGAACGGCTCCGTGTGGGTGGCCACCACCGTCGGCACCACACCTATGTGGCTGGTCAGCGGGGCGACCCGGGCGGCGATGAGGACGGCGTCCAGGCGACCGCGGACCTGGTCGGTACGGCCGTCGGGCTCGGTGAATGACGAGGACTGGAGGCCGAGGGCGTCCTCGATGGTCACGAAGTCGAGCAGACCGCGCTCGGCCTCGGTGACGAGGTCGGTCCAGTAGGCGGCGGTGAGCAGTTCGTGGGGGCGGGCGACGGACTCACGCCAGGCGGCCGGGTGCCAGCCGGCGCCGTCGAGGGCGACAGCAAGGTGCAGAGAGGAAAGTGACGAGGACACGGAGTGGTGCCTTCCTGATCAGCCGTACGAGGGAGCCGCCCCCGTACGAAGGGTGCGGCTGTGAGGAGAACGGGTCAGGAGCAACAGAGCGCGCCGGCCACGCGCAGCAGGTCGATGTGCGGCCGGGAGTACAGGTGCAGGCGGCGGGGCGCGGCGGATTTCGCGACGTGGTGAGCGGACACGGGACGCATGTGCCTCACCTCCGCTCCTCCGATCCAGCGACGCCGGGGTCCGGTCGGCCTCGCCCTCGCGGCTCGTCGAAAGGGCAGCCACTCGCTGGTCACCGAGCACAACAGCACGGCTATGCCTTTTCTTCCGGGTATCCGGCTTCCTGTTCGTCCCGGCATTGCGTTGCCGGCTGTCCGCCCGGCGTGCGGACGGGCGCGAACCGCATGCGGCGGCGCAGGGTGAACCCGATGGGACTCATAGAGCCGGATCGCGTGGGTGTTGCTCTCGGGGGCGTGGAGGAATGGGTGTCGCCGCGTTCCCTGAGCCCCGCCGCGACCGCGCGGACCAGCCGGGTGGCCAGGCCGCGGCCGGTGGGGGTCCCCCCGCTCAAGCGAAGCCGAGAGTGGGGGGGAAGTCCGGGTGGGTGCAGACGGCGCTGATCTCGGTCCAGCCCGGTGGGCGGAGGCGTTCGCCGGCCAGGGCGATCAGCCGGCCGCGGTCCCGGATGCCGAGACAGGTGCCGAGCTCGACGGTACGGCGCAGGAAGGGGCCCGGCCGGGTGACGGCGATCAGGCCGAGGATTTCGGGCACGTCGGCGGGTCCCAGTCGTACCGGCGGAGTCCGATGGGCGGACGGCGGTCAGGCGTTGTCGAGCGGCAGACCGGCCGGGTTGACCTCGGAGGTGGCGACGGCCTCGTTGGAGAGGTTGTAGGCGGCGAGCCACTTGGCGTACTGCCCGTTCTTGATCAGGTAGTTGATTGCGTCGGCGATGGGCTTGGCGAGCCCGCTGTCCTTCTTGGTGGTCGCCGCGATCACGCCCTGCAGGGTGGCGCCGGCGCCGGAGAAGGTGCCCGCGCTGCGGGTCGGGTCGGGCGACTTGGCGGTCTGCGTGATGTGGTAGGCAACGCCCGGGTTGGCGGCGAAGTAAGCGTCGATCCGCCCGCCGGTCAGCGCCAGGTGGACGGCGTTCTTGCTGGCGAAGTTCTTGATTGTGATTGTCTTGCCCTCCTTCTTCAGCTTCGTCTGCCACTCCAGGAGGATCTTTTCCTGGTTGGTGCCGTTGTCGACAGCGACGGTCTTCCCGGCGAGGTTCTCGTAGGTGCCGTCGAAGTTCCAGGTGCTCTTCTTGAGTACCTCGAAACCGAGGTTGTCCTTGCGGTAGGAGGCGAAGTCGTACTTCTTCTTGCGCTCCTCGGTGTCGGTGACGTTGGAGAAGGCCACGTCGACCTTGCCGCTGTCGATACCGACGAACATGTTCTCCCAAGTGGAGTTCTGCAGCTCGGGCTTGAGGCCGAGCACGGCGGCGACCAGGCGGCCGAAGTCGGGTTCGGCGCCGGTGAGGGTCTTCTGGTCCGAGCCGACGTACGCCAGGGGCGGGAAGCCGTCGGGCAGGGCGCCGACGCCTATCTCCAGCTTGCCGCTCTTGCTGACCGACGCGGGCAGCTCGGCGCTGATGGACTTCACCTCGGAGACCTTGAGCGCGGTCTCCTTGGCGGCCCCGTTGGACACCTGGCCCACGGTGACCGTGCCACGGCGCGCGGTGTCGGTCGTGGTGGCGGCGTCGCTGCTGCCTCCGCAGGCGGCGAGTCCGGCGGCGAGCGTGGCGACGGCGGTGCCTGCGGCCAGACCGCGAAGAAGTCGGCTGCGAAAGCTGAGGGTACGCATGGCTGTCCTTGATGGTGAGCGGTGGGCAATGAGGTGGGGGGCGGTCAGAGGACTTTGCTGAGGAAGTCCCTGGTCCGCTCGTGCCGGGGGTGGTCGAGGACCTCGGACGGAGGGCCCTGCTCGACGATCCGGCCGCCGTCGATGAAGACGACCCGGTCGGCGACTTCGCGGGCGAAGCCGATCTCGTGGGTGACGACGATGAGGGTGGTGCCGCTGGTCGCCAAGTCCCTGATGACGGCGAGGACTTCGCCGACGAGTTCCGGGTCGAGAGCAGAGGTCGGTTCGTCGAAGAGGATCACGCCGGGCCGCAGGGCGAGGGCCCGGGCGATGGCGACGCGCTGCTGCTGGCCGCCGGACAACTGCCGTGGATACGCACCGGTCTTGTCGGCCAGACCGACCCGGCCGAGCAGTTCGCGGGCGAGTTCCTGGGCCTTCGCCTTGGTGAGTTTCCCGGTGGCGACGGGTCCGGCGGCCACGTTGTCCAGCACCGTCAGGTGCGGAAAGAGGTTGAAGTTCTGGAAGACGAAGCCGATCCCGCTGCGCTGCGCCAGGATGGCCCGCTCGCTCAGCTCCTTCAGCCGCTTGCCCTGGCGCCGTACGCCGATCAGCGCACCGTTGACGCTGACATGGCCGGCCTCGGGCTTCTCCAGGTGGTTGATGACCCGCAGCAGCGTGGACTTGCCGGAGCCGGACGGGCCGAGGATCACAGTGACCTCGCCGGGCCTTACGGTCAGGTCGACGCCGTCCAGCACCCGGTGGGCGCCGTACCACTTGTGCACGTCGTGGACCTCTACGGCGGCGGGCGGGGCCACCAGGGTCTCGGCGGTCTCGGTACTCATACGACGGCCTCCCTGCGCGCACGTTCCCGCACGTCCCGCAGGCCGATGCGGAGCTTCTGCAACGGGGTCGGCGGCAGGGTGCGGGTGGCGCCCCGGGAGAAGTACCGCTCGACGTAGAACTGGACGACGGAGACGGCGCTCGTGAGGATCAGATACCAGACGGTTGCGACGAGCAGCAGCGGCACGATGTCGCCGGGGTAGGTGCTGCCCATCGTCTGCACCGAGCCGAACAGGTCGAGCAGCGACACATAGAACACCAGAGACGTGCCCTTGATGAGGCCGATCAGCTGGTTGACGTAGTTCGGGGTGATGGACCTGAGGGCCTGTGGGAAGACGATCCGGGTGAACTGGTAGCTCTTGGGCAGGCCGAGGGCGGCGGCGGCCTCGTGCTGGCCCTGGTCGACGGAGAGGATTCCACCGCGGACCACTTCGGCCGCGTAGGCCGCCTCGTTGAGACTGAGGCCGACGACGGCGACCGCCATGTCGGTGGCGAGCCTCGACTCGTCGAAGGTGAAAAAGGCGGGTCCGAAGGGCACTCCGAGGCTCAACGTCTTGTACAGAGCGGAGAAGTTGTAGAGGAAGATCAGCACGACGATCAGCGGCACGGACCGGAACAGCCAGGTGTAGATCCAGCTCACGGCCCGCAGGACCGGAGCTCCGGAGAGCCGTCCGAGCGCGAGCAGGATGCCGCCGATCAGCCCCAACAGCGCGCTGAGCGCGGCCACTTCGAGGGTGATGACGAGGCCGTCGAGGATCGTCGGGCGCAGGAACCAGTAGCGGAAACGGTCCCACTGGTAGAAGGGGTTGGTGGCCAGGCCGTGGACGATCTGGGCGACCAGCACGAGCACGACGGCCGTGATCATCCAGCGGCCGGGCCTGCGGAGCGGAAGGACTCGCTGCGCCGCCATGGGCTTCGGCGCGGCGGGCGTGTTTGGGCGAGGGATCGCCTCGGCGGGCGGTGCTGATCCGGAGGACACAGCGATGCCCGGAGATTCACTCATGGTGGGCTCCAGCGGATTCGGACACCCCGGACCACGGAGCGCGGCAGTACCGCGCCGAGCGGGAGTGGCTCGGCACGGGGCGACGCACGGGTACACGCGGAACGGGGGCTGGGCGGAGGGAGGGCACACCGCCACAGCGGTGGTCGTCAGAGACTCAGAAAGCCATCAGCCTTGGCAGAGGGCGCGACAAGCGGCCTTACACAGCGCGCTGTTGACGCGCAGCAGGTCGACGGAGCGGTCCGTGCACAGCAGGACGCGGCCGAGGCGGCGCCATGCGACCGTCCCATCAGCTGCGTACATCGCTGTCACCATCACTCCTCCGACGCTGGGGCATCTCGTTGTGTGCCGCAAGTTAGGCATGTGCCGAAAAGAATGTCAATGCGAGTGACCAGCAGGTGAGACCGCATGCTCGGCCGTCTTGACGGTGTCATGGAGCGCACTGAAACTGACGTGGACGGTCACGATTGTCAGCGCCAAAGCGCGGGGTTCACCCCGCTCGTAGGGTCATCGGCCCCGGCCTGCTGACAGGAACCCTTCCACCGCGACGGGGTGCCCCGGGTTGCGCGTGTCCAGCGCTTGCTGATCTGCCACCGTTCCGTGCGATCCGGACCAGTGCGACAAGCCCAGTCGCTCCCCATGCGGCACGCTGGTGCCCACAAGGCGGTGGTGGCCTCCTCGTTCCCCAGGGGGAGAGTCATGGCCGAGTCAGCTTCGCGCAGTTCCAGCACGGACTGACACCGAAGCCCTCGGTGGCGCGGGTGATCTGGGTGAGGTGGCCGACCTTCGGCGGCCGGTCACCGCCGTTCGCGGTGACCGGGCTGCCGTGGCCGCCGACGACGACACGACGGCTGTCGCCGTTGGTGGTCAGGAACCAGTGGAAGGTGAGGCTCACGCCTTTCGCTCATCGTCGGTCGCTCGTTCGCCGTCGGGGCGGCGACGGCTACGGTGCTCATCCGGCGGCCGCCAGGAGGGCCGGACGGCTGCCGAGGGCGTCGGAGAACTGGTCGACAACCTGTGCGAGGGCCTCGGCCGCTCCCTGCGTGACGGTCAGGGAGCCGTCGTCGCCCACCACAATGTCCTTGTCGAGCGTGAAGCGGCCCTGGACAATGTGTGCGGCGCCCATGGAACTGAGCACCGGGCGCAGGGCGTAGTCGATCGCCAGGACGTGCGCCGTGGTCCCGCCGGTCGCCAGCGGCAGGACGGTCTTGCCGGCCAGGGCATGCTGCGGCAGCAGGTCCAGCAGGGACTTCAGCAGCCCGGAGTAGGCGGCCTTGTAGACGGGTGTGCCGATCACGACCCCGTCGGCGCGGTCGAACAGCGCGGTCGTCTCGAGGATCGCAGGGTGCCGGAAGTCGGCGCCGAGCAGAGCCTCGGCCGGGATGGTACGGACGTCCAGGGGAATCACCTCGTGTCCCTGGGCCATGAGCCGCCGGTCCAGGTGACGCAGCAGGCGGGCGGTACGAGAGGTGACGGAGGGACTTCCGGAGACGGACAGGACAGTGGCCATGGCGGACCCCTTCGGGAGCGTGAGGTTGGTGTGGGATCGCGGTGCGGGGCCGCGTATCACGGCGGTACTGCGGCTTCGTATCCCTACGGCCGCTGCTTGTTGGTCTTGGGCGGTCCGGGCCTGTTCATCCCGGACCTGGTCTCGGCCTCGTCGGACTGGCGCTGGTGCTACAGCACCTTGGTGTAGGTGCCGTTGTGGATGATCTCGTTGAGTGCGTCGGCGAGCGGCGTGACCATGCCGCTGTCCTTCTTGGTGGTAGCCGCGACGAGGGCCTGGAGGGGTGGCGCAGGCGTCGGCGTAGATGCCGACAACTTCGGCCCTCTCGGCGGTGACCGCGTGTCAGGCGGCGGTCTGGGGGCGGCCGAGGTGGTCGATCCGGCCGGGCTGGAGGGAGAGGCAGATGTCGCTGTCCTTCTTCTCATGCCACCGACACTCACAGGTCAGCGGCCTTTCCCTGGTGTGGCGCGGCCGGCAGGTGCTTTTCGAAAGGCAGGGCGCCGATGGTCTCCGGGTCGGCCTCGGTGTCGAACAGCGGGGTGTATCCGGTCGCCAGGTACAGGCCGCGGGCCTCGGGCTGGCGCGGACCGGTGGTCAGGTAGATCCGCCGGTAACCGCGGACGTCCGCCTCACGCTCCAGCTCGGCGACGACGCGTCGGGCCAGGCCCCGCCGCCGCTGGGCGGAGTGCGTCCAGATCCGCTTCAGCTCGGCCGTGGTCTCGTCGTACCGGCGGAAGGCACCGCCCGCCACCGGCTCGCCGCGTTCGAGGAGCAGGAGCAGCACCCCGCCGTGCGGGGCCGTGAACTCCTCGTCCGGGTAGCGGGCGAGTTCGGTGTGAGCGTCCTTGCCGTAGCGCGTCGAGTACTCGTCACCGAGTTCACGCAGCAGCGGCCTCGTCCTCGGGTCGGACACAGTCACTTGAATGACCGTCAGCTGGACAGCATACGGCGGCGGTGGTTGTGCGACGGAGGTCATCGAGGCACCGCCGCCAGGTTCTGCGTGCCACGCACCGCTCGCTCGACGTCGCGCTTGGCGACCTCGGCGCGGACGATCGGGATCACGTACCGGCCGAAGTCGATGGCGTCGCCCAGCAGGTCATAGCCGCGGGCGGAGAGTATGTCGACGCCGAGGTCGTAGTAGACCAGCAGCGCCTGGGCGACCGTCTCCGGGGTTCCGACCAGGGCGTTGGAGTTGCCGGCGCCTCCGGTCGCGGCGGCTGTCGGGGTCCACAGGGCGCGGTCGTAGCGCTCCCCTGCCTCAGCAATGGTCAGCAGTCGCTGCGAGCCGGTGTTCTGCGGTTGTGCATGCCCGTTGTGGCGCTTGGTGACCGGCTCACCCTTCTCCTTGCGCGCCTTGATCACGCCGACCGTGCGGTGGGCCTTCTCCCAGGCCAGTTCCTCGGTCGGGGCGATGATCGGTCGGAACGCGACCTGGATGCGCGGAACATCGGTGCGGCCCGCCGCCTTCGCGGAGGCCCTGACGGCCTCGATCTGCTCGGCGGTCTTCTCCAGGGGCTCGCCCCACAGGCAGTAGATGTCGGCCTCGGCGCCCCCCGCGGCATACGCAGCGGGCGACGAGCCGCCGAACGACACATTCGGGCGGGGCTGCTGGACCGGGAAGACGTCACTGACGAAGTCATGGAAGCGGTAGTGCTGGCCCTCGTGGTCGAAGGGCTCGTGCGTGGTCCAGATCTTCTTGACGATCCGGATGTACTCGCGGGTGCGGGCGTAGCGCTCGTCCTTGGTGAGGGTGTCGCCCTCGCGGCCCTGTTCGCGGTCGTTGCCGCCGGTGATGAAGTGCACGGCCAGCCGGCCCTCGCTGATCTGGTCGAGGGTGGCGAAGGTCTTCGCAGCGAAGGTCGGGTACGAGACGTTGGGCCGGCGGGCGAGCAGGATCTGGAGGCGGTCCAGCCTGCTCGCGATGAAGGCGGCGGCCGGCGCGGGGTCCGGTGATCCGGAGCCGTAGGCGAACAGCACCCGGTCCCAGCCGTGATCCTCGTGCGCCCGGGCGAGCCGGAGCGTGTACTCCTTGTCGAAGGCGGTGCTGGAGCGCGGGGTGGTTTCGGAGCCGTCGTTGGTGGCGGCGATGCCAAGGAACTCCACTGGCATGGGAGATGGCCTTTCCTCAAGTCCTCTGGGGCCGTGCCGCGGGAGTATGCGCGCGCGGCGGAGCAGCCCACGGTGCGGCCGGGTGTGACGCCACTTCAAGGGGTGGGGAACCAGGTGGTGAGCAGGTGTGGTGTCGCCGGGACATGGCGTCGGGCGAGGGTAGGGCGGCGGCAGCGCGTGTCAGGTCCCGCGGGTCCGTCCGTGCGCGGATTCAGCGTGCGTTCAGCGCATGCATACGACGGTGCCGCGAAGGGAGGAATTCGGCCCGCGACGGTGTCACCGAGGAAGGGAAGGGCCGGTCAGAGGGCACGTTGCCGCATCAGCCACAACACGCGGCGGACCACACCCGGCCGAAGTCGATGTGGTCACGGGTGACCAGGCGCTGCTCGGCATTCATGCGATTAATTGAGCAGTACATCGCGCCTCTCGTCAACTACGGCCCGGATGGTGGACCGGCGTTGAACAGTTCCTGTGCGTGGTCGACCCATGCATGCGTAGGGTAGACGTGGTCGAGCCCGGACAGGCTGCGCCACGCGTGGCAGGCTTGCCGGCCACGTCTAGGGGACAAGCGTGATGACGCGAACCCCGCCCATCGCCCCCGTAGGTGCGCTGCGTCTTCACCCATCCCTCGCGCGTCACCGATTCCGTCCCACCCGCAGGACGTCTGAAAGCCTCCGGCAACGCCCCGGGCAATCCAGTCCCCGACGGGGATCTGTCACGGAACGTGCGTCGGCACGTCGGCCGCCGCGGCGCTGCTGGTCTTCGCGATGGTGGTCAACTCCGCCCTGCGAAACCGCGCCTTCCCGTGGGAACGCGATCGGCTGGTACTTCACCACCCCCGCCGTGCTCGACGGGCTGCTGCTCTGCAGGGCACCAGGATCGCCAAAGTGCCGACCACGCCCGTTCTGCTGTACTCGGTGCCGCAGATCTACAACCGGACCCGCCAGTTCATCCCGCTGCTGATGGCCGCCGCCCTTTCGTGCATCGCCGTCACGGTCGTGCTCAGCGCGGACAGTTCACGTCAAACGCCACCGTGCGCGTGGCTCCGCGCGCGCTGCCGTACGCCCCCTTGTAAAGACTCAACGGCCGTCTGACCGCGCTTCGTGTCCGGCTGAACAGGGCGACCGCACCCGACGCCCGCCCAGCGGCTGCCGGTGACCGGTGAGCCCACCCGCGGTGTTGCGTTCCCTATATTTCCTATCGATTTACTAGGAAAGCATTGACGGCCTGCCCAGCGGGTGCGCAGGATGATGCACATGTCCCACACGCAGCAACGACTCGTTCGTCGTCGGCATGTCGACTTTGGTCACGTCGTCAGCGCCGCCTGCTGTTGCGTGTAAGGCACGCCGCTCACACATTGCGCGTGCCCCCGCTCCTTCTCACTCCCCCCGGGCGATCAGGCGAACCCACCCACTGGGCCTGACGGCCCGGCGTACTCCTGAAGGACCACCGCCATGACCACGGCACTTCCGGCCCAGGCCACTCCACCGGATTCACCACTCCCGGACATGCGCCATCTCCGCCTCGTGGAGCGCGGCGCGGAGGAACACGGTTCCACACCCCTCGTCGGCTACCTCGTGCTCGTCCCCGAGGGCAGCGATCCCGCCGAGCTCTTCGCCAAGGACGTGACGCGACCGGAGATCCGACCGGTCGCCTACACGGACTCACCTTCCGTGAAGCAGACGGGAGGCGGTGCCGTCCATATCGATCCCGCGCGACATTCCGCAGAACTGGACGGGCGCGAACTCGACCTCACTTACCTGGAGTTCGAACTGCTGGCCCATCTGGTTCTGCAGCCCCACCAAGTGCATTCGCGCGAGCAGCTGATGGCCGGCGTCTGGGGCTACGACCACATCGGCGACGGCCGCACCGTGGATGTCCACATCGCGCGGCTGCGCCGCAAGCTGGGCAGGGCTCACCGGCACCGGATCGTCACCGTGAGGCGCGTGGGCTACAAGTACATGCCCGACCAGCAAGGCAGCCCCAACGCCTCACCCTGCAGCCGACCCTGAGGAGTACACCACCATGGGCGTTGCCATTGCGCCGTCCGGACCCGCCTCGGAATCCGACCGGACCGGGCCCGGCCGCGCGCACTGGCTGCACGTGGCCCGGGAGACGGCAGACGACCTGGCCACGGACGCGGCGACCAGGGAGCAGGCAGGCAAGGCCCCGTTCGACGAGGTCTCCCGACTGCGCGAAGCCGGGCTGCTGACGCTTCTCGCACCGGCCGACCTCGGGGGAGGCGGCACGGACTGGCCCACGGCCTACGCCGTCGTACGGGAGATCGCCGCCGCCGACGGCGCGATCGGTCAACTGCTCGGCTGTCACTACTTCCTGTCGTGCAGCGCCCGCTTCTTCACCGAACCCGCTCTCGCCGCTCGAATCGAGCGGAAGTCCGCGACGGAGCAGTGGTGCTGGGGCGGTGGTTTCGCCCCTGAGGAACTACCTCTGACCCTGACCAGAAAAGCCAGGGGCTATGTACTCGACGGTCGCCAGAGCTACGCCACGGGAGTCCTGGTCGCCGACCGCCTCGCCGTGCGGGCCGAGCGGGCCGACACCGGCGAACCACTCCTCATAGTCGTCGATGCCGCTCATCACGGCGTGAGGATCGACGGCGACGTAGACTCCTTCGGCCAGCGCCTTGCGGCCGGCGGCAGCGTCGAGTTCGACGCCGTGCCGATCGCCGCCGACGACGTACTCGGCTCCCTGTCCGCGGACGAGGACGTCCTGTCACCCCTGGCTGCTCTCACCTCACCGGTCAGGCGTCTTGTCTCCGTCCAGATTCTTCTCGGCATGGCCGAGGGAGTACTCGCCGAAGCCCGCGAGTACAGCAGGCCGGGCCACTCACTCCGGCAGCCCGCCTGGCCGGCCGGCTCTACCCAGGATCCGCATGTGCTGACCGCCTATGGAGAACTCACCGTCCTGACCCGCTCCGCCTCCGCACTCACGGCTCAAGCGGTAGAAGCCGTGCACGGCGGACTGGCACGCAGCGAAGACCTCACCTACGACGAGTACGCGGACATCTCGGTGCTCGCGGCCATGTCCGAAGCCGCCGCCTCCAGGGCCGCACAGGAAGCCACCGCCCGCGCCCTCGACATCATCGGCTCCCGCTCCGCGTCCTCGCGGCTGGGTTTCGACCGCTTCTGGCGCAATACGCGGACCCACACCTTGTACGAGCCCGTCGCCCACCGGCTCCGCGACATCGGGGACTACTTCCTCAACGGTGCACACCCTCCGTTCGTCCTGCCTGTCTGACCCAGAGGCCATGGAGCGCGGGTGATCGACTGCTCTCCTCCCTGAAGAAGAGGAGATTCCTGTTGGTATGGATCAATGACCTCTGTCGCCGTTACCGCTCCAGACTGAGATCGCTGTGGCGATGGCAGACGTTCGATTCGGGCGACTGCACATGGCTTTGCGGGAGACAGGCCAGAGCTTCAGGCGGGCCACGCACCGCTCCACCGGCGCCCGTGCTTCGGAGATCGCAGTCGACCGTGCGCCGTGTCGGCGCCGACTCGCGACCGGGTGGGCGTCTGATCAGTGTCGTCGCCCATGGGCCGACGCCCAGGTGGGCACGGTCGGCGAACATCGTCCACAACCGTGTCGACGGCACCCTCAGCCACGTCATGGAGGGCGCCGCGACTCCTCCCACCACCCGCCCGCCGCGGCAGGAGCACCTCGGCCGCCGACAGGGGACACTCGCCTCTGCCCCGTGGCCCGCCCTCAACGGACACCGACCCAAGCCGTACGGGATAATGCGTACATGCGGATCTCAGCCAGGGCGGACTACGCGGTACGTGCCGCGCTGCAGCTCGCCGCGTCACGGGAGGACGGGCCACTGAAGGCCGAGGCCATCGCCGACGCCCAGGACATCCCGCACAAATTCCTCGAAAGCATCTTGAACGACATGCGCCGTGGCGGTCTCGTCCTCAGCCAGCGCGGCGGCAACGGCGGCTATCGGCTGGCCAGGCCCGCCGGGTCCATCAGCATCGCCGACGTCATACGCACCGTGGAGGGACCACTCGTCTCGGTGCGCGGGGTCCGCCCCCCGGACCTGTCCTACACCGGCCCCGCCGAGTCGCTGCTCCCCTTGTGGATCGCCCTGCGGTCCAACGTGCGCGAAATCCTTGAGGGCGTGTCGCTCGCCGACGTGGCGTCGGCCCAACTCCCTTCCGACGTTTCCGCGTTGACCAACACCCCGGGCGCCTGGGTAAACCCCTGAAACACTGGGCCGCCACCCACGACCGATCTCACAAAGCGAGATAGCGGCGTCCATAATACGAACACCCTCTTGGGGTGTACGCCGCCTTCTGCCACGATCCCCATCAACCAGGTAGGAAAACTAGGGTTCTGTGGGGGTGGCCATGAGAACGCTCGACCGTGCAGGCCGGATGTTGCCCCTTCTGACCTCGCGTCGTCACATCGACCTCGGTCGTACGTCCAGTGCCATCTGTCGGCGCCTCCGACGCCACAGAACCTGACTCTCTCCGAACCAGCACTGCCTCCCCGCCGCTCCGTCCTGTCGGCGGAGCGGACGCCCTCGGCTGACTACGCCCTCGTTCCACCTCTCGGCCCGCGCCGGCATACCTGCCGCCGACGGCCGAAGAGCGGAGTGTCGGTATGTGCCGATGAGCAGTCGCCTCACATCTTCGTACCTCCCTGATCACTCATCCCTGAGAGGACACCTCTGTGTCTGCCGCGAGACCGCTCACGACCCTGCGCACCATCGCCGTCATAGCCGCACTTCCCCTCCTGCTCACCGCCTGCGGCTACGGTTCCGAGTCCACCGACGACGGCAAGCAGACCGCGGTCGCGGCAGGCGCCAAGAAGCTCTCCGCCGACGAGGTGAAGATTGGCTACTTCCCCAACCTCACGCACGCCACCGCTCTGGTCGGTGTCCAGGAGGGCCTGTTCCAGAAGGAGCTCGGCGGCACCAAGATCGAGCCTTCCACCTTCAACGCCGGCCCCTCCGAGATCGAGGCGCTGAACGCCGGCTCCATCGACATCGGCTGGATCGGCCCCTCCCCCGCCATCAACGGCTACACCAAGTCGAACGGCAAGAACCTGCGCATCATCGGCGGTTCCGCCTCCGGCGGCGTGAAGCTGGTCGTCAACCCGAAGAAGATCAAGTCCCTGGCGGACGTCAAGGGCAAGAAGATCGCCACTCCTCAGCTCGGCAACACCCAGGACGTCGCGTTCCTCAACTGGGTCGCCGACCGGGGCTGGAAGGTCGACGCCCAGAGCGGCAAGGGCGACGTGTCGGTGGTCCGCAGCGACAACAAGGTCACCCCGGACGCCTACAAGTCGGGTTCCATCGACGGCGCCTGGGTGCCGGAGCCGACCGCGTCGAAGCTGGTCGCCGAGGGCGGCAAGGTACTGCTGGACGAGTCGTCGCTGTGGCCGGACAAGAAGTTCGTGATCACGAACATCATCGTGTCGCAGAAGTTCCTCAAGGCGCACCCCGACGTCGTCGAGGCCGTGCTGCGCGGCTCCGTGAAGACCAACGCGTGGATCAACGCCCACCCGGACAAGGCGAAGGCGTCCGCCAACGCGGCGCTGGAGCAGCTGTCGGGCAAGGCGCTGCCCGCCGACGTCATCGACCCGGCCTGGAAGTCCATCACCTTCCTCGACGACCCGCTGACCGCCACCCTCAACACCGAGGCGGAGCACGCGGTCAAGGCCGGTCTCCTGGAGAATCCCGGCCTGAAGGGCATCTACGACCTCACCCTGCTCAACAAGGTTCTCAAGACCGACGGAAAGGACGAGGTCGACGACGCCGGTCTCGGCGCCGAGTAACGACAACCGGACCCGATGATTGCCCAGGAGGTGACGACGATGGCCACCACGATCGCCAAGGCTGCCGAGGACGTCACGGCGGTAACACAGGCCGCCCGCATCGAGCACGTCTCGAAGTCCTTTCCCGCCCCGGGCACGCCCGGCGGACAGCAGGTCGTGCTGGACGACATCACGCTCGACGTCGCACCGGGCGAGTACGTCACCCTCCTGGGGGCCTCCGGCTGCGGCAAGTCCACCCTGCTCAATCTGATCGCGGGACTGGACCTGCCGTCCGCCGGCTCGATCGACACGGACGGCCGGCCCGCCCTGATGTTCCAGGAACACGCCCTGTTTCCGTGGCTGACCGCGGGCAAGAACATCGAACTCGCGCTGAAGCTGCGCGGGGCCGGAGCGTCGGCAGGAGGCGGAACGGCTGCTGGAACTCGTACGGCTGCAGGGCGCATACCGCAGGCGGGTGCACGAACTGGCCGTCGGTATGCGGCAACGCGTCGCGCCGGCCCGTGCACTGGCCCAGGACAGCCGGCTGCTGCTGATGGACGAGCCCTTCGCCCCGCTGGACGCGATCACTTGTGAGCTACTGCACGACGAACTGACCCGCATCTGGAGCGAGACGGGGCTGTCGGTGTTGTTCGTGCGCACAGCGTGCGGGAGGCGGTGAAGCTGGCGCAGCGGGTTGGTGCTGCGGGTCCACTCCCGGGCGGATCGCCCGGGAGTGGACGGCCGGCATTCCGCAGCCGCGCCGCATCGAGGACAGCTCGGTCGCCGCACTCCCGTCGAGATCACCGACGAACTGCATGGGGCGCCTCACGTCCCTGGGGGTAAGGCCCACGCTCTTGAGCGCGTTCAGCGCCAGACCGTGAGCCGAACTGCCCTGCGGCACAGCGAGCTTCCTGCCCTTGAGGTCCGCGAGCGTCTTCAGCGTCGAGCCCTTGGGCACGATGATGTTCTCGTTCGCCTGGGTGAGCCTGAGGGAACGGTTGCCGGCTAAGACCTTGGAGCCGTACTCCTTGGCGGCGCCGGTGATCGGGGTACGTCGCCGCCGCTGCCCAGGTCGATGTCGCCCGAGGCGGCAGCCTGCAGGAGGGGCGGCCCGTAGGTGAAGCAGGCGAACGTCACCTTGTACGGCGCGTTGTCGAACACACCGGTGATCTTCGCCAGCTCCTGGCTGCCGTCATTGCCGTTGTCGCCGATGGTGACGGTGTACTTCCTCCACTCGGGGCGGCTGCCGGCACCCGACCCGCTGGAGCTGCTCGGGGAGCGGCGGCCTCCGATGTCGATGCGCAGGCGACGAGGGTGCTCCCCAGGGCGAGCAGGCCGACGGCCACGACGATTCGGGATGATCTTCTGGACATGGGTTCTCACGTGCATTCTGTGCTGTCGCGGATACCTGCAATGTCTCCGCACCCTGAACCCTAGAGAGAGACCGGACACCCGAACGAGGAATTCACCCCGTTGTAAATCGGTGTCCTGGACGGCTCCGCACCGCGATCATGGAACGGTCACTGACGCGCGAACGCTGAGGAATCGCTCACCATGCCTGTGCCTGCCGACCCGACGGTCCTGCATCCGATGCCTGAGCAACCGCGGGTGGTGCTGCTCAAGCCGCTGGTGAAGTCCCCGCTGATCGAGGTCGGAGAGTATTCCTACTACGACGACCCGGACGACCCGACCGCATTCGAGACACGCAACGTGCTCTACCACTATGGGCCGGAGAAACTGATCATCGGCAAGTTCTGTGCGCTGGGCACAGGAGTGCGATTCATCATGAACGGCGCCAACCATCGTATGGACGGCCCCTCGACGTTCCCCTTCCCCACCATGGGCGGATCCTGGGCCGAGCACTTCGACCTGCTCACCGGCCTACCGAACCGAGGAGACACCGTCATCGGCAACGACGTCTGGTTCGGCCACGGCACCACGGTCATGCCCGGCGTCCGGATCGGACACGGCGCGATCATCGCCTCCGGCGCCGTGGTCACCACAGACGTACCGGACTACGGAATCGTCGGCGGCAACCCGGCCCGCCTCATCCGCACCCGCTACAACGACCGGGACATCGCCCGGCTCCTGACGGTGGCCTGGTGGGACTGGCCTGCACAACACATCACCGAGCACGTGCGAACCGTCATGGCGGGCAGCATCACCGACCTGGAAGCCGCCGCCCCCAACACCCCGGCCCCGTGACGCACCTACGGGAGTTCCCGTGCCGAAGTTTCCGCGCGGACGCATCGACCTGAGCGGGACATCCCAGACGGCGGTCGACGGCAACTGCAGACCTTTGAAACCTCTTCCGGGCTGATCGACGACTTGACCAGGGGTGATCGGGCGGCGGATCCGTGGTGTCGGTGACATGTCGGGGGCTGTCGGCCCGATGTCGGTGGGGGCTGTCACCTTTCCAGACATCCTGCCGGGTACCCATCCGGCTGTAGGTTCGGGAAGGGAATCTCTCGTGCATGACGTAGTGATTGTGGGCGCCGGCCCGGTCGGTCTGTCCCTTGCCTGTGAGCTTGGCCTCGCGGGCTGTTCTGTCCTGGTGCTCGAGCGAGAGGCGGGACCCGGCTCCCCGTGGAAGGCTGAACCGCTCGGGATGCGGGGCCTGTCCGCCACGTCAGTCGAGGCGTTCTACCGCCGCGGGATGCTGCACCCGCTACTGACGGCGTCGGGCGTCCACGACGATTCCGGCGCGAAGCCAGCCGCGGACGAGCCGTCACCCCCGCGTCGCGGGGGCCACTTCGCCGGCATGATGGTCGATCCGGCCAAGGCCGGCGTCGCCGCCGTGCCGTTCCGGCTTCCCGATCCGGGACTCGAGAGCTTGATGACAAACCTCGAAGCGGTCGAGACGGTGCTGTCCGAGCAGGCATCCAAGCTGGGTGTGGAAGTCAAACACGGCGTCACGGTCTCAGCCATCGCCCAGAACGATGAGAGCGCGGTCGCGCAAGCCGGCGCGGACGAGTACGCGGCGCGCTGGATCGTCGGCTGCGACGGCGGACGCAGTGCGATACGCGGGCTGGCGGGCTTCCACTTCATCGGTACCGAGCCGCAGTTCACCGGCTACACCATGCACGCCACCGTCGCCGATCCCGAGCAGCTGAGCCCTGGGTTCAACCTGACGCCGACGGGCATGTACATCCGGATGCCCACCGAAGGGCACATCGCCATGGTGGACTTCGACGGCGGCACGTTCGATCGCTCGCAGCAGCTGACTCAAGACCATCTCCAGGCGGTTCTGCGCCGTGTGTCCGGCACCGACGTGACGCTGAGCGGCGTCCTTCTCGCCTCGAGCTTCACCGATCGGTCGATGCAGACGACGACCTACCGGCAGGGACGCGTCCTCCTCGCGGGCGACGCCGCTCACATCCACTCCCCTCTCGGCGGGCAGGGACTCAACACCGGCATCGGCGATGCCGTGAACCTGGGTTGGAAGCTCGCGGCGACCGTACACGGGTACGCGCCGGACGGTCTCCTCGACACCTACACTCGCGAGCGCCATCCGATCGGTGCAGGTGTGCTCGACTGGTCGCGTGCCCAGGTGGCGGTCATGCGGCCGGACCCGCATGCCCGGGCGATCCAAGGAGTGGTTCGCGACCTGATCGGGACCGGTGACGGAACGACGTACGTGGTCGAGAAGATCTCGGGATCGTCGATCCGTTACGACCTTGGCAGCGAGCATCCGCTGGTCGGCCGCAACGCACCAGACCTTCGTCTTCAGGACGGCACTCGCCTCGGCGACCTGATGCAGGACGGACGAGGCGTCGTGCTCGATTTCAGCATCGACCGACGCCTGCACGGTTCAGCGGTGGGCTGGGAGAGCCGGATACGGTATGCGGCCGGGCCGGCGAGGAACGACCTCGGACTGGGTGCCGTACTCGTCCGACCTGACGGCATAGTCGCCTGGGCAGGTGATCGCCGACCTGACCGAGAGGCGTTCGAGCGGGCCGCCGGCCATTGGTTCGGTAGCCCGGCAATCTAAGAGATCATCTCAATGAGCAGTGTGCATCGTGAAATGTGCAGGTGAGTTGGGCTGGTGTGCGGGCGACTTGCCGTGCTCGTGCTGGTTGGAGGCGGGTGTCCACGGTGAAGATCGTCTGGGCCCTGCTGGTCCTGACGAACGGACAGGGCGTGTTCGGGCAGGTCGAGGGATCAACGCCGTCGCCGTTGCCGCCAGTCCAGCGGTGGTGGCTGAGCCGCTCGGAGGACTCGATGCCCTTGCGGGCGATGCGCGGCGTGCTGTTTCGCATTCCCGCCGCCGGCACCACGGTCGGCACGGACACCAGCGCCGCCCACCCAAGCGTCGTGTCCGGAAGGAAGCACACGTCGCCTCCACCTTTCTCCATCGACCCGTAGCTGGGGCTCCATTCGGTACTGAGAACGGCGTGACGCCTGGAGCGCGGGTACCCCGAGCTGATGTGGGGTGCACTGGTCAGCAGCCATAGGGCCGCCTGTCGCTGACGGAAACCAGGTGAGGGCTCGGCGTACTACCTGGGTAAGGTCGGGCAATGCCCGAGCTGAAGCGGCTGCATGTCGGCCATGCCCCGGCGGTCCTGGCCTTCGAGCTGGCGAACCGCGCCTACTTCGCTGCCTCGGTCTCCGACCGCGGCGACGACTTCTTCGACCAGTTCACCGACCGGTACAACGCCTTGCTGGCCGAGCAGGAGGCTGGCATCTGTGCCTTCTACCTGCTCATGGCCGAAGACGGCTCGGTACTCGGCAGGTTCAATCTGGTCGACATCGAGGATCACACTGCGGAACTCGGCTACCGAGTCGCGCAGCACGCCGCCGGCCGCGGCGTGGCGACCGCGACCGTCCGGGAGCTGTGTCGGCTGGCGGCGGCCCGGCATGGGCTGCGCACCCTGTGGGCGGCGACCGCCATCCAGAATGCCGCGTCCCAGAAGGTGCTGACCAAAGCCGGGTTCGTCCCCGTGGGGCCCGCCGACCCGGCCCACCTCGGCGGTAAGCCAGGGACCTGGTATCAGCGCGACCTGGTGCTCCAGCCCTACGGTGCGATCTTGCCGGGGCCGGCTGAGGGCCGCTGACGGCCACCGCTGATCAACGGTGCGTGAAGACCAACCCGGCGGCCGTGAGGTGAACGTCCGCGGGCTGCGCAAGATGAGAAAGGCCCTCGACCGGCCGGTGCCGAGGCCCAAGGGCTCCAAGGGAATCCCCGGCCAGGTGACGCCCCATGTCGCCGCCGCAGCCGCGCGCGGCCGCTCGACCACCGCCCAGCGCGGCCCGAAGCAGCCCGCCGAGGGCGGGCAGCAAGCCGGACAGCTGCGACGGGCAGGCAACGAGCAGCAAGGCCACAAGCCCATCCAGAAGCAGGCGCGACGCGAGTGCTGCCCTCGCGCATGACGGTCGCCGCCTTCCGGCGGGGTGGGCGGCTGGCTAGTTGACAAACAGCATCGGTGCACACGGCGGGACCGTCCTGGGGTCATCACCGCACGCGGCGACCCCGGGACGCGGTCCGCAACCGCATCGTGGCTAGTTGCAATGCCGTTGTTTTAGGTCTCGGGCGTGGGTTCCTGGGTAGGGGTCCCAGGGGGTGGGTTGGGTGTCTTCGCGCGTGTCTGAGTTATCGGGCC
>NZ_JBIWPP010000057.1:0-37685 GCF_044768335.1 Streptomyces sp. NPDC101151 | reverse complement strand
CCGCGGCCCCCCTTTGCCCCGGGGGGGTTTTTGTTGTGTGGGTTTGGGGGGGGGGTTGGGGGGGGGGGGGGGGGGGGGGGGGGGGGCGGGGGGGGGGGGGGGGCGGGCGGGGGGCCCGCCCCCCCCCCCCCCACCACCCTGTGGGTTGGTGATCATCGTCCGCCGGTATATCTGATGGCGGATCGGGTTGTTCGCTGTCACCTCGACGGGTCGGTGGGCAGGAAGGGCAGCCCGTTATCCGTCAGTTGCAAAAGAGAACGATGAGGCCGTCACAGTCGGCACCGTCCCCGTCGCCGCCAAGATTGCTCTTGACACCGAAGCTTCCGTGAGCGTGAGCCGGGATCGACCGGGCATCCGTGGCCTTTGTGGAGAAGTGCGGGGCGGGCGTCGCGGCCACGGCGGTCGTCGACCCTGCCGCGCAAGCAATGCCCAGAGCGGCGGTCAGCATGACTATTCGTGAGATTCGGGAACCAACCTTCGTCGAGTGCTTGGGGTGTTTGCGGGAGTTCACGTGTGCAGTGTTCATGCGATCACCATGCACGCCCTTACGGTCAAGTTCGCGCCGAGCGGGACCGATTGGGTGAGGCAGGCGGATTGGGGCCTGCCTCCTGAGGCACCGTTTCCCTTGGTGCTGATGAACCGTTGAATGGCACATGGCGGACTTGGTTGAGCGGTTGGTGCCGGACGAGCTATGGATGCTGTTCCGACGGGTGGTCCCGCTCATGGAGGTCGAGCGCCCTCAGGGTGGTGGCCGGCGCCGAGCTGGTGATCACGAGACGCTGACCGCGGCCTGCAGCCCCTCATGCGCGGTATCCCGCCCATTCGTAGGCGGAGTGGCCCCGGCGTCGGCGCCCGGCTCAGATGCACGGCGACAAAGGCTATGACTACGACCACCTGCGCCGATGGCTGCACACACGCGGAATCCGTCATCGCATCGCTCGTAAGGGCATCCAGTCCTGTGAGCGGCTGGGCCGGCATCGCTGGGCTGTCGAAAGGACCGTGTCCTGGCTCGCCGAATGCCGCCGCCTGCACCGACGCTACGAGCGCAAGGCAGAACACTTCCTTGCGTTCGCTGCCATCTCAGCAAGCTTGATCAACTACCGCAGACTCGCCGGACAACCAGCGGAGCCAGTGTCACTGGTTCGGCATCACCGAATGTTCCACTCATTGACCGGAACACAGTCGTGCACTGTGCAGGCCCAATCCTGGAAGTCGGCGACGAAGAAGGCCCTCGTCAGGAGGATGTCGCCGGCTCGCTGGGCCCGTACCAGCAGTCCGCGTTCCTCCGATCTTGCATCGCCATCGACGGAGACCGTGTCCACCATGCCACGGTCCTCCGCATATCCACGGGCGCTCCGCCGCCACGGTCGCGTCGTTCTCGTGGACTGTCCGGTTTGATCACTTGGTGTCCAAGGCGGCCCAGGATGCGAGGGAGGACGGGCGGATCCGCCTGGGGAAATGAGCGGCAGGGTCCCCCTGGTACGCGGTACGGTGCGCTGATGTCAGCGATCAAGAAGTTCCAAGTCACCTTTGACTGCGCAGAACCTGAGCGCCTCGCTCGCTTCTGGTGTGAAGTGTTGGGGTACGTCACACCGCCGCCACCGGAAGGGTTCACCACCTGGGACGATTTCAACCGCACCCTGCCTCCTGAGCAGCAAGGATCATGGTTCGCCTGCAGTGATCCCTCAGGCGTGGGACCGCGCCTGTACTTCCAGCGCGTCCCCGAAGGCAAGATCGTCAAGAACCGGGTGCACCTCGACGTTCGGGTCGGCACCGGGCTCGTGGGGGACGAGCGCCTCGCCACGCTCGAAGCCGAGTGCGCACGATTGGTGGCGCTCGGTGCAACCCACGTGCGAACACTGTATGCCGATGAGGAAAACGAGTCGTGCATCCCGATGCTGGACATCGAGGGCAACGAGTTCTGTATCGACTGAGCACTCTCCGAGCCGGGGAGGTGGGGAGTCGCCTTCCTTGGGCCTCTCTCGGTCTCGCATGGGGGGAGGGAGTTACCTACCCCATGAGGGTGAGGTTGTGCATCCGGGCGATGCCAAGCATGGCGGTGTGAACGCCGGCGCCTTTCAGACGGCAGTCACGAAGGATCTTCCATGCCTTCATCCATGCCTTCATCCGTGCGAAGACATGCTTGACGCGGGCCCGGACCGTTCGGGTGGATGTCGTTGATGAAATTGAGTGGTGTGCCGCGTCGCAAGACCATTGGCCCGGTGGTGCTTGCTATCGGTTTCCCGGCCCCGTCATTCGCCGCTCCAGCGGGGCCGCGAGGACTCGCCAACAGGTTTGTCCGGAGTCGAACTCAAGCTCATCCGAAAGCAGTTGCCACGAGCTGCCGTAAGTCCGCCGCCGTGCCGGATCTCGGCGCCGAGTTCGGTGGCGTGAGTTGAGCCGAGAGGCTCCGTCAGGGCGCGCCCGGGAGAATCCGTAACCAACCGTCATGCCGACGCGCCTCAGGCCCTGTTCGCCTCGAATGACGGGGGAGGGGAGGAGCCGTGGGCACGAATTCACACGGGTGACACTGGTGCTGCCCATCTCCAGGGAGCCATCCGCCAACGGCGACGAGATCGCGACACTCCGCGATCTCCACCGCGCATCGAACACCGCCGAACCCGCCTAAGATCGGGCCTTGTCAAACCGATGACACGGGACGCTGAAGTGGCGTCTCGTGGGCGACGCCGATCGAGTGCCACTAGGCAATACGGGGGGTGGATCCTGACACCTCGCAAGAGCACTGGTGGCACCGCCGCCAAGGTGCAGACCAGCGACGTCATCGCGTATCGACTGCGCGCGCACCATCTCGCGATGCGGCAACCGGCCGATGATCTGCACGAGGTGGCGGGGGCGTGCGGCATCCAGAACAGTCCACCGGGTTCGGCGCTGCTCGCCCTGCATGCCCGTGTCGAGAACGTGACGCGGGACCGTATCGACTATCTTGTCGGTGAGGAGAAGAGTCTGCTGCAGACCTGGTGTATGCGCGGGTCGCCGTTCTTCTTCCCGACCGTCGACGCATCGGTCTTCACCACCGGTGTCCAGCCGACCACTGAGGTGGCGCGACTCCATCTGATCGTCGGCGTCGAGCAGGCGTTGAGCAGACTTGGGATGGGCTTGGACGAGGCGGTCGACCTCATCGCCGAGGAGATCGGGGCCGTGCTGTCTGCGCGGGCGTTGGGGATCAACGAACTCGGTCAAGAATTGGCAGAACGCATTGCAAACAGGCTGTCTTCTGCCCAACGTAAGACCTGGCGGGCGGAGGGTCCTTACGGTGCGAATGTTCCGCTTGGTGAGGGGGTCGTGCACTTCTGCATCCGGATGCTGACGCTTCGCGGCATCGTCTGCTTCGCGCCACGCAGTGAGAACAAGGCACCGTTCGTCCTGCTGACGGAATGGCTGGGTCGACCGCTGCCGCAGGTCGATGCCGACAAAGCCCGCGCCACACTGCTGCGTCGCTACCTGCACTGCTACGGCCCGTCCACCCGCAAGGATTTCGCCTCCTGGCTCGGTGTCTTCGCCGGCGACGTAGAGCCGTGGTGGACCACCTTGGAGGACGAAGTCGTCCCGGTCGAATTCAACGGCAGACGGGCGTGGATCCTCACCGACGATCTGAACACCCTGCGGTCGCCGACCGAAACGCGCGGGGTGCGGCTACTGCCACCAAGCGACGCCTACACCCAACTACGTGACCGGGACACCATCGTCGAGAAGAAACATCACCGGCACGTATGGAAGACGGTCGGCGCGCCCGGCGCGGTACTGGCCGATGGCGGAATCGCTGGAATCTGGCGGCCACGCAAGAGCGGTCGCAAACTCGCACTGTCGGTGCAGACATTTCAGCAACTGAGCACCAAGCTCCGCAAACAACTGTGTGACGAGGCCGCGCATGTTGCGGAGCTGCGCGGCGCGTCAACGGTGCAAGTCGAGTTCGACCATTCCGCACCATGACCCCAACAGCCCTTCACGGCGAGGGAAGAACCCAAGAATCGAACTGGGATCAGTCTTCAAACGGATCTTGCCCGAAGAAGGAGCGATGGGAGTGTGACCGCCGCTTCGTAAGTGGTGGTGCTGCTGCCGATCCGTCCTCTCAGGGATCGTGAACGTCCTCCCGGGGTGTCCCACCGGGATACGGGAGGGTTGGCCGGGCAGGCGCGCCGGGCGCGCACCGACCGGGGACGGGTGCTGCACCGGGAGCGCCGCGAGCGAGGGCGTGAGCGATGCTGAACAAGCGGCGTGTGGGCTGCTCCCGACGCCGCGTCATCAAGCGGCGGCCGGCGCATCGACACGGCCGCAGGAGGGTTCCGAAGGCCGGGTACGGTCCGGGCCCTGGTCTGCGTACGCGTCAGTGGGGGTGATGTCGATACGCGTGGCCTGCACAACGCTCGGCCCGCAGGGAGGCGTGCCACCCGGCGCGGCTGCCAGAGGCAGACCCTGCTGTGCAAGACCGCTCGGTCGAATATCCCCGTTGTGGGGATGGGGCGGCGGGTGATTGGTATTGATGATCTACGTGTCTGTGACCTGCGTAAGCGATGAGCAGGGAACGCCGCGACACCTGACTGGGTGACACATTTGGCGATCCGTCAGGTTGCGGAACTGACGGACTGTCGGTTGTCTCGTGAGCGGAACACAGGAGAGGCGCCGCGCAGACAGGCCGGACACTGTTCCGTTGGAGGATTCGCATGCGTTACACACACATGGGTGCAGGTATCGGTCTGGCTCTCGGTGCTCTCGGACTGCAGATCCCGGCTGCTTCCGCCACTGACGACTCAGGTGTCCGTATCGACCCGTGGAATGCCTATCCGGGTTCCACGGTCACGGTGAGTACGAGGGCCTGCGACCCTGACGCGGACTACGGCAAGGGCTGGTCTGAGGTGGGAGGAGAGTTCCACCTCTTCGAAGGCGACCAGGAGGGGGTACTCACCGGCCAGTTCCAGATCCCGGAGGGAACCAGGCCGGGCAGCGACACCGTCACCCTGAAGTGTCCGCCACTGACCCAGGTCACGGAGACGTACCAGGTCACCGGCCGCCCTCCGAGCGGCTCGGTCAGCGCCGGTTTCGGACCGGCCGAGGACACAGGTACGGGGCTCGCCCTGGGCGGTGGGCTGCTCGTCATGGCGGCCGCCGGGGGCGTGGTCTGGATGTACCGCCGCCCGAACGTCGACCGAACCTGACTGTCCGACTCTGCTGGTTCGGCCCTGTCCACCTCGGCCTGATCCCGGCCTCCGCCACGGAAGGGATCCGCCCACCGCGAGGCCCGCCCACCGCGAGGCCTTCACCACCCGCTACACCACATCCGTCGTGAAGCAAAGGCTGATCCGCGATGGCACCCAGGCATCACACCAGCGCTTCCCGAGATCCGTTCATCCCTGCACTACTCCTTCTGGCCTGCGCAATGACGGCAGGTGTGGTGCTGCTGATCAGCGGTTTGCACGACGAGGAGCCACCGCGCCCATCGGCGGCCCAGGCCTTCTCAACCTCTGCAGACACCCGCTCGACGGTCCGTCCGCTGCCGCCCGCGGAACCGGTCCGGCTCCGGATCGCCGCCATCGGCGTGAACGCCCCGATGGCACGAGTGGGCCTCGATGCGGCAGGAGCGCTACGGACTCCACCACGTGGCAAACCCGGCGTGGCCGGCTGGTACGGCGTCGGCACGGCTCCCGGCTCGGCAGGAACCGCCATCGCCACCGGGCATGTGGACACACCCACCGGCGGCCCCGGTGTCTTCTACGACCTCGGCGCCCTGACCGACGGCGCCACCATCGAGATCGGCCGGGCGGACCGGCGGACAGCGGTTTTCACCGTCCGCGCCGTCGAGCTCTACGACAAGAAGAAGTTCCCCAGCAAGAAGGTGTACGGCAGTTCGGGCCGGCCCGAACTGCGGTTGATCACCTGCGGGGGCAGCTACACCAAGCGCAGTGGCTACCTGAGCAACGTCGTGGTCTACGCGACGCTGACCGCGGTGACCCGACCGGCCTAGCGGGCGCTGACCGCTGGACGCGGACACTTTGGACAGAACCTGACGCTGCGGCAGCTCGCCCCACTGGTAAGGGCCGTGGCGCGGGTGGAGCCCCGGACCGCCGTCAGGCATGAGTGTGCAAGAGGACGTCTGCGGCGGTGCGCGCATCTTTCAGATGTCGACTGCCGCATAGCGTTCGGTGTAGTTGTCACCGTCGCTGCCGTAGTAGGTGCAGGTGCGTGCGGTCAGGTCGACGTCGTACCAGACCACGCCGGCATTCCAGCAGCCCTGGACGAATTCGGGGAACTCGGTCTCGCCCGCCTGATCCGCGCGGAGGGCCGTGACGAGCGCCGCGCGGTCGAACGGTACGACGCCGGTCATGCCGGTGACGAGCGGCTCACCCTGGACGACGACGGACCCCGCCTCGGTGAGGTACAGCATCGCGTTGGAGGGCACGGTCATGCGGCAGCGGGAAACTCCTGCCTGGCGGAGTGACTCCGCGAGGTAGGGGAAACCACCGACCTTCGGACGGATGGCGGCCGCACGATCGAGGGCGGCCTGCAGGTTGGTGATCGCGGCGTTCATGGTGTCCTCCGGGAGGGGGGAAGCGATGGTGCCAAGGGTTGATTCCCTCGATGTATACTGACAACAGATTTACTTACTGACATTATGTTGTCAATTGGAGGGTGCGGAATGGCCGACGACATGGGTCTGCTGGTGGCGGACGTATATGAGGTGGCCGGGCTGCTCCGCAGGTCAGGGGAGGCGATCGCGGCGACCGAGGGCCAGACACAGGCCCGGTGGCAGCTGCTCAGCGTCGTCTCCGACAGCCCGCGGACCGTGGCTCAGGCGGCCCGCCGCCTGGGCATCGCCCGCCAGGGCGTCCAGCGCGTCGCCAACGAGCTCGTGGCGGAGGAGCTGGCCGCCTTCCAGCCCAACCCAGATCACCGCAGCTCGCCGCTCCTGACGCTCACACCTCTGGGCCACCGCACTCTGGACAGGATCACAGCCCGGGCAACCGAGGCCCACCGCACGCTGAGCACCGACATCCCCCCTAGCGAGATCGCCGCCGCCCGCGCCCTGCTGCGCCGAGTGATCGACGCACTGCACCACTCTGCTTCGGACACTCGTTGAGCCCACGGCCCGAATCCGGGAGTCCTCCCACCTCACCTGGAGCACCAAGTGCGACGGCACCGACGGTGTCCGCCCTGGCCCGCATGAGCCGGGAACCAGCACCATGACGGTCGGCCGGATCGCTGCCGAGATCGGCTTCGCGACTGCTGCGTCGATCTGCCGGGCGGGTGAGGGAGGCTATGACCTCGCAGGGCGGTTCCGGGGTGAGCCGTGCGGCGTCGGACGGGCGGGGATCACCGTGTCGGCCGAATCAAGGACGTCGGGGCCCTGCTGCGGGGTGAGTGAGATTCCGGCGTTGGTCTCGACCGGACGGCCGTCCGTCGAGTGGTCGACGACCCCGTGCCGGTCGTCGGCGGCGCCCAGGATGCGTGCGGGGATGCCCGGCTCGAAGGGGTGGATCCCGTGCGGCGCGAGGGCAGTGACCTCGTGCCGCTGCACACGCGTCATGGCGCATTTCCATCGGTCAATAACTTTTCCGCCATTGGCGGGGTGGTGCTCGGCGGCGGAAGGTGGATGGCATGAAGGTCATGGTCAACGACGGCATGCGTGCCTCCAGCCAGGACGGACTCGGCGGTGCCGACGCCCACCCCCAGCACGCCGCCGGCCCGGCTCGCGTCTTCGTGCCCAAGCCGGAGTGCCTCGACCACATCCCGGCCATCCCGCTCCCGACGCTCGGGCTGACCGCCCAGCAGGCCCTGGTCGACACCGCCGGGGTCGGTGAGGGCAGCCGGGTGCCGGGTGCTGATCACAGGTCGGCGCCGCCGAGTCCGCCAAGGCCGGGCCGATGCCCCGCACACCACGGACAGGGCTCGCGAGGTGGCCGACCGGGTGGTCGCGTCGGGGAAGAATCTGATGGCCATGTACGCCACCCACGGCCATGGCGACCAGTGGTTCGGGTTCGCCAACGGCGTTCACCTGTACCTCGCCGAAGGAGACGCCGAACGCCGCCGCGGCTGGGTCGCCGTCATCGACAAGATCGCCGCGCTCGACCCGAAGGCCGTCATCGCCGGCCACAAGGCGCCCGGCAGCGACGACGGCCCCCGCCAACTGGACGAGACCCGCCAGTACCTCAAGGACGCCGAAGAGATCAGCCAGGTCGCGCGCCACGCCAAGGAGTTCGCCGACTTGATGACGCTGCGGCATCTGTTCCGGATCAACCCCGCGATGCTGGCTCTGTCGGCCGAACGGCTCTTCCCCGGCAACGCCGTCGCCTGATGCCGCACACGGCACG
Organism: Streptomyces sp. NPDC101151; assembly: GCF_044768335.1. NCBI lineage: Bacteria > Bacillati > Actinomycetota > Actinomycetes > Kitasatosporales > Streptomycetaceae > Streptomyces > Streptomyces sp. NPDC101151. The sequence goes on along the minus strand of NZ_JBIWPP010000057.1, from coordinate 29,361 downwards.
CCGACCGGCCGCAGCCAGGCAGTCACCCACTCGCAAGCCGCTCCGGTGGGGGGCGGGGCTCGTCCCCGACACATGGCGGCACACTCCGCACGAAACCAGGAACTGCCCCGTGCCTCCTACGACTTGCGCCACAGACACCAAACCGCACATCGACGCAGGCAGCCGCGTCACCGACCGTTATGGGATCCGCTGCACTCGCAGCGAAACCGAAGTACGCCTGATCCCCCTGCAGCGCCACCGTGGCATCCGCGCCGACGACGACCGGCGAGTCACCGCCCTGGCGAGCACTCCGACGTCGAGGAGCGACCTTGCGGATATCCGGACAGACAGAGCCCAGTCCGGCGCGCTCACAGAGGTGCGGCCGGCAGCCCCGAAGCGGAAGGTCGATTGAGCATGGACACACACTTCGACGTCGTCGTCCTGGGCGCCGGCCCGGGCGGGTACACGGCCGCCGTCCGATCGGCCCAGCTGGGACTGCGCGTGGCGGTCGTCGAGGAGCGCTACTGGGGCGGCGTGTGCCTGAATGTGGGCTGCATCCCCTCCAAGGCACTCTTGCGGAATGCCGAGCTGGCGCACATCTTCACCCAGGAGGCCAAGACCTTCGGCATCGAGATCGAGGGCCAGGTGCGCTTCAACTATGCCGAGGCGTACCGACGCAGCCGGCGGGTCGCCGATGGGCGGGTCAAGGGCGTCCACTATCTGATGAAGAAGAACAAGATCACGCAGTTCGACGGGCGCGGTCACTTCACCGATGACCACACCCTGCGGGTGACGCGTACCGACGGCGGCATCGAGGCGGTGACCTTCGACCACTGCATCATCGCCACGGGAGCCAGTACGAAGCTGTTGCCCGGCACCCGGCTGAGCGAGCGCGTGGTGACCTACGAAGAGCAGATCCTCGCCGAGGAGCTGCCGGGCAGCATCGTGATCGCGGGCGCCGGGGCGATCGGTGTCGAGTTCGCCTACGTGCTCCACAACTACGGTGTCAAAGTCACCATCGTGGAGTTCCTGGACCGGCCCGCGCCGCTGGAGGACGAGGAGATTTCGGCCGAACTGGCCCGCCGCTACCGGCGGCTCGGCATCGACGTGCTCACCTCCACCCGGGTGGAGACCATCTCCGAGGAAGACGGCAAGGCCAGGGTGACCGTGTCCCGGGACGGGCAGCGGCAGGTCCTGGAGGCCGACAAAGTACTGCAGGCCATCGGCTTCCAGCCCAATGTGACCGGTTACGGCCTGGAGAACACGGGGGTGCAACTCACCGAGCGCGGTGCCATCGGCGTGGACGGCCGGCTGCGCACCAACGTCCCCCACATCTTCGCGATCGGCGATGTCACGGCCAAGCTGATGCTGGCCCACGCCGCCGAGTCGATGGGCATCGTGGCCGCAGAGACCATCGCAGGGGCGGAGACGATGGAACTCGACTACGTGATGATCCCGCGTGCCACGTTCTGCCAGCCCCAGATCGCCAGTTTCGGCTGGACGGAGGCGCAGGCGCGTGAGCGTGGATTCGACGTGCGGGTGGTGAAGTTCCCCTTCACCGCCAACGGAAAGGCTCTGGGCCTCGCCGAACCGGCAGGCTTTGTGAAACTCATCAGCGATGGGACCCACGGCGAACTGCTGGGCGCGCACCTCATCGGCGCGGAAGTGACCGAGCTGTTGCCCGAGCTGACGCTCGCGCAGCAGTGGGACCTGACCGTCCATGAAGTGGCGCGGAACGTCCACGCCCACCCCACACTCAGCGAGGCGGTCAAGGAGGCCGTCCACGGTCTCGCCGGCCACATGATCAACATGTGACCGCCGCGCCTGGCCGGAGTTCTGGCCAGATGGTGGGAAAAAGGGTTGGGCGGGATGACGCTCGGGCCGTTGGCTTGCAGATGACCGTGATCGCCCGAGGAGGTGAGACCCATGAACGCTGTATCTGTGTGGGTGCTCCCCTCTTCGCCACGGTCGGGCGATTGACGCAGGTGTCGCCGAGAGCGCCTCCACCACAAGGCACTCTCGAAAGGCGACAACCTATGCATTCTGTGCATTTCACTGCGAAGGCATCGTCGAACGGTGTCCTCGAACGCGACTTCACCGTGGGCGAGGCCCCCGGCGGGCTCTGGTCGCCCGCATCCGGCGCCGATCGCGCGCCCCTGGTGCTGATGGGTCATGGTGGCGGCACGCACAAGAAGTGGCCGGGAATGGTGGCCGTGGACACCGCCTGCTGATCGACGGCGGTTTCCACGTCGCCGTCATCGACGCGCCCGGTCACGGCGATCGGCAGCGGACGGCGCACGACGAGCAAGAGATCGCCGCGCTGTACCAGGCGAGGGCGGCGGGCGAGCCGGAAGGCCCGATTGTCGTCCGCTACAACGCTCACCCGGCGGAGCGCGCGGTGCCGGAGTGGCAGGCGACCCTGGACGCCCTCCAGGAAATACCGTGGATCGGCGTCGAAGGGCCGGTCGGCTATTTCGGCCTGAACATGGGCACCGCGATCGGTGGGCCATTGACGGCGATCGAACCCAGGATCACCGCCGCGGTCTTCGGCCTCCATTGGCCCGATGCCCTGGCCGAATCGGCGAAGCGGATGACCATCCCGATCGAGTTCATGCTCCAGAGGGACGACGAGCACATCCCACGCGCATCCGGTCCGACGCTGTTCGACGCCTTCGCCTCGAAGGAAAAGACGTTGCACGCCAACGCAGGCAGGCGCAAGGAGCTGCCCAGGTTCGAGGCCGACCGCGCGGTCCGGTTCCTTGCCCGGCACCTCGGCAAGGCTGTCTCAGCACCGGCCTGATTGGGGTTTGTGCATCCAGCTGATGGACAGGTGCTCTTTGCTGCGGCTGCGGCTGCGGCTGCGGCTGCCGGTGCGCCTGCTGCTGCCACTGGCTCAGGTGAGGAGGCCGACGACCAGAGTGGCGAACTCGTCCGGAGTGGCGAGGCGGATGCCGAGTTGTTCGGCTTTGGCGCGCTTGGAACCTGCTCCCTCACCCGCGACGACGAGGGTGGTCTTCTTGGAGACGCTGGACGACGAGCGTCCGCCGGCCCGTTCGATGAGTTCGTTCATCTCATTACGAGTGAGCTTCTCCAGGTTCCCGGTCATCGCACCGGTGACGACCACCGTCATCCCTGCCAGTGGGCCGTCCTTCAGCGAAGTCGAGGCCATGGCGGCGGGGCCGGAATCGGAGTCGGCGGCCTGGGGCGGGATGACGCCGGGCTCGGTCATGTTGACGCCGACGGCGACGAGCTTGTCGATGAGCGGGGCGAGCTCGGCTAGTTCCGCGACGATCGAGGGGGCCTTCTCCGCACCGATGCCGTCTACCGACTGCATCGCTTCAGGGTCGGCGGCGCGAATGTTGTCCATGCTGGCGAAGTGGCGTGCGATGCGCCGGGACATGGACCGGCCCGTGCCACGGACGCCGAGCGCGCACAGTACTCGTGCCAGCGGCTGCTCCTTGGCCTTGGTGATCGCGCCGAGCAGGTTGTCGGTGCTGGTTTCGCCCATCCGGTCAAGGCGGAGCAGCTGCTCGCGCTTCAGGGAGAAGAGGTCGGCGAGGTCGGAGACCAGGCTCGCGTCGACGAGTTGGACGATGCGGGTGGTGCCCAGGCCTTCGATGTCGAGTTGGTCGCGTCCCGCTGCGTAGGCGAGAGAGGCGACCAGATGACAATTGCGGCCCTGTGCGCACCGCCAGCGCTCCTCGCTCGTGTCGATGACGGAGCCGCAGCGTGGGCACTCCTGAGGGAACGCGATGGGCTTTTCGTCGCCCGTGCGCAGGTGGGAGACCGGGGCCTCGATGCGCGGGATCACGTCGCCGGCGCGGTGGACCATGACGTGGTCGCCCAGGAGCAGGCCTCGGCGGGTGATGTCAGCCGGGTTGTGCAGAGTGGCATAGGTGATGGTGGAGCCGTCGATCACGACCGGTTCGAGAACGGCGCGCGGGGCGATGATCCCGGTGCGGCCGACGTTCCACTCCACCTCCAGCAGCCGGGTGATCTTCTCCACGGCCGGCAGCTTGTAGGCGATCGCCCACCGCGGTGCCCGCGAGCCGGATCCGGCGGCCTGCTGGTCGACTGCGAGGTCGGCCTTGATGACAATGCCGTCGATGCCGAACGGCAGCGCGGCACGCGCAGCGGCGATCTCCTGGATGTGGACCAGGACCTGCTCGGGGGACGCGGCGACGACATCCGGGACCTCCGTGTCGGCGCTGGTGTGCACGCCGAACTCGGCGGCCAGATACATCAGGTCGCTATTGGCGGACACGTTCAGCCGCTCGGCAAGGGCCGGGTCGGTGCCGGGCAGGGGCAGCATGCCGTAGCCGAAGAACGTCATCGGGACCGTGTAGGCGCGTTCCCTGGCCCGCAACGTGCCTGCGGCTGCGTTGCGCGGGTTGGCGAACGGCTGCCCGCCGTGAGCTGTGCGCACCTCGTTCGCGTGCTCGAACTGGGCGGTTGTCATCAGGACTTCGCCGCGTACCTCCACGGTGACAGGCTCGGCCAGCGTCTCGGGCAGCCCTTCTATGGTTCCGATCGCGTGCGACACGTCCTCTCCGGCCACTCCGTTCCCACGGGTGATCAGCTGGATGAGGCGACCGCTGCGGTAGCGGGCGGCGATCGCCAGCCCGTCCAGCTTCGGCCCCACGCTGAACCGTGTGACCTCATGGCCGATACGGCGAGCCAAAGACGCGGTCCAGGCGGCGAACTCCTCCGCTGAGAACACGTTGTCGAGGCTGAGCATGGACACCGTGTGCGGCACATCGCCCTCGACCGCGCCACCGGCGACCTTGCCGCTGGGGGAGTCGGGCAGCACCTGATCCGGGTGCTCTGCTTCCCACGCGGCGATCCCGCGGACCAGCCGGTCGTAAGCGTCGTCGTCCAGCGGCGAGGTGCCGCCTGCGTAGTAGTCGGCCGCCGCACTCACGGCGTCCTCGACCGCTTGCGCGTAGGCGGCGGCATCCACGATCACAGCTGCAGGAGTTGTCATGTGTGACATCTTGCCGCCCACCACTGACAACGGGCCTCGGCGCCGAGGGCACCGTCGGCCCGGAGCTGGCTGGACGCGGTTGCTCCGCGCGCAGTCGGCTCCGGAGCCGTCGGTCGCGCGACGGCCTTTGATACTGCAACGGTGTTCGTTCTGAACGCTGGGGAGGTTCACGTCCGCACTCGACGGCATCGCTGCCGCCTCATGACACTGTGGGCGCCGTTGCGCCGTGGATGTGCTCGGAAGATGAAGGTGGCTGCGCTGTCATTCTCGTGATGTTGCCGAGGCGTGCTCGGTGATGGCCTCGAAGAGGAGAAGGCCCTGATTCACCAGCTCCTCCCTCGAGATGTTCAGAACTCCGTTGAACCAGCTCAGCAGCATCTCGCTGACCGCGCCCACGACGGCCACGGACAGCGGGGCGGTGTCGATCCTGAGATCGTGAAGCTCTTCTCTCAGGAGGGAGTCCACGAGGCCACTCATGCGCTGCAGACCCAGACGTCGTTCGCGTGCTGTGAGGGGACCGGCACCCAGGGATTCCGCGAGTTTGACGCGCCCCTTTCTCGGGTCTTGCAGAGGAAGCCCGACGATGACGTCGATCATGTTGCGGGCCCGGTCGCGCAGCGGCTGGTCCGTGTCGATCGCCTCGGTGCATCGGGTGATCTGCTCCTCGTAGATGTCTCTGATGAGCGCAGCCATGAGATCGTCGAGGGATGAGAAGCTCTCCGTGAAGTACCTGTCCTTCAGTCCGGCGTGGCGGAGTACTGCACTGATCGACGTGCGGGCGTATCCCTGGCTGGAGAAAAGTTCGAGACCGCTTTCCATCAGGCGCCGACGGCGGAGCGATGTGCGCTGTTCCGCCGTTGCTCCGCCATATGTCCTCATGATGTGCCACCTCCCCTTGGGGCGTCCTGCTCAGGGCGCGATGTCGCGTACCAGGGCCCGGTCCGTCGACCGCGATGCTCGCTGGCATCGTGTGGGGTTTTGAGCCATCGGTCCGGCCTTGCCTCGTCGGGCGGCGATCAAGGTTTTTCTGTCGATATTCTACCCATCTGGTGACGAATTACCCCAGATGGGTGTAATGTCGCATCTATTCAGTCGTGAACCATGAAAGCGCTCCTCACGAGGCTGGTATCAGCTGTAAGGGGCGTCGCAGATGTGGCCCACCCGCAGGTACAACGCGCCGGGCCACGGTCCAGGAAAGTCATGACCGGCAGCGGCCTGCGTGCCGCGCTGAGCACCCTCGTGCCCGCTGGTCATCCCCGTATCGAAACACCACGGAGTGCCGTGGTCCCAAGGCCATGCCGTGGAGAGAGTTCACCATGGATCCCAATCATCTGTTCATCGGCGGACACTGGGTGCACACGTCTGGCGATCGCGTCATCAACGTCGTATCCGCGAGTACCGGCGATCGCCTCGGTGCTGTACCGGACGGCTCCCAGGGCGACATCGACCGGGCGGTCAGGGCCGCACGTGCCGCATTCGACGCACCGACCGGCTGGGCCTCCTGGGGCACTGAACGTCGCGCGGCCGCCATGATCCGCCTCGCGGCTGCGCTCGATGCCAGGAAGGGGGCGACGTCCGACGCCGTCAGCGCGCAGAACGGCATGCCGATCACTGTCGCCCGGTTCTTCGAAGGTGTGGTGCCGTCAGCCCTGCTGCGCTACTACGCGGGCCTGGCCGACAGCATGCCGTCCGAGGAGCTACGGCCCGGACTGCCCCGTGGCACCACCCTGGTCCGCCGGGAACCCGCAGGTGTCGTGGCCGCCATCATGACCTGGAACTTCCCTCAGACCATCGCCTTCTTCAAGATAGCCCCGGCTCTGGCGGCCGGTTGCGTGCTCGTCCTCAAGCCGGCGCCGGAGACGGTCCTCGACTCGGTGCTGCTGGCAGAGGCGGTCGAGGAAGCGGGCATCCCCGACGGCGTGATCAACATCGTTCCGGGAGGCCGCGACACCGGCGCGTATCTGGTCTCCCATCCTGGCATCGACAAGGTGTCGTTCACCGGATCCACCCGAGCGGGGCGCCAAGTGGCCGCCACATGTGCCGAGTTGCTGCGGCCCGTGACCTTGGAACTGGGAGGCAAGTCCGCCGCCGTCGTCCTCGACGACGCCGACCTCGCCACGAACCCGGAGGAGTTCTTCATGGCCAGTCTGCTGAACAACGGTCAGACCTGTTACGCGACTACCAGGATCCTGGCCCCCCGCAGCAGGTATCGGGAAGTGGTCGAGTTCTGTACAACGATGGCCCGTGACGCCGTCGTCGGTGACGCGCTCGACCCCGACACCCAGATCGGCCCGCTCGTCAGCCAGAGCCAGCGCGAACGTGTGCTGGGTTACATCAAGACCGGCCTCAACGAGGGAGCTCGGCTCACTGCCGGAGGAGGCCGGCCGGCCGGTCTCGATCGAGGCTGGTTCGTCGAACCCACCGTATTCGCCGAGGTCGAGAACTCATCGACCATAGCGCAGGAAGAGATCTTCGGCCCGGTCCTCACGATCACGTCCTACGACGGCGAGGACGAGGCAGTGCGCCTGGCGAACGAGTCGGTTTACGGTCTCGCCGGCACCGTCTGGACCACGGACCTGGATCACGGTGCCCAGGTGGCCCGCCGTTTCCAGACCGGCACCGTCGGGCTCAACGGATATCTGCCCGACTTCGCCTCCCCCTACGGAGGCCGGAAGGCCAGCGGACTCGGCAGTGAACTGGGACCCGAGGGACTTCACGCATACCAGCAGGTCCAGTCGATCTACCACCCCTGATAGGGCGGGCGGCATCCGTCGCCCCGGCTCGGGGGACTCCGGGCGACGGCCGTTTCGCCAGGCGAGGGAGCCAGCATGACAGCCACCGGAACCGAAGGATTCGACTACATCATCGTGGGGGCCGGCAGCGCCGGTTGTGTGCTCGCGGACCGCCTGAGCCGCGACGACCGCGTCCGCGTGCTGCTCCTCGAAGCGGGCGGCCCCGACACCGACGAACTCATCCACATCCCAGCCGCGCTCGGAATGCTCTTCGGCTCGCATGCCGACTGGAGCTACCGGACGGTCGAACAGCCCTGGCCGGGCCGCACCTTCTCCTGGCCCCGGGGCAGGACACTTGGCGGCTCGTCATCCACCAACGTCATGATCTATGCCCGGGGCAACCGGTACGACTACGACGGCTGGCGTGACGAGTGCGGTGCGAAAGGCTGGGGATTCGACGACGTCCTGCCGTATTTCGTGAAGTCCGAGTCGAACCGCCGCCTCGGCGAGCCCTACCACGGTTCGGACGGACCCCTGCACGTCGAGGACCGCGTCTACACCCACGAACTCTCACGGTCCTGGCTGGACGCCGCCGTGGAATGGGGACTGGACCACAACGACGACTTCGCGGGTGCGTCCCCAGCCGGCGCCGGCCTGTACCAGGTGACATGCCATCACGGGCGACGGTGGTCCGCGGCCGACGCCTATCTGCACCCTGCCCTTGGCCGACCCAATCTCACGGTACGCACCGGCGCCATGGCAACGAAGATCACACTGAACGGATCACGCGCGGTCGCCGTCACCTACCTCCGGGACGGACAGGAGCGGTCGGCCCACGCCGACAGGGAGATCCTGCTCTGCGGCGGATCCATCAACTCGCCCCAGCTGTTGCTCCTGTCGGGCATAGGCGATCCCGACGAGCTGCACGATGTGGGGATAGACGTCCGCGTCCCCCTGCCGGGGGTCGGCCGGAACCTGCAAGACCATGTGATGGCTCCCGTCGTGTGGGAGACCCGGAACTCCACCGACATCGTCCGGGACCTGCTCACCCCGGACAACCTCGAACGGTGGCGCGCCCACGGCGACGGGCCCTTCGCCTCCAACTACGGCGAGGTCGGTGCTTTCCTGAACGTCACGGACGGCACCAGCCGTCCTGACGTCCAGCTGGTGGGAGGGGCCACGGCGCTCATTCTCGGTGGTGAGAAAGTACCTGACCGGCCGGTGTTCACGATGAGCTGCTACCCCCTGAACCCACAGACTCGCGGCACCGTCCGTCTCGCGTCGGCCGACCCGCAGGCCCCACCGCTGATCGATCCCCGGTACTTCGACGTACCCGCGGATGTGTCGGTCATGGTCGCCGGACTCAGAGCGGTCATGGGCATCGCCCACTGCGCACCGTTCGCCGCACACCTGGCGCGGTCGTACCTGCCCGCCAGTGACGACCTGGACCGTCTGGACGGCATGGACGACGCGGCTCTCGAAGAGCACGTCCGCAGGTGGAGCGCCACGGCCTATCACCCAGTGGGCACCTGCGCCATGGGAACCGGAGACGACTCCGTCGTCAATGCGGACCTGGAGGTCTACGGAGTCGACCGCCTTCGTGTCGTGGACGCCTCGGTCATGCCGACCGTCATCAGTGGAAATACCAACGCACCCACGATCATGATCGCCGAAAAGGCGGCCGAGCGGATCGGGGAGTAGCGTCGCCGTGATGGTGGCGAACCACAGCGGGTGGCTGGAGGCCAAGGATCTGATCTAGGGCCTTCAGCGGACGGTGGAGCAGGCCAAGGCATCCGGACGGCCGCCCATCACCTCGATCGGCGCCTGCCTGGGAGAGAACGCTGAACCTTTGCGTGGCGGTTGACGCCGCCACAAGCCGAGGCAGTTCGTCGTCGTTCCGGCAGACCGTCCGCCTGAACGTGCCGGTGCCTCACGAACTTGACGGCTCACTTCGCGCATCCGCCATTCTCGTGAGAGAGCGTTCGGCGGGTCATCGACCGCTGTCGACGTGAAGCTTCACAGCCGTCGGACGCGCAGCACGCCGGTCAGCATCGGGAGAGTGAACTCGCCGCGGGCGGTCTCCGGACTGCTCGCGAGGAATGCGCGGATCCGGCCGAGCGTGGCCTCTCGTTCCTGTCCCGGCATGATCAGCACTCCCGCGCGCGTCGCGATGGTCGCGACGAGCGAGTCGGCGGTGCGGCGCTGCTCGTGCGGGAACTCGGCCTGCTCAGGCGAGCCGAACCAGGCGGCCGCACCAGTCTTCGGAAGGTGTGCGTGGGCCATCTCGGAACGCCAGCTGGTAGGAGTGTCACGCGGGCCGATGGCCGCGCTCCCGCTGACCCGCGCGAGCCCCGAAACCCACTCGACCCGGTCGTCCATGAGGTTCCACAGGCCGGCCAGGATGCCATGGGGTGCGAGGACCCTGGCGATCTCGGGTCCCGCCACGGCCATGTCGAACCAGTGCATGGCGTTGCCGGCCAGCACGGCATCGACGGACGCGTCCGGAAGCGGTATCGCCTCTGCACTGCCCGACAGGGCACGGACAGCCGGGAGCGAGCGACGCAGTTGGGTCAGCATCGCCGGGTCGGGCTCCACTGCAATGACTTCGGCACCCAGCGCGACCAGCGTCGCGGTCAGCTTGCCGGTTCCGGCGCCGAGATCGAGCACACGCGGGCCGGGCGAGGGCTCGAGCGCCCAGTGCGCCGCAGCCTGCGCGTAGTCCGGACGGTGCTCGGCGTAGGCGACCGCCGCTGCGCCGAACGACGAGGCGTGCAGCAGCTGTTCATCCTGGTCCATGCGGTGACCGTATCCGTGCTGCTGACGGTCGGCCACCCCGCCTCACCGCTTCGGCGCCGGCCACCTGTCCCTGCGGATGAGCTGCGGTCCGGAAGCTCTGGCAAGAGTCATCGCCGCTGCGGCACTCTTCGACCAGACGAAGATCCCACGCACAGACGGCCAGCTCACGTTCTCCTTCGTTCTCCAGGAGAGTGATCAGCTCTGCAGCGAGATCCGGGAAGACATCGCGGACGAGGGGGTAGTCCTGCTCCATGACCGGAGGGTAGCTGGAGCCGACGCCCCCGGCCCGGAGCCGGCGACCACGCCGGCCTTCCGGACGACGACGGTGCAGGCGTGGCAAGCCAAGGATCCGGCGCAGGCGGTGAGGCCGGGCCGCAGCCCATGACGTCTCAGGAGGTCAGTACCCGAACGGGAATTCCGTCCCGGAAGGCCGCGATGTCCTCGACGGCGTCCCGGTAGAACACCTCGTACGTGGCCTCGGTGACATAGCCGATGTGGGGTGTCAGCAGGGCGTTGGGGAGCGTGCGCAGTACGTCCCCGGCCGGCAGCGGCTCGGAGTCGTAGACATCCAGCGCCGCGCCCGCGATCCGGCCCTCGCGGAGGGCCTCCACCAGGGCAGGGGTGTCCACGAGCGGGCCGCGCGAGGTGTTCACCAGCAGCGCCGTGGACTTCATCCAGCCCAGCTCCTCCGCTCCGATCAGACCCGTGCTGCGTTCACTGAGCTTGTAGTGCACGGTGACGACGTCGGAGGCCGAGAACAACTCCCGCTTGTCGACCGCTTCCACACCCAGTTCTGCGGCGTAGGACGGGTCCAGATGCGTGCTCCAGGCCACGACGCGCATTCCGAACGCGGAGCCCACCGAGGCGACGCGCGTGCCGAGTCTGCCCAGTCCGACGATTCCGAGAGTCCTCCCGGCGAGGTCGCCACCGATGGTCTGCTGCCATGCCCCCTGCCGCATCCCTGCCGACTCCTCGTGGATGTGCCGGGTGAGCGAGAGGATGAGCCCCCACGTCAGCTCGGCCGTGCCGTGCGGAAGGATTCCGGTACCGCACACGGTGATCCCGAGCCGACGGGCAGCCTCCATGTCGATGGACGCGTTGCCCATGCCGGTCGTCACCAAGAGCCGAAGCGCTGAGAGTGCCTCAAGGCGCTCTGCGGTGAACGGCGTCCGCTCCCGCATGGCCACCACGACGTCGAATCCTTCCAGGGCCGCGGTCACCGCGTGAATGTCACCCAGATGGTCGTGGAGGAACACGACCTCCGCTTCGAGACTGTCCCAGTCGGCGAAGCGGTGGGCGGCCTTCTGATAGTCGTCCAGTACAGCGATACGCATCGCACGGCTCCTGTTCTGCGCAGGTGTCCGGTTCCTGGTACCCGCGCCGAGACGGATCCGCAGCGGCACTTCTGCCGAAGGGTGCCCGCTGGGACGCCGATGCCGTGTGAGATGACCTTGTGGGACTACGTCGGCCAAAGGCTCGGCCCGGGCGGAGTCCTGATCTTCGGGCGTTGGTAGCCTCCGCCTCTACGATGATGGGAGACAAGTGATGGTGGAAGCGGTGCCGCCCGGTCCTCCGACACCCTGGTCCAGGGGCATTCTGCTCGGCGCGCTTTTCGGGGGTCTGACCTCGGCGGTCTCCATCACTGCCATCGCGAGGGTATGGGCTGCGTGTGATATCGGCGTCAACGCAGCGGCCGGCAACATGACTCTGCTTTTCCTCGCCCCTCTCATCTGGATCGCGGCAGCCGTTCCCTGGATCGTCCTGCACGGCACTCTGGGAAGACGGCACCGAGGCACAGCACTGACCGCAGGGCTCATCTTCACCATCTGGTTCACGTGGTTCCTGGTGACATGGCTGGGCACGGTGGACTCCTACCCCGCCCCTGTCTGCCCGGCAAATGTCCCGCCTTGGTGGCCCAGTTACATCCCTACATGACTGCGCGGCACCTGCCGTGAGCGATCATGACTGAGGCAGTAACTCATGGTGGTCAGCCATGAACAGCGCCCAGGACCGGACAGGAAATGCGTCGTACGGCCCCGCAGCGCGTGCTGCGGGGCCGTCGTTGTCCGGTCAGGAGCTCACTGCGCACTTGCCGCGCTCGGCTTTCATCGGACCGGCCGCGCTGGGCCGGACGTCGAAGTCGAACATGGCGGTGGGCACGTACAGAGAGCAGCAGGCGTTGGGGATGTCGACGATGCCGCTGATACGCCCCTCTATGGGGGAGGAGCCGAGCAGCAGGTATGCCTGCTCTCCGCTGTAGCCGAACTTCTTGAAGTACTCGACAGCGTTGAGGCAGGCCCGGCGGTAGGCCAGCGTCGCGTCCAGGTAGTAGTTCGTGTCCGTGTCGTGGTCGACGGAGATCCCGATGAAGGTCATGAACTCCGTGTACCGCGGTTCGACGTTGCCCGGTATGAATACGGGGTTGGTCGAGATGCCGTACGTCTCCATGCCACCCTTGATCAGGTCGACGTGGAAGTCGATGAAGCCGCCCATCTCGATGGCGCCGCAGAACGTGATCTCCCCGTCGCCCTGGCTGAAGTGCAGGTCGCCGCCGGAGAGCTTGGCGTCCTTGACGTGTACGGGGTAGAAGACCCTTGATCCGCGTGTGAAGTTCTTGATGTCGTGGTTGCCTCCGTTTTCGCGGGCCGGGACCGTGCGTGCGCCTTCCTCGCCGATGCGCTGTGCGAGGTCTCCGGTGGCCGTGCCAGCGAGCGCGTTGGTCGCGTCCGGGGGTACGGCGAGCGGGGGGACCCTGTTCGGGTCGGTGTCGATCAGTGCCTTCTCGCGGGCGTTCCAGCGGGCGAGCATCTCGGCGGACGGGGCGGTTCCGAACAGTCCGGGGTGGGTGATTCCGGTGAAGCGGATACCGGGGAGGTGGCGGGAGACGGCCTGCTGTCCGTGAAAGTCCCATATCGCCTTGTAGGCGTCCGGGAAGTAGTCGGTCAGGAAGCCTCCGCCGTTGGCCTTGGCGAAGATGCCGGTGTAACCCCAGCCTTGGCCCGCGAAGTCCCCGGTCTGCTGGGGAACGGGGCCGAGGTCGAGGATGTCGACGACGAGCAGGTCGCCGGGTTCGGCGCCCTCCACGCCTATCGGGCCGCTCAGCATGTGGGGGATGGTCAAGTCGATGTCGCGTACGTCGTTGGCGGAGTCGTTGTTGCCGACCTGGCAGTCGGTCCAGTCACGGCACTCCATGCGGAACTCGGCTCCCGGCTGCACCATGGCGACAGTGGGAACGTCGGGGTGCCACCTGTTGTGTCCGGGAACATCCTGATCACGCATCGACTTGCTGTGGTCCACGTTGAAGAGGATTTCGGGCATGACAGCTCCTCATTTCTGATCCGGTCACGTTGATGCGTCCGCGTTTCCGGTTGCCGGGGCGGATGGGGCCGCGTGGCGCGAATGCCGGGTGAGCGGCCACAGCAGCAAGAACACCACCACGCCGAAGACCCCCAGTGCGATGGCGGTTTCATCGGGATGCTTCCAGTAGCCGGAGAGCACCAGCCCAGCGGGGATCACGCCGGTGACCCAGCCTTCGATCGCCGTGACCCAGCCCGTATACGTCGTGAGCCCGACCTTCTTGAGGCCGAGCAGCAGGAAGAACAGGAACCATAGGAATGCCCAGTACAGCCAGATGACCCCAAAGGGATTGTCCTTGAGGAGCCGGAAACTGACGAACGAGTAGCCCAGGGCCACGATTGCCACAAACAGCGAGTAATAGCCGACACCGGTGCTGTCGAGACCGGCGAGCAAGCCAACACCCACGTAGAGGTAGGTGAACCCGAAGAGGTAGATACCGGACGCCGCCAGGATCTTCTTGGGGTCGTTGTCTGCCGTGAAGATGAGGTAAGTCGGCGTCAGTACCTGCAGTGCGCCCACGAAAAGGTTGAACACCGCTCCTGCCCGGGCATCCACCTTCCCGAGGAGCATCAGCCCGTTCATGAAGAGCACCGCACCGACGAATAGCAGTCCTACATTTCCCACGGGGACGCACCTCCTAAGTCCGCGCGGGTGGGAGGGGATCACGTCGTGCCCGGGCCACCGATGAGCCGCCGAGGGCACGAGCCCGGCGCCCGGCCGGCGTCACGTGATCCCACATGCCCTGCACCGCTGCGGTAACGACATCCGTCTTCCGACGGCGAAGCCCGCATGAGACGCTCCGATTGGTCGACCACCACTCCTCAGGGACGCGGCAACCGCGAGAGCGCGGGGTGCGGCTGCTGTCGTACCTGCCTGCGTGGCGGTACGGCGGAGACCACTGCCGGGGCCTCGCGGGACTGTTCCTCCCGCTCATGCAGGGCGGAAGCCGTCTTCGAGGTCAGTGAAAGGCTGGGCGAAGAGTAGACACGCCGCGCAGCGCGTGCGCAAACGGGGCAGCCGTAATCTCTGGGTGCCGTCCCGATTGCCAACTTCACATCGAAAGGGCCACACTGCCTGCATATATATTCATAGGTTGCCATTAGCAGACTCCGGATGCCGGTGACGCAGGCCAACCCAGGCGCTCCAACAAGCAGACGCCATAGAGCGCTTCCTACTACAAGAGTAGATCCATCTGTCAAATCGAGGACTGCTGGGCGCGGCCTTTCTCGGAGCGACCCGGCGGCGAGCCCGGTCGCTGCTGCAAGCAGGCCCACCAGAGGCTCGACGCACCGTGCAGAACGGCTTTTCGAGCCTGTCCTCTGCTGCGCAGGCGGACCAACTCGTAACTGAATGTGGAGAACGTCGTATAGCCGCCGCAGAAACCGGCGCCGCCGATCGACGATCTGCTCCGGCAGTCCGTTGTGCGCGCCACCAGCAGCCCCAGCAGGTACGAACCGGTGATACCAGCCGTACCTGCGGCGCGGCCACGCCGCGTGGCGATCCGTACCCGCCTTGCCAGCGCCATCCTGCCGATGCCCAGACTCAGACCGGTGGCAGCCAGGCCGGCGAACTGACTGCCGAAAATGTTGAACGCTGCGACTGCGTAGTGGCCGTGACCCACAAGTTGATCGGTGTCGACCATCGAGGTCGAGAAGGTGGTGAAGGAGCCCAGAAACCCGACCGCGGCGAACGGCCACACGTACCGGCTCGGCGGCCAGATGTCGAGCACGTACACGAGTACCAGTGCCAGGAGGAACGCGCCGGACACGTTGATGGCGAACGCCGTCAGCGGAATCGCCGCCTTGGGCTGTGGAAAGGTCAGTCTCAGTGAGTAACGCGCCGACCCTCCGATAAGGCCGCCGAGTGCGATCGCTGCCAGGCTCCTCGGCGCAGACGCGAGCGGAACGGCTCATGTGACGGTGCGGACTCGCCTCCCGGTTCGGAGGCGGCACCGGAGATGTGTGCCCGGGCCACGAGATCCCCTGGCGGGCCTGGATTCGTCCGCCTGCATCGGAAGCTTCCGTCCACGCACGGTGACCCCACTGCTGTCGCAGACCTCATTGAAATATCTGCATCGCTATCCACAGGGTCCGACCTGACATTATCCCTGGGGATTGAAGTGCCAACTCATACTCGATTAGAATTCAAGATCATCGGTGCTCGATCGGTTGACCTGAGCAGGAGCCATCACCGATGGAGGACGGCCATGGCAAAGATCCTTGCGGTGCTCTATCCCGACCCCGTGGACGGTTATCCTCCCGACTACGCCCGAGATGTGATTCCCGCCATCACCGGCTACCCGGGCGGTCAGACCGCGCCGACCCCGGAAGCCTTGGATTTCACCCCGGGACAGCTCCTCGGCTGCGTGTCGGGAGAACTGGGACTACGCCGGTTCCTGGAGGGCCGAGGCGACACCCTCGTCGTCACCAGCGACAAGGAAGGCCCGGACTCCACCCTGGACCGTGAGCTGCCTGACGCCGACGTGGTGATCTCGCAGCCCTTCTGGCCCGCCTATCTGACCGCCGAGCGGATTGCCGCGGCTCCCCGGCTCAAACTCGCGATCACCGCGGGGATCGGTTCGGACCACGTCGACCTGCCCAGCGCCATCGCTCACGGCATGACGGTGGCGGAGGTGACCTTCAGCAACAGCATCAGCGTGTCCGAGCACGCCGTCATGCAGATCCTCACCCTGGTGCACAACTACATGCCCGCTCACGACTGGGTCACCGCCAAGAAGGGCTGGAACATCGCGGACAGCGTCGCGCGGGCCTACGACATCGAAGGCATGGACGTCGGCGTCCTCGGCTCCGGCCGCATCGGCCAGGCGGTACTGCGTCGCCTCAAGCCGTTCGACGTCGCACTGCACTACTTCGACGTGCACCGGCTGCCCAAGGAGGTCGAAGAGGAACTGGGGGTGACCTGGCATCCCGACGTGCGTTCGCTGGCCTCCTCGGTCGACGTGCTGTCGATCCACGCTCCACTGCATCCGCAGACACAGAACCTCTTCGACGACGACATGATCGGCGCCATGAAGCGCGGTTCGTACATCGTGAACACCGCACGCGCGCTGATCGTCAACCGGGACGCCGTGGTACGGGCTCTCAAGAGCGGCCAACTGGCCGGTTACGCCGGGGACGTCTGGTATCCGCAGCCGCCACCGGCCGACCATCCCTGGCGCACCATGCCGTACGAGGCGATGACGCCGCACGTCTCCGGCTCGACCTTGTCGGCGCAGACCCGCTACGCGGCCGGTACCCGAGAAATCCTGGAGAACTGGCTCGACGGGCGCTCCATCCGCCCCGAGTACCTGATCGTCGACGGCGGTGGGCTCGCCGGGACGGGAGCGCGGTCCTACACGGTCACCGGATAGCGAATAGCGGCCGGTCGTCATGAAATCGGCCGTGGATTCATCGGACGCCATGTAGAAGATCAATGCAGGAGATCCATCCCGTGTAGAAGATCCCACCTGTAGAAGATCCATCACCTGCGTGGGAAATGGATCTCAGGTCTGCCATGCCTGCCGCGGGTCCATGCTGCTGTGAGTCGATTCACTCCGAAATAGCTGGACGAGCGCGACCGGGACCCTTAACGTCCGTAAATAGAGAAATTTCATCCCTATGCGGAGGCAATGGCGCCGCGCATACCGTTGCGCAAGCAGACCAAGGTGAACGCCGGAAAGGCGGATCAGTGAGCAGCATGGACGCCGTGTGGGTACGGGGCGTGAACGGCATTCAATTGCATCACGTGACCGACCTTCAGGATGCCAGCAGGTTTTTGGGCAACGCAGCGATGGCACTGCGAGCCGCACACGTACGGACCGGCGCCGATCGGTACTCCGACCTCGCCGCCGAGCTCAAGAGCCTGGTGGAGCGAGTACGGGAGCTGGAGGACGAGGCGCGGTCGAACATGCACGAACTGCACTCCACCGACCCCGAGCGGTTCGTCCGCTGCCGGGACGGTCACGAACCGTGGCCCGGTGAGATCCCGGCCGGATTCATCCCGCGCCACACGTGCAGGGACGAGTGCCTCTACCACGACCGCGATGTCCTCGAGGCCATCATGCAGTGCACCTGCGGCCGGCCGCCGTGCCAGGCGTGTGAGATCGGCGGGAAGCTCTGACGAGCCCGAGCCCGAGCCCGAGCCCGAGCCCGAGCCCGAGCCCGAGCCCGAGCCCGAGCCCGAGCCCGAGCCCGAGCCCGAGCCCGAGCCCGAGCCCGCGTGCGTAGTGAGGGAGTCCCCGGGGCCGGGGGCTCCCTCATTCGTGCTGCTCGCAGTCCTCTCGCTGTGCCTGGCCCGGAGGCTGGACCTCGCAGCCGAGCGAAGACGCTCAGATGTGCCCACGGGTGTCTCCACGATGCGGTGTCCCAGCCCGGAACCGTGCAGCGGAGCCCGGCAGATCTTCCATGAGGTCATCACCGTCCGAAGGATTCCGGACGGCTTTTCCCGTGCGATCCGTTTGGGGTGTGACCGCTGTGGCCATACCCTTGTTCGCCCGTCGATCATTCCCATCTGATTTGTTCGCGCATAACGTCGTCGGTGGAAACATTCGGCATGAAATCACTGCGTGAACAGGAGTGATGATGGACATCACGGCCGCCGGCACCACAGGTCCCCAGAACGGCGTGCGGGTGGTCGATCTGTGAGCGGTGGTGATGGGTCCCTACGCGGCGCAGATCCTGGGCGAACTCGGCGCCGACGTCACCAAGATCGAGTCCCCGTCCGACACCGTTTCGGGGTGTCCCTACCGCACCACGCTCTAACTGATCGACAGCGCCGACGTGCTCTCACCGGCGACAAGGTCTGCGCGCTGACCATCGTCTGCTCGGTGCTCGCCGCACTGGTCCATCGCGCCGGCACCGGCGTCGGCCAGTACATCGAGATCCCGATGACCGACACGCTCATCGCCTTCGATCTCGTCGAGCACCTGTCGGGGCACGGCTTCGAACCGGCGGAAAGCTTCACGGGATTCCCGCTTGGGGGCCGGCGCGGCCCAGCGCGGGCGTATCTCCCCGACTTCGTGTGCGGACTTCGTGCGCCGTGTGCAGCTCGTGCTGCGAGCGTCGTCCACTGCCCAGCCGTACCAACTCCACCTTCGCTGTTTCGTGCCTCCAAGCTGTGGGACCGGGCCTGCCGGCGACACAAAAACCTCGGTGTCCCAGCCCGTGGCCGGGACACCGAGGAGCGTCCTGATCTACTTGCCGACGCTGTTGCTGCAGCCCATGGTCGAACCCAGGTGGTTTTCCTGGCTTCCTGCGGCGCCTTCGCCGTTGAGCCCATTGCCCAGCACGCCGTTGAGCACGCCGACCGCGCCGAGGACGTCGACGTTCAGATCGTGCGACCTGCACTCGGTGCTCTGCTGGATCTTGAAGGGGTCGCCACCCTGGCCCGAGCCGCCCCGACCCCCGTCGGCCTGGGCGGCGCCGGCGCTCAGAAGCCCGACGGTGCTGAGGGCGGCGACCAGGACGGCAGCCTTGCGGAGCTTGTGCATGTCATCTCCGTAGAGTGAAGTGGGTGCGATCTGTGGCAGATCGACTTCGTACAGTTAGGGAATTTTAATGAGGAATGTCCAAAAAGGGACGAGACGCGCCGGGTTCTGAGTGGCCAGTCGCAACGATGTGCCTTAGGACCGGCTTTCGATGCCGTGTCCCGTTCCCCCGAGAGTGAGCCGGGCCGGCACCACCCACGATGGCGCCTCCGGCGCGAGTCGCGTGCGGTGACGCCCCGGGAGTGAAATGGGCAGCGGAGCACGGCTGATGGCGTCCCGTCTGCCACCGGCTGTCGAACACCCGGGCGTTGGCCGAGAGGGCCAGGAGTGGTAAGGGGCCAGATAGCTCGGGGGTGGCTGCCCGGCGCCAGCGGTTCCGCCGCCCAGCCGCGCGCAACGTTCCACGGCCGAGCAGGGGCGCCGGCCGGCCGGTGGGATGCGTTCGCCAGCTCCGGAGTGCGGCGGAACGGCCCGTCGGGCGCCGGGTCCAGGGTGCTGGCGTCGCCGCCCAGGGCTGCGAACACGTGCAGGTCAATGCGCGCGCCCACCTCCTCGGTGCTGCCCTGCGGTGGCGCGGATCCGGTGCGGGGTAACTTGCCGGGACCAGGCGCGGGCCGCGTTTCCTTTCGCGGCTACCGTTGCACCGGCAGCCCACCGAACCGATCTCTGGAGAACCCCCGTGCCCGTGCCCCTCGGCGAGGACGTGGTAGCGCTGCTGCGCCGCCCCAGCACCTGCTACATCGCCACAACGATGCCCGACGGCTCGCCCCAGCTCACCCAGACCTGGGTCGACACCGACGGCGAGAACGTCCTGATCAACAGCGTTGAGTCGCATCAGAAGACCCGTAACATCGCGCGGGACCCGCGGGTGGCCGTCGCGGTCGCCGACCCCGCGGATCCGACCTCCTACATCCAGATCCGCGGCCGTGTGGTGCGGGTGACCACTGAGGGGGCGGTCGACCACATCGAGGCGCTCGCGCAGAAGTATCTCGGCGGGCCCTACCCGTGGTTCGGCGGCCGTGACCAGGTCCGGGTGATGTACGTGATCCAACCCGAACGGATCAGCAGTCCCCGCGGTTAATGGTCGTGCGTCTACCGAGCGTTCCCGGGGATGAGACGTATTTCAAGGCTGCACTGACCCGCAGGCTGGTGCCGCATCGGGCAACGTTCTCCGCCGACAGGCATCGGGACAGGCTGAGGCGCCTCCGAAAAGGAGTGGCCCAGAAGAGGGCGCCATGGCTAGCGTCGCGGCCGTGGATATCAGGGAACTGGACCGCCGTGCCCTCGCTACCTTGGGAGCGGTGATCGCGCAGATCGGCCCGGATCAGCTTCGTCTTCCAACGCCGTGTGCCGACTGGACACTGCATGGCCTGCTCCGCCACCAAGTGAGCGAGAACCTCGGCTTCGCGGCCGCCGCGGCAGGCGCCACCGGTGACCTCCGGGCCTGGGATCAGGGCAACCTGGGTAGGGATCCTTACCAGGCGTACCTCGATTCGGCCGACGCCATGACAAGGGCGTTCGCCGAGGATGTCCTGGACAATTCGCTCCAGATCAGGGAGTTCGGGTTCTTTCCCGGCCGGGTCGCGCTCGGTATGCACGTGCTCGACTGCGTAGTCCACGGTTGGGACGTCGCTCAGAGTATCGGCGTTGCCTACGATCCGGGCGCCGACCTCGTCCGCTACTCACTCAAGGTAGCGGCGCTGATCCCGAGCGGAGCTCCGTCCGACGACCGGCCAAGGACTCCGTTCGCCCCGGCGGTCGAGATCTCCGCGGGCTCTCCCGCCCTGGAGCGGCTGCTCGGACTCGTCGGCCGCCGTCCAGCGACAGGCTGAGTGACGGCTCACCAACCGGTCGTGCACTGACTTCTGCACCGCAAGAACGCCGCCCGGTGTCGCCTGGTGCAGGAATCGACCGGTCCGATGGAACGACGCGGGCGTTGCCCGTTGCGGCACTGGAGCGGACGTTTTTGCTGCTCGACGTACTGGTGGACGATCGCCGACGGAGCTCCGCAACATGAGGCCAATCGAAGTAGGATCTTGGTTGTGCAGCTCTGCTACAACTTCCGGGCCTACCCGGATGCCATCCAGCGCCGTGCGCTGGCCCAGGCGTTCGGGTGCGCCCGCGTGGTGTGGAACGACTGCCTGCGTGACCGCAAGGAAGCACACCCGGCGGGGCTGCCCTGCGTGAAGTCGGCCGATCTGTCCCGGCTTCGCATCACCCAGGCCAAACGCACCGAGGAACGGGCCTGGCTCGTCGAGGTGTCAGCGGTCTTCCTGCAACAGTCCCTCCGGGACCTCGACACCGCCGACAAGAACTTCTTCGACAGCCTCAAGGGCAAGCGGCAGGGCCGAAAGGTCGGTCCGCCCCAGTACAAGTCGAAGAGGGACACCCTGCAGTCGATCCGGCTCAACACCAACACCTTCTGCCTGGAGGATGACGGCACGGGGTACGTGGCCAAGCTCGGCAATCTCAAGGTCAAGTGGTCCCGCCGGCTACCGGCCGCGCCCACGTCCCTGACAGCTCGGCCCGCGGGTTCAGGGACGGCCCCAGGCCCCTGCACGTCCGGGGGCGGACGTGCGACGCGTGCGGCACCGTGCATGACCGCGATCACAAAGCAGCTCACAACGTCCTTTTCGAAGGACGCCGTATCGTCGCCGCCGGACGGGCGGAGACGCTAGACGCCTCGTGCAGCGTCGCTAAGACCAGGACGAAAGTCCAGGCACAGCGCGTTGAAGCGGGAAGCCCCCGGAAGGGTCGGACGACCCGGGCCGGAAACCCTGGCCTCTAGGCCAGGGAGCACGTCAAAGTGACGGTGTCAGTTACCGGCGATCTATTGACCAAGTGAGGTAGTTGCGAACCATGCCGACCGAAACGTTTGAGTTCCAGGTAGAGGCCCGTCAGTTGCTCCAGCTGATGATCCACTCGATCTACTCGAACAAGGACGTGTTCCTCCGTGAGCTCGTCTCCAACGCGTCCGACGCGCTGGACAAGCTGCGCCTGGCCGTGCTGCGGGACTCACTCGACGCTGATGTCTCCGACCTGCACGTCGAGCTGGAGATCGACACGAACGCCCGTACGCTCACGGTGCGGGACAACGGCATCGGGATGTCGTACGACGAGGTCGGGCAGCTCATCGGTACGATCGCCAACTCGGGCACGGCCGAGTTCCTGCGGGAGCTGCGGGAGGCGAAGGACGCGGCGGGCGCCGAAGGGCTGATCGGCCAGTTCGGCGTCGGCTTCTACTCCAGTTTCATGGTGGCGGACGAGGTCACCGTGCTCACGCGGCGCGCGGGTGAGAAGAAGGGCACCTGCTGGACGTCGCGCGGTGAGGGCACGTACACCCTGGAAGAGGCCGACGACGCGCCGCAGGGCACCTCGGTCACGCTGCATCTCAAGCCGGCCGACCCCGACAACCAGCTGCACGACTACACCTCGGTGTGGAAGATCAAGGAGATCGTCAAGCGCTACTCGGACTTCATCACCTGGCCTGTCAGGCTGGTTGGGGAGCAGAAGGGTAGCGAGGGTGACGGGCCGGCCGAACCCGAGACTCTGAACTCCATGAAGGCGCTGTGGGCGCGTTCACGGGACGAGGTGTCCGAGGACGAGTACCACGAGCTGTACAAGCACATCAGCCACGACTGGCGCGAACCGCTGGAGACCATCGCTCTGCAGGCCGAGGGGACTTTCGAGTATCAGGCCCTGCTGTTCGTCCCGTCGCACGCCCCGCACGACCTGTTCACGCAGAACTTCAAGCGTGGGGTGCAGCTGTATGTGAAGCGTGTGTTCATCATGGACGACTGCGAGGCGCTGCTGCCGCCGTATCTTCGCTTCGTCAAGGGCGTGGTCGACGCGCAAGACCTCTCGCTGAACGTGTCCCGCGAGATCCTGCAGCAGGACCGGCACATTCAGATGATGCAGCGGCGGCTGACGAAGAAGGTCCTGGCGTCGGTCAAGAGCATGCTGGCAGGCGACGCCGAGCGCTACGCCACGTTCTGGCGGGAGTTCGGAGCGGTGTTGAAGGAAGGGCTGGTCACCGACTCCGACAACCGCGACGCCGTGCTCGCGGTCTCGTCGTTCGCGAGCACGCACGGCGAGGACGAGACGGTCACGCTGAAGCAGTACGTGGAGCGGATGCGGGACGGCCAGGAGGACATCTACTACATCACCGGCGAGTCCCGGCAGAGCATCGACAGCTCCCCGCACATGGAGGCCTTCCGGGAACGGGGTATCGAGGTACTCCTGCTCACGGATCCCGTCGACGAGGTGTGGGTCGACGCCGTGGGCGAGTTCGAGGGCAAGCGGCTGCAGTCGATCGCCAAGGGGCAGATCGACCTCGCCGCGCAGGGGGACGAGAAGGCCGAGGGCGAGCGGGAGAAGCAGGCCGAAGAATACGTCGGCCTGCTCGGCTGGATGGGGGAGCAGCTGGAGAAGGACGTCAAGGAGGTGCGTCTGTCGTCGCGCCTGACGGTGTCGCCGGCCTGCGTCGTCGCGGACGCACACGATCTGACACCGGCGCTGGAGAACATGTACCGGGCGATGGGGCAGGAGGTGCCGCACACCAAGCGCATTCTCGAACTCAATCCCGACCACCAGCTGGTGAAGGGCTTGAACCGGGCGTACAGGGAGCGCGAGGACCGCTCCGAGCTCGCCGAGACCGCCGAATTGCTCTACTCCTTGGCCGTCTTGGCGGAGGGGGGTCGGCCGGCCGACCCGGCGCACTTCGTGAAGGTGATGGCGGACCGCCTGGAACGCACCCTCTGACAATCTTCCGTTCCCCCTTGGGGATATGATCATCGGTAAGGCGGGGTCGTAGCACAGAGGTAGTGCGCCGCGACATCATCTCGGAGGACGTCGGTTCGAATCCGACCGCCCCGCCCCCTCATCCCAACCTTGCGATGCGGGCCTGCTCGAGGCGATCGCGCATTCTGCTTGCCTTTTGGTGAACGTCATCGCCCCGACCTCGGTCGACTCGTCCCGATCGAGCAGCGCAGGCTGAAGAAGATGCAGTTCCGCCCTCACCTGATCGACGGCTGCCTCGCGGAGACCAGCCTGATCCTCGAACTCGTGATCGACCAGTCAGTGAGGTTTTCTCAGTGGTGATCACTTTTGGATTCCCTTGAGAACGCGGCGACGCGGGTGAGGCCGCCGATGTGATTGGGCTGAGCGTGACTTGTTGCGGGTGCGTCATCGCTGCTTGAGCTTGGCGGCAGTCGCTCGCCGAGCGCGCACCTGCCGCCCAGCGGCACGGAAGATCAACGCTGCGTTGGCGGAGCTGTCCCCGTACGCGCATCCGGAGTGGGATTTCGAGAGCCGATCGACCTGGACATGGCCACTGGTTGGTTGGCGAGTCCGACAGCGTAGTGGGCCAGTCCCGCCTCCGTGTATCGTCCGGACTCATGGGTGATCTGGCAGGGCGCTGGCGGGAGTTGAACAAGGCGTACTGGGACGAGCGGGTGCCCATTCATCTGGGCGCGGACTTCTACGACATGGAGGGGTTCCGGGCCCGGCCCGATTCGCTCAAGGACTTCGAGACTGCCGAGGTGGGGGATGTCAGGGGCAAGCGCCTGATCCATCTGCAGTGCCACTTCGGCCGGGACACGCTGTCGTGGGCGGCACGAGGAGCCCAGGTCACCGGGCTGGACTTCTCTCCACCCGCGATCGAAGCGGCTTCACGATTCGCAACCGATCTCGGCATCGACGCACGCTTCGTGATCGCGGACGTCTACGACGCGGTCTCGGCGGTCGAAGGGGAGACCTTCGACATTGTCTACGTCAGCTTCGGGGCGCTGAACTGGCTTCCCGACATCAGTCGCTGGGCATCGGTGGTCGCCGAACTGCTCGCCCCAGGTGGACACCTGTACCTCGCGGAGTTCCATCCCTTCAGCTTCGTCCTCGACGACGGGACCGCAAGCACGGTCACGCACGACTACTTCGATCAAGGTCCGGAAGCCTCGGGAGGCCCCGGTACGTACGCCGATGAGGCGGCAACGACCGAGGCCAACGACACCGTCGAGTGGCGGCACAGTCTGTCGACCGTTGTCTCGGCGATCGCCGGAGTTGGGCTACGGATCCAGTTTCTTCACGAGCACGACTACACCTTCTACCTCCAACGCCAGTCGCTTGAGCGCCACGACGGCGACATCTACCGGCATCCCGAGGGCGCTCCGCGCACTCCCCTCACCTACTCGATCCGCGCCGAGAAGGCTTGAGCCACTCGATCCAGCGCGGATCGGGTATGCGGGCCTCAGGCTCGAACAGACGTAAAGCCCCTGGTAGGACAGGTATCACCACAAGATCGTGTCCGTAGCCACCGGAGGCCTCACGTTGGTCACCTACGTTGCCACGCTCGACGTCCCGCGCCATGTCGTGGAGTACCTGTCCAGCCTGCTGGCCACGCACCGGCGGCGAATTGGCACTCCGCGCGGCAGCCGCGCGCTCGGCCCGTTCCGCCAAGCCGTGCTGGTGCTGCGCTGGTTCCGCGAGCGTGGATGCTTCCACTGCCTGGCCCGCGACGCCGGCGCCTCCCAGGCCACCGGCTACCGCTACCTGCACGAAGGCATCGATGTCATCGCCGCCCAGGCCCCGGACCTCCACCGGGTGCTGGACCGCTGCCGGCGCGAGGGCATGACCCACGTGATCCTCGACGGCACGCTGATCGACTCCGACCGCGTCGCGGGAGTCCGCGACAACACGGCAACGACCTGTGGTTCAGCCAGAAACACAAAGCCTTCGGCGGCAACGTGCAGTTCTTGTCCGCCCCGGACGGCACCCCGCTGTGGGTTTCCGACGCCGAGCCCGGCTCCACCCCGGACATCACCGCCGCACGCATCCACGCATTGCACGCGCTGTACAAGGCCGCCGCCGACGGCCTGCCCACCCTCGCCGACAAAGGCTACATCGGCGTGGGGATCGGAATCGTTGTCCCGGTCCGGCGCCCGAAGGGCCGCTCCGAAAAGATCCTGCACGCGGACATGCGCGCCACCAACAGCCTGATCAGAGGCGTCCGCGCCCTCGGGGAACGCACCGCAGCCGAGCTCAAGCAGCGGTCGCGCACCCTGCAGCACGTCACGCTCTGCCCCAGGCGGATCGGCGACAACGCCCGAGCCGCCATCGTTCTCAACGGCATCTGGAAATGATCAACGCTGAGAAAACGTCATTGACTACGAGTTCAACCTGGTAACGCAATGCCCTTTTGGGCAATGTAATTTTGGTCGGGATTGTGGGGCTGCTAGCTATGGACAGAGTGTGGGTGGGGGAGTCACAATCCGGATTACTCGACTACTGCCGGGGATGTACTACGGCACCATGCGCGACCCTGCTAATGCCGGTCGCAGAGGTGGCCGATGCTGTCAATCGGCTGCCTGGCAATTCTTTCATCTCGCGACCCCCTGCGGTGGCCCGGATCTTGAGCACGCAGGTCGATGATTCACCGGGGGGTCCGATCGTTACCAATTACCAGAGCGGGCTGTCTGGTTTGCCCGATAGGGAGGAAGATCCATCATGAGACACCTTGCACCGGTACCTTTGCGGCGGGGTTGGCTTGCCGCACTGTCAGTACTCAGCGCTAACGTACTCGTCTCCCTGGTCGGCACTTCGGCTCATGCCGCCGGCATAGACAACACCTGCGCGGGGGCGGCCTCCCCCAATACCTACAGCTGCTCCAAAATGGCCCCTGTGCCCGATCGCGTAGGAGACTGCAACAACCCGTTGGTCGGTTTCGGCGTCATGATCACCTATCCGTGGCCCACTCAGGGCTCGCTCGTACAACAAATGCCCATCTCGTGTAAATTCACCGCGCGATCGACTCCCAGTATCGTACCGGGGACGCCGCTCAAGGTGTCCGCGACCCTTAATGTGTGCAACAATTCTTCGGAGGGTGACATCAGCCTCTTGAACAGCATCACACTCACCCACACGGTGACGGACATGTACGGAACACAGGTCTCGGTGAAGGCGGGACTCAAGCTCGGAGAAGTGGTGGAAATAGGAGTCGAAGCGGCTTTCCAATATCAGCACACAATTGCCCAGAGTGTCGCGCAGACCACCACGAAAGCGTACGGCCTGCACGTGCCCGCTCATGAGGCGGGATACGTTCAGTTCACGCCCCAGTACGCGGTAACGAACGGCGAGCTTTATGCCTATTACCCGTACAATGTCTCTGGGCAAAAAACGTGGTCCGTAAACGCCACATCGAGGTCCCCACTGGTTATTCCGGGTACCACTGAACCGGATGGCCAATACAGCATAGCAAAGGTGCCCTGCTAGCCGTCTTCGACGGAGTACCCCGAGTGGTGGGAAGCGTCTCTTTCGGTGGGCTTATTCCGGGAGAAAGGTAACTCCCTATCCCCGGCAGCTCACTGCGAGCGTTGACCCTTCATCTCGGATACATAGTCCAGGCCGTCACCGGCCTGGACTATGTCTCATCAACAGGCTGCGGACCTGACGCCAACGGCGATGTCAATGTCTACTTCGCCCTGATCGGTGGTCTGCTGCCAGTTATTGGTCGCATCGCAGATGACGCGGAAGGCTCGGTCTGGGGTAGAGCCTTGGAGCGCTCCCTGATGTCATTGGTCCTTGAAAACGTCGTCACGGATTGGCCAGACACCGGCCCCGTTCCAGTCCCGCAGACGCCGCCAGGCCGTCACACCACTGCGCCGATCCGTTCAGCTGGAACATCCCGCGGCTCTCGCCCTTGCACAGCACGTAAACGATGCCCCTCAGCGCAGCGCGGTGATCCGCCGGCAACCGCCCGGGGTACCGACGCCGCCTGGGAGGACGAGCAGGCAACAGCGGGGCCACACGCTCCCACAGGTCATCGGGCACAAGATCAGCAGACACCCAACAGATCCTGCTGACACCACACCCAACTGCCGAGTGTCACAACGAACGTCATTCTTGGCGAGTCTGCGGCAGCAGATGGGGTGCAGGCGGCGATGTTGGGCACACCCTCTCGTCCGGCCGAAGTGTTCTGGTCGCCTCGCGTGCCTCGATGAGGGCTCGCTGCCTGAGGTTGCCACCGAACAGCTGAATCGTGGTGGCGGCCAGGATGTCATCCCTGCCGATGGTCCGCCTGTCCCCCCTGCGGGCGGACAGGGCCTGGAGGGAATCCCTGAGGAACGGGGGTGAGGCCGATTCGCCCGACATCACTGGGGGGACCGTACCGAAACGCTTGACCCCGCCCTCGCGGACGACCATGGCCGCGTCCCGGGCGAGGTCCGTCAGGAACACGCTCGCTATTCCGTCCAGGTCGCGGACCATCGCTGGGACGGCCGTCGCCCCCTGGGTCCACAGCAGCTTCTTGACCCCGGCCTCGAACCTGTGGGCGCCGACCACAGCACTCGGTTTGCGCGACCTGCTGCGCTTACGAGAAGGCACAATGACACCTGCGGCGTCGTACAGGACACCGGTCAGGCCTTGAAACGTCGGGCTGTGGTCGTACCACTGTTCCCCCACCTCGAACTCGACGTTCCGGTCGATCGCCGAGAGAAGGTCCCCGGGAATCAGTTTCTTCCGGGCCTCCTCCGCCGCCGCTCTCCTCGCGCCGTCGATGATCTCCGTCAGCACTGTCCGCGTCACCGACGCCGCGGCCCACGCGGCCGACCGAGAGACGTGCATCGGGGTCACGTCCCTGAACTCCGCTTTGACGAGAGAGGGCTTGAACGGCGAGACATCCATCGAGGCGGTCTCGGGACCGCTGCGCTCAGGGCGTGCGGGCTGTGCGGTCATCGGAAGAAGCGCTCCCTGGTGCCGGAGTTGTCAGAGGCCCACACTTCACCACGCAGACCCGCTCTCTTCCCCCATCCTCCGTCGAAGCGGCATCAGGTCAAGGGCCTGGCGGGCACATCGCGACGCCTGGGCCGATGATCAGCCGCCTCCCGCACGTCCTCGTATCGTGGCACCTGCGTCCCCCGTCCGGCTGTACCCCGTTCGCCCTAGCGGTGGTTTGTTGACGGCGGGTTCGTGCGGGAGTACGCCGTGAGGTGAGGACGTCAACTACGGCCGGGAGGGCCTGAGATGACGAAACGGCT
>NZ_JBIWPP010000056.1:0-39651 GCF_044768335.1 Streptomyces sp. NPDC101151 | reverse complement strand
GTTTCTCAACCCGGCCGGCGGTTTGATGGGTGGGGAAAACCACCCGTACCCCTGCGGGGGCCACCCCAAAGTGGGGTGGGGGGGGGGGTGGGTGTGCCCCCCCCCCCCCACTTCATGTTCCGGTGACAGGCGAGACCGTCACTGGTCCCTGTACATCTCGGCGACGAGGAACGCCAGGTCCAGGGACTGGCTGCGGTTCAGGCGGGGGTCGCAGGCCGTCTCGTAGCGCTGGTGCAGGTCGTCGACGAAGATCTCGTCGCCGCCGCCCACGCACTCGGTGACGTCGTCTCCCGTCAGCTCCACATGGATGCCGCCCGGATGCGTGCCGAGCCCCTTGTGGACCTCGAAGAAGCCCTTGACCTCGTCGAGCACGTCGTCGAAGCGGCGGGTCTTGTGCCCGGAGGCCGCCTCGAAGGTGTTGCCGTGCATCGGGTCGGTCACCCAGGCCACCGTCGCTCCCGAGGCGGTCACCTTCTCCACCAGCTCCGGAAGCCGGTCACGGATCTTGTCCGCGCCCATCCGGACGATGAAGGTCAGCCGGCCCGGCTCCCGCTCGGGGTCGAGGCGGTCGATGTAGGTCAGCGCCTCCTCGGCCGTCGTCGTCGGGCCGAGCTTGATGCCGATCGGGTTGCGGATCTGCGAGGCGAACTCGATGTGCGCGCCGTCCAGCTGCCGGGTGCGCTCACCGATCCACACCATGTGCGCCGAGACGTCGTACAGCCTGCCGGTACGCGAGTCCACGCGGGTCAGCGCCGACTCGTAGTCCAGCAGCAGCGCCTCGTGCGAGGAGAAGAACTCGACCGTCTTGAACTCCTCCGGGTCCGTGCCGCAGGCCCGCATGAAGTTCAGCGCGTTGTCGATCTCCCGCGCCAGCTGCTCGTAGCGCTGCCCTGACGGGGAGGACTTCACGAAGTCCTGGTTCCAGGCGTGCACCTGGCGCAGGTCGGCGTACCCCCCGGTGGTGAAGGCGCGCACCAGGTTCAGCGTCGAGGCGGACGCGTTGTACATCCGCTTCAGGCGCTCGGGGTCCGGGATCCGGGCCGACTCGTTGAAGTCGAAGCCGTTGACGGAGTCGCCCCGGTAGGTCGGGAGCGTCACGCCGTCGCGGGTCTCGGTCCCCTTGGAGCGCGGCTTGGAGTACTGGCCGGCGATCCGGCCGACCTTGACCACCGGCACCGAGGCCGCGTAGGTCAGGACGGCGCCCATCTGGAGCAGGGTCTTGAGCTTGTTGCGGATGTGGTCGGCGGACACCGCGTCGAAGGCCTCGGCGCAGTCGCCACCCTGGAGAAGGAACGCCTCTCCCTTGGCGACAGCCGCCATCCGGGCGCGCAGCTGGTCACACTCGCCCGCGAAGACGAGCGGCGGATACGACTCGAGGTCCGCGATCACTGCGCGCAGAGCCTCGGCGTCGGGGTACTCGGGCTGCTGCGCCGCGGGCAGGTTTCGCCAGGTGTTGCCAGCGCTCGGGCTGGTCTTAGCGTTCACGGTCACCTCGTAAACATTACGGGGTCGTGTCGCCATATTTTCCTCCGGCTCGACTGGTGAGACGGAGTGTTTGCCTCATGGACGGCACGGCCGTGGGGTAGGGTTTCCCATATGTTCGCGCTTTCGATCCAGAACTGGTGGTGGACCGCTCATCCGGCGGCCCACTGACTGCGCGTACGAAAGACTTCGCGAAGGCCGCCCGAGGGGCGGCCTTCGGCGTGTCCGGGGTCGTTCCTCACCTGGAAATCCAAGGAAGAGGAACCATGGACCTGGCTCAGCTGCTGCACGACCCCCGCCCCTTCGCCCTGCTCCGCCGGCGTACCCCCGGCCGCGACGAGCACACGGTCGAGGTGCTCCTCGGCCCCGTCAGCACCTGTGAGCGCCTGGCCGACCTGCCCGGCGAGGGCCTCGCGCTGGTCCCCTTCCGGCAGATCCGCGAGCGCGGCTTCGACGTCCACGACGACGGCACCCCGCTGCTGGTGCTGACGCCCGAGGAGTCGTACGAGATTCCGCTGGCCGAGGCCCTGCGGTCACTGCCGGACCACGAGGTGCGGGTCGAGGGCGGGGGCTTCGACGTCGGCGACCAGGAGTACGGCGAGATCGTCGGGCGGGTGCTGCGCGAGGAGATCGGCCGGGGCGAGGGCGCGAACTTCGTGATCCACCGGACGTACGAGGGCGGGATCCCGGGCTTCGGCCGCGCCGACGCGCTGGCACTGTTCCGGCGGCTGCTGGAGGGCGAGCGGGGCGCGTACTGGACATTCGTCGTGCACACCGGAGATCAAGAGAGGGCCGCAGGGCCTTCCGCGGCAGGGCGGCGGTGGGAGACGGGCGGGCGGACGCTGGTGGGTGCCAGTCCCGAGGTGCACGTCCGGATGTCGGGCGGGACCGTCGTCATGAACCCGATCAGCGGGACGTACCGCTATCCGGCCGAGGGGCCGACGCCGGAGCACCTGCTGGACTTCCTCGCCGACGGCAAGGAGATCGAGGAGCTGTCGATGGTCGTCGACGAGGAACTGAAGATGATGTGCACCGTCGGCGACATGGGCGGGGTGGTTGTCGGCCCGCGGCTGAAGGAGATGGCGCACCTCGCGCACACCGAGTACGAGCTGCGCGGGAAGTCCTCCCTGGACGCGCGGGAGGTACTGAAGGAGACCATGTTCGCGGCGACCGTCACGGGGTCGCCGGTGCAGAACGCGTGCCGGGTGATCGAGCGCCATGAGCGCGGCGGCCGCGGTTACTACGCGGGGGCCCTGGCGCTGCTCGGGCGGGATTCCGGGGGCGCCCAGACGCTGGACTCGCCCATTGTGATCCGCACCGCGGACATCAGCGCCGACGGCCGGCTGCGCGTCCCGGTCGGCGCGACGCTCGTGCGCGGCTCGGACCCGGCGGGTGAGGTGGCGGAGACGCACGCGAAGGCGGCGGGCGTGCTGGCGGCCCTCGGGGTACGGCCGTCCCGGCCGCGTGCGGAGCGGGAGCGGCCCCGGCTGGCCGACGACCCCCGGGTGCAGGCCGCGCTGGACGGGCGCCGCACGTCGCTGGCGCCGTTCTGGCTGCGGATGCAGGAGCGGTCAGAGGTTCTGGACGGTCATGCACTCGTCGTCGACGGCGAGGACACCTTCACGGCGATGCTCGCGCATGTGCTGCGCTCGGGCGGGCTGGAGGTGACCGTCCGGCGGTACGACGAACCGGGGCTGCGCGAGACCGTGCTCGCGCACGAGGGTCCGGTCGTGCTCGGCCCCGGCCCGGGTGACCCCTCGGACCTCGCCGACCCGAAGATGCGGCTCCTGCGTGCGCTCGCCGCCACGGTGATCCGGGAGCACCGGTACGGAGTGCTCGGGGTCTGCCTGGGCCACGAGCTGATCGCGGCCGAGCTGGGGCTGGAGATCGTACGCAAGCAGGTGCCGTACCAGGGAGCGCAGACCACCGTCGACCTGTTCGGGCGGCCGGAGACCGTCGGCTTCTACAACAGCTTCGTCGCCCGCTGCGACGAGGAGGCGGTCCGGGAGCTGGCCGCGCACGGCATCGAGGTGAGCCGGGCGGCGAACGGGGAGGTGCACGCGATCCGGGGCCCCGGGTTCGGCGGGGTGCAGTTCCACCCGGAGTCGGTGCTGACGCTGAACGGGGCGGCGATCGTGCGGGAGCTGGTGGGCCGACTGCCCGGGGGCTGCCGCCCTCAGACCCCCGCTTCGGCCTGAACGGCCTCGTCCTGCGTGCCGGACGGACCGTGATCGAGCCGTCCGGCACTGAGCACCGGCCCGCCTTCAGCCGAAGAACACCCCGACCTCCTCGTACAGCTTCGGGTCCACCGTCTTCAGTTTGGCGGTGGCCTCGGAGATCGGGACGCGGACGATGTCGGTACCGCGCAGCGCGACCATCTTGCCGAAGTCGCCGTCGCGGACGCAGTCGATGGCGTGCAGGCCGAAGCGGGTGGCGAGCCAGCGGTCGAAGGCGCTCGGGGTGCCGCCGCGCTGGATGTGCCCGAGGACCGTGGTGCGGGCCTCCTTGCCGGTGCGCCTCTCGATCTCCTTGGCCAGCCACTCGCCGACCCCGGACAGCCGGACGTGTCCGAAGGAGTCGAGCGACTGGTCCTTGAGGACCACCTCGCCGTCCTTCGGCATGGCACCCTCGGCCACCACGACGATCGGGGCGTACGACGCCTTGAAGCGGGAGGTGATCCAGGCGCACACCTGGTCCAGGTCGAAGCGCTGTTCGGGGATGAGGATGACGTTGGCGCCGCCGGCCAGGCCGGAGTGCAGGGCGATCCAGCCGGCATGGCGGCCCATCACCTCGCAGACGAGGACCCTCATATGGGACTCGGCGGTGGTGTGCAGGCGGTCGATGGCCTCGGTCGCGATGCCGACCGCGGTGTCGAAGCCGAAGGTGTAGTCGGTGGCGGACAGGTCGTTGTCGATGGTCTTGGGCACGCCGACGCAGGGCACGCCGTACTCGTCGGAAAGCCGTGCGGCGACGCCGAGGGTGTCCTCGCCGCCGATCGCGATGAGCGCCTCGACCTCCTGCTTGGCCAGGTTCTCCTTGATGCGGCGGATACCGTCCTCCACCTTGAGGGGGTTGGTCCGC
The DNA here is from genome assembly GCF_044768335.1 of Streptomyces sp. NPDC101151. Classification (NCBI taxonomy): domain Bacteria; kingdom Bacillati; phylum Actinomycetota; class Actinomycetes; order Kitasatosporales; family Streptomycetaceae; genus Streptomyces; species Streptomyces sp. NPDC101151. The sequence goes on along the minus strand of NZ_JBIWPP010000056.1, from coordinate 35,088 downwards.
GAGGAGCCGAGAATGGTGCCGCCGCGGGGCAGGATGCCGCGCACCGCGGGGATGTCGAGCCGCAGGGTGTCGTTGTCCAACGGCCCGCGCCAGCCGTCCCGGAACCCGACGAAGTCGTATCCGTACTCCTGAACGCCCTTGCGGACGACGCCCCGGATGACGGCGTTGAGCCCGGGGCAGTCGCCGCCTCCGGTCAGTACTCCGACCCGCATGGAAATGTCCCTTCACCGCGGTTGCCTGACGCCCAGTCACGGTAATGGTGACTCGCGTCACACCGGGAGAGGCGGGAAGGGTGATTCCGGTGAATTGTCGGGAGGCCGGTTTACCCGTGCCGGGGACTCACTCGTCGTCGAGCCCGCGCTCTATCGCGTAGCGCACCAGCTCCACCCTGTTGTGCAGCTGCAGCTTGCCGAGGGTGTTCTGGACGTGGTTCTGGACCGTGCGGTGGGAGATGACGAGGCGCTCGGCGATCTGCTTGTAGCTCAGGCCCTTGGCGACCAGCCGCAGCACCTCGGTCTCCCGCTCGGTCAGCCGGGGCGCCCCCGGCTCGTCGGCGTCCGGGGCGGGCGCGGGCTCGGAGGCCAGGCGCCGGTACTCGCCGAGGACCAGTCCGGCCAGGCCCGGCGTGAACACCGGGTCGCCCACGGCGGTACGGCGCACCGCGTCCAGGAGTTCCTCGGTCGAGGCCGACTTCAGCAGATAGCCGGTCGCGCCGGACTTCACCGCCTCCAGGACATCGGCGTGCTCACCGCTCGCGGACAGCACGAGGACACGCAGGGCGGGGTTGTGGCCGACCAGTTCCTTGCACACCTGGACACCGGGCTTGGCCGGCAGGTTGAGGTCCAGCACGAGGACGTCGGGGGCGGCGGCCTTGGCGCGGCGCACCGCCTGTTCGCCGTCGCCGGCGGTGGCGACCACCTCGAAGCCGGACTCGGCCAGGTCCCGGGCGACCGCGTCGCGCCACATGGGGTGGTCGTCGACCACCATGACCTTGATCGGGTCCTGTCGCTGTGTCATCGCTTCTCCGCCTTCCCCCGCGCCCGTTCGGCGCCCTTCGGTACCTTCAACTCGACCTCCGTGCCCTGACCGGGGACCGAGATCAGCTCGGCGCTGCCGCCGAGGTCGCGCAGCCGGCCCCGGATCGACTGGGCCACACCCAGCCGGCCCTCGCCCGCCGCCTGGGCGAGCCGGCCCTCGGGGATGCCGGGGCCGTCGTCCCGGACGGTGACGACGATCTCGTCGGGCTCGTCCTCGACCAGGATCCAGGCCCGGGCGTCCACGCCGGCATGCCCGCGCACATTGTCCAGGGCGGCCCCGACCGCGGCGGCCAGCTCGCGGGCGGCCGCCGGCGGCAGCGGCACCGGGGCGCCGGGCTCGGCGAAACTCACCCGGGCGCCGGCGTACGGGGCGAGCAGGGTGCGCAGGTCGACGGGAACGTCGTCGTCCGGCTCCTCGACCACGCGGACGAACGCCCCGTCGGCGGCGTCCTCCGACACCCGGGAGACCGGCAGCAGCCCGCCGGAGACCAGCGTGCGCAGCGCCACCTCCTGCTCCCCGGCGAGGCGCCCCAGTTCGGCCGCCTCGCCGCCGATGACCGCGCCGCGCCGCTGCACCATCGCCAGGACCTGCAGCACGCCGTCGTGGATGTCCCGGGCCAGCCGCTCCCGCTCCCGGGTCGCGGCCTCGATCTCCAGGGCCCGGGCGAGGGTGCGCTCGGAGGCCCGGGCGACCTCCACGACGTAGCCGATGGCCACGGAGGCGATCCAGACCAGCAGGACGGCGTGCACCGTGTCCCGGGACGGGGCGCCCCGCTGGACGACGTTGGCGACGGCGACCGGCGTCGAGGCGAGCGCCGCCCAGCGCCAGCCGCCCTTGAGCGCGAAGGCGAGGACCGAGCCGGCCGTCCAGATCGACGGCAGCGTCGGACCGCCCGACACGATGCGCGCGTGGGAGACGGCGACCGGCGTGAGGAGGATGCCGGTGAGCGCGAGGGCCAGGTCGACGGCGAGGAAGCGCCGGGTGCACTGCGCGGCGCCCGCGACCCGGCGCAGCGTGGCCAGGGTCCAGACGAAGAGGACCGCGTAGTAGCCGATGGCGACCCAGGGGCGTACGAACATGTCGTACGAGGTGAGGAACAGGCCGATCGCGTACACCATCGTGAGCACGCGGTACCCCGCGAGCGCGCGCCACAGCGGCTGCTCGACCGACATCCTCATGACCCGCTCGCGCCTGGGCATGGCCCCCCGATCCCCCTGATCCCCTGCTCAGGCCTCGGCCTTCTTCTCCGCCTCCCTGGCGGCCTTCTCCGCTTCCCTGGCCGCCTTCGCCGCGTCCACGATCTGCCGCTTGGCGGCTGTCGCGTACATGTCGACGTACTCCTGGCCGGAGAGCTTCATGATCTCGTACATGACCTCGTCGGTCACCGCGCGCAGCACGAACCGGTCGTGCTCCATGCCCCGGTAGCGGCTGAAGTCCAGCGGCTTGCCGATGCGGATGCCCGGGCGCATCAGCTTCGGCATCACCTTGCCGGGCGGCTGGATCTTCTCGGTGTCGATCATCGCGACGGGGATGACGGGCGCACCGGTGGCGAGCGCCACCCGCGCGAGGCCGCCGGGCTTGCCCCGGTACAGACGGCCGTCGGGCGAACGGGTGCCCTCCGGGTAGATGCCGAACAGCTCGCCGCGTTCCAGCACCTCTATGCCGCTCTTGATCGCGGCCTCGCCGGCGCCGCGCGCCCCGGAGCGGTCCACCGGGAGCTGTCCGACGCCCTTGAAGAAGGCAGCCGTCAGACGGCCCTTCACGCCCGGAGTGGTGAAGTACTCGGCCTTCGCGATGAAGGTGACCTTGCGGTCGAGCACCGCGGGCAGGAAGAACGAGTCCGAGAAGGACAGGTGATTGCTCGCCAGGATGGCGGCACCGTCGGCCGGAATGTTCTCCAGGCCCTCCACCCAGGGTCTGAAGGCGACCTTCAGCGGTCCTCCGATGGCGACCTTCATCGTGCCGTACAACACCCGCGTGCCTCCTGTTTCCGTGGATCAGACCTTAACCCGGAGTGCCGTCAATGGGCCCGACGACCCTGGTCGGTGTCAGTGCGGTCGCGTACGGTGAAGCAGACCAGCCCGTTCTGCACGCCTCTCTCAGGAACAGGAGCCCGAAAGGTGCCGGTTCTTCCCGGAGCCGAGCCGTATCGCCAGGAGGGCGGGGAGGTGGGTGTCCTCCTCTGCCACGGCTTCACCGGCTCGCCCCAGTCGCTGCGCCCCTGGGCGGAGCACCACGCGGCGCACGGCCTGACCGTGTCGCTGCCGCTGCTGCCCGGGCACGGCACCCGCTGGGAGGACATGCAGCTCACGGGCTGGCAGGACTGGTACGCGGAGGTGGACCGCGAGCTGCGGCTGCTCGCCGAGCGCTGCTCCCGGGTGTTCGTGGCGGGCCTGTCGATGGGCGGGGCGCTGGCGCTGCGGCTGGCGGCCAGGAACGGCGAGCGGGTCGCCGGGGTGGTCGTCGTCAACCCGGCGAACCGGGTGCACGGCCTGTCGGCGTACGCCCTTCCGGTGGCCCGGCATCTCGTGCGGACGACGAAGGGCATCGCCAGCGACATCGCCAAGGGCGGCCCGGCGGAACTGGGTTACGACAAGGTGCCGCTGCACGCCGCGCACTCCCTGCGGGTGGCCCTGCGCCGGCTGGACGGCGAGCTGCCCCAGGTCACCCAGCCGTTGCTGCTGCTGCGCAGCGCCCAGGACCATGTCGTCCCGGTGGCCGACTCGGCCCGTGTGCTGAGCCGGGTGTCCTCCACGGACGTGACGGAGATCGTGCTGGAACAGAGTTACCACGTGGCGACGTTGGACCACGATGCGGACCGGATCTCCGCGGAGAGCCTCGCCTTCATCGGCCGGCTCGCACCCAGTGTCGGCAAGGAAGGGACGGCCGCAGTTGGCTGAGCACGACTCCGACCGCGAGGATCGCGAGCCGGACGAGAAGGGAGTGCCCTTCGACGAGGAGGCCGCCTGGCGGGCGATCGTCGCAGGGTTTGGCGAGGAGCCGCAGGACCCTCCGGGGTCCAGGCCCTACAAGTCGGTCGAGGATCTCGCGCTGCTCGAGAAGGAGCCCCCGGCCGAGGGCTCCGACACCTCCGAGGAGCCGCGGCCCGCCCGGCCGCTGGGCGGCTCGATCTCGTTCGCGCCCGGCGTCGGCCCGCGCGACCACAGCGCGCCGGAGCCGTCCGAGGACGACTTCGACGAGGACGACGAGGGCCACTTCGTGCCGCCCGAGCCGCCGCCGCTGCCGACCGCCGACACGACCGCCAAATTCGCCTGGCTCGGGGTGGTGGGCGGCCCGATCCTGCTCCTGCTTGCCGTGCTGCTCGGCTGGGAGATGACCTGGTGGCTGGCGACCATCAGCATCGGTGGATTCCTCGGCGGGTTCGTGACGCTGGTGACCCGGATGCGGACGGACGACGAGGATGACAGCGGCCCGGGCAGCGGTGCCGTGGTCTGACGCGCGCTACGACGCCGGGATCTTGAGGGCGGCCAGGACCGGAAGGTGGTCCGTGGCCGCCCTCAGGTCTGTCTCCGTGATGCCGGGGTGCCCGATCGGCACCCCGCAGCCCAGCACTTCGATGTCCTTGGTCGCGAAGACGGCGTCGATGCGCTGGTGGGGGTCGGCGGGGGTCGAGGTGAACTCGCCGCCCCAGGGTGCGGTGGCCCGGCAGTCCTGGAGGCTGTCGGAGAGGAGGCGGAAGGCGCGGCCGTCGGGTCGTTCGTTGAGATCGCCGCCGGCGACAGCCTGCTCCACGCCCATGCGGGCAAGCCGGTCGAGGAGCCTGCCGGCCTGCTCGTAGCGCTCGGCCTGCTGCAGGCTCAGGTGGCAGCTGATGACGCCCAGGCGGGCCGAGCCGAAGCGGACCACCGCCGTGGCGAGCCCGCGGCGGTGCAGGCCCGGGGTGAGCGGGAGGAGTACGTCCTCCGTCCGCTCGACGGTGGCGCGCAGGCTGCACAGGATCGCCGGTCCCGCCGCCGTCGCTCCGCCGGTGAGGATGACCTGTCCAGAGGCTGCTGCCAGCCGCGACAGCTTCTTGCGCCAGCGGAAGAAGCGGGGGGCCTCCTGGACGAGGACCAGGTCCGGGGCACAGGCGGTGATCACCCGGGCCAGGGCGTCCGTGTCGTCGCGCATCGAGCGGATGTTGTAGCTGAGGACGCGGATGACGGCTGAACCGTCCGGTTCCGTACGGGAGTTGGGGAGCAGCATGGGGGTCGCCATGACGATCAACATACGACGATGCCCGCCGTCCCGGGACCGGACGCGGCGGGCACTGTCGTACTGGGTTCCCTACGGGTACTGCCGTACCGGGTTCCCTACATGATGGGGTCGGGCTCCCTGGCCAGGTCGGCCGCGCCCACCAGGCCCGCCTTGTTGCCGAGCCGGGCGGCGATCACGTCGGCGACCGGGCGCCAGTTGCCGCCGACCAGCCAGCGCTTGTAGGACGTGCGGATCGGGTCGAGGACCAGGTCGCCCTCCTCCGAGAGTCCGCCGCCGACGATGAAGGCAGAGGGGTCGAAGAGGGAGGCCAGGTCGGCGAGGCCGGCGCCGGCCCAGCGGGCCAGCTCGCGGTAGGAGTCCACGGCGACCGGGTCGCCCTGCCGGGCGGCCATGGAGATGTGCTTGCCCTCGATGCCGTCGGGGGTGCCGTCGCCGAGCGACAGCAGGACCTCGGCGCGCTCGGGGGTGGCGTTGGCGCGCTGCTTGGCGTAGCGGACCAGGGCGCGGCCGGAGGCGTACTGCTCCCAGCAGCCCTGGCTGCCGCAGCCGCACAGCAGACCGTCCGGGACCATCCGGATGTGGCCGAACTCGGCGGCCACGCCGAAGTGGCCGCGGCGCAGCTTGTTGCCGATGATGATGCCGCCGCCGAGGCCGGTGCCGAGCGTGATGCAGATGACGTTGCGGTGACCCTTGCCTGCGCCGAACTTGTACTCGCCCCACGCGGCGGCGTTGGCGTCGTTCTCGACCACGACCGGCAGGCCCACGCGGGCCTCGACCTTCTCCTTCAGCGGCTCCTGGCGCCAGTCGATGTTGGGAGCGAAGTACACCGTGGAGCGCTGCCGGTTCACGTAGCCGGCCGCACCGATGCCCACGCCGACGATCTCGTGCCCCGCACGCGCACCCTCCACCGCCGAGGCGATGGCGTCCACGATGGCCTCGGGCGTGGTGGGGGTCGGCACCTTGAAGGTCGAGAGGATGTTGCCTTCCTCATCGACCACGCCGGCCGCGATCTTGGTGCCGCCGATGTCGACGCCGATGGTGAGTCCCATGAATCCCTCAGTTTCGGTCGAGCCCCGCTACGGCCAACCGTACCCGAGGCCCTGCCGTGCGAAGGCTTCAGTCCAGGTCGATGCGTTCCCCCGGGCCGGTGCCCTCGCCCCGGTCGGGACGGTCGGTCCGGTCGTCCTTCAGGTCGGCCGCGCCGGTGGTCCAGCGGTGCTCCTGAGCCTGGACGGCGGAGCGGTAGGCGGCCAGCAGCTCGGTGCCGGCCGCGGCGAGGTGGTCGAAGACGTCCGGGTTGCGCTCGATGACGGGTTCGACCGCGGCCTTCGCCTGCTGGACGACCTGGCGCACCACCTGCTGGGCGGCGGGTCCGGCGACGGCTCCGAGGAGCGGGGACTGGAGGCCGGACAGCTTGTCGGCCACCGTGTCCATGAGCCTGCGCAGTTCCTCGCCGGCGGAGCCCGGGGGCGGACCCTGTTCGGCGCGGCGGCGGGCCTTCTCGGCGGCGAGGTCCTCGGCGCAGGCCGTGGCCCAGGCGTCGGCGTCGGTCGCCCGCTGTTCCTCCTCGACGGGGTCGGATGCGGGGCGCTCTTCGCTCATGGCGGACTCCTGACTACGGTTCGCCCTTCCGACGTTACCCGAATGGGCGTAGGCCGTTCACCGTGCGGCGGCGGGCCACAGGTCGGGATCGGGGGCGAAGCGGACGCGCAGTTCGCCCTCGCGCAGCCCGGCGCCGGCCACGGTGCAGCGGCGCAGGGCGGACGGGAGCGGCACGATCCGCCGGAAGCGGCCCGCGGTGATCACGAGTTCGTCGCCGCGCCGGATCAGGTCCAGGTCCTCCCGTATCGCGCCGGGCAGCGGGATGTGCCAGACCAGCACGCCGTCCTCGGCGAGCCGGTCGGCGACGGGCCACTCGACCGGGGCCGGCACGGGGTTGACGCCGGGTACGACGAGGGCGTCCAGGTCGTCGGTGCCGTGCGGGTCGCGGCCGAGGTGCGGGACGGGGTGGAGGTCGTACGGTTCCGCCCAGTCGGCCAGGGCCTTGCGCTGCTGGGCGAGGAGTCCGGCGAGCCAGGTGTCGGGGGCGGTCTCGGGCAGCACGCGGTTGGCGATCAGGGCCTCGGTGCGCAGGCCGCGCAGGGCGAGAGCGAGGGTCGCGGCCTGTATGGCGTCGGCGCCGGCGGGGCCGGGTTCGGCGACCAGGCGTACGGCGGTGTGCCGGTCGGTGAGGACAGCCTCGACGGCGGCCAGCTCGACGTCCCAGCGGGCCGCCGTCTCGTACAGCCACTCGGCGGGCATGGGGACGCCGGCCAGCCGGCCGAGCACCGGGCGCAGGGCGCGGGCCGCCTGCCGCTCGGGCGGAAGCAGGCGGCGCAGGTAGCGGCGCAGTTCCTCGGAGAGGGCGAGCAGCGCGAGGGCCTGCGGGAGTGCCGGGAGGTCCACGACGAGGAGGTCGTAGCGCTCGGAGAGGGCGGCGTCCCTGAGGGCGCGCAGGAAGGACAGCTCCTCGGCACCGGGCAGCGGGGTGACTTCCTCGGCGTCCAGACGGGCTGCGCCGAGAAGGTCCAGGACGCCCGCGGCGCGGGTCTGGAAGGCGGTGAGGTCCTGCCGGAAGCGTTCCGTGGCGTCGGGGCGCCAGGCGGTGAGGTTCTCGGTGACCTCGGTCGGGGCCGGTCCTGTCACGGAGCCCAGTGCCGTGCCGAGGGTGTCGGTGCGGTCGGAGCCGAGGAGAAGGGTGCGGGTTCCCTCGCGGGCGGCGGTGAGCGCGGTGGCGGCAGCGACGGTGGTACGACCGCTGCCGCCCGGGCCCGTGATCAGGATGGTGCGCATGAGGCTGAACGGTAACGGAGGGCGGGACTCGGCGGAGTTGGGGTGGGCACCCGGCACCGCGGCCGGGGCCGGGGCCGTCCGTGGCTTACGCCGACTCCACCCTCTTCTTCAGGCCGGCCAGGGCCCGGTCGATGATGACCTTCTCCGCCTTGCGCTTGATCATGCCGAGCATGGGGATCTTGACGTCGACCGTGAGCTGGTAGGTGACCTCGGTGGCCCCCTCGCCGGCCGGCTTCAGGAGGTAGGAGCCGTCCAGTGAGCGCAGCATCTGGGACTTCACGAGGGTCCAGGAGACCTCGTGCGCGCCGGTCCAGGTGTACGCCAGCGTCTGGTCGTCCTTGATGGCACCGGCGTCCATGACGAGGCGGACCTGCTCGGCGCGGCCCTGCGCGTCGGCCGCGAGCACCTCCGCCTCCTTGACCTCGCCGGTCCAGTCCGGGTAGCGGGCGAAGTCGGCGATCACCGCCATGACGTCGGCCGGAGCCGCCTCGATCGTGATGCTCGAACTGGTGTGTTCCGCCATCGCCGTGGCTCCTCCAGATACGGACCGAAGAGACTCTTACGTGCGCCGGGTGCGCACGTCTGTGCAGCGTGAAGGCTACCGCGCCGCCGACCGGGCGCCTTCACCCCGTCTCGCCCGTCCGCGGGTTCTCACCATTCGAGCGCCCAGGGCCTGCCCGTGCCGGCGAAGTGCCCCACGTTCACGCACTCGGTCGCGCCGATCCGCATCCGGCGCGCCAGCGGCTGATGGACGTGCCCGAACAGCGAGTAGCGCGGCCTGGTGCGGCGGATCGCGTCGAGCAGGGCCCGGCTGCCGCGCTCGAAGCGGCGGGCGACGGTGTCGTAGACCAGTTCGGGCACCTCCGGCGGGATGTGCGTGCACAGCACGTCCACCTCGCCGATCGCCTCGATCTTCGCCGCGTACGCCTCGTCGTCGATCTCGTACGGCGTCCGCATCGGAGTGCGCAGGCCGCCGCCCACGAAGCCGAAGGTCCGGCCGCCGATCTCCACCCGCTCGCCGTCCAGCACGGTGGTGCCGGGTCCCGCGTACTCACTCCACAGGGGCGGCATGTCGACATTTCCGTAGGTGGCGTACGTCGGGGTCGGGAACGCGGCGAACATCTCGGCGTACTGCTTGCGCACCGCCTTCTCGATCGCGTTGGCCCGGTCGGAGCCGATGCCCGCCCACAGCCGGGCACCGAAGGCGCGCGCCTCCTCGAAGCGGCGGGCGGTGCGCAGCTCGACGATGCGGTCGGCGTTCTCCTCGCCGAACAGGTCGGGGAAGATCCCGCGCGAGTGGTCGGCGTAGTCGAGGAAGAGGACGAGGTCGCCGAGACAGATCAGAGCGTCCGCACCTTCACCGGCCCGGGCCAGGTCACGGGCGTTGCCGTGCACGTCGCTGACCACATGGACGCGTGTCCTTCGGTTGCCGGAGCGTGTGGGTGCCATGGCGATCAAGCGTAGGCGTGTGCGGTGTGCGTGAACAGTGGCGGCCCGGCCCGCGGCTACTCGCCGGTCACTTGAGCCGTGGACTACTGTGCGCGAAGGAACGCCAGCCTGTGTGACGCAGCGAACATCTCGTCGGGACCCCCTGTCCTAAGGGCCATACCGGCGGGTAACGTCCGGGCAGTCCAGTCGTGCTCTGGTTTTCAACATGTGAATCGGCATGTGATTCCCGGAGCACCTGCCCGAGCCTTGGACCGCACCGTCGCATCACACAGTGTCGTGGCGCCGGCGCCCTATGAGGAGCAGCAGTCTTGCGCGAGTTCAGCCTTCCGGCTTTGTACGAGGTCCCTGCGGACGGCAATCTGACCGACATCGTCCGCAGAAACGCCGCGCAGCATCCCGACGTCGCCGTCATGGCCCGTAAGGCGGGCGGCGCCTGGCAGGACGTGACGGCCAGGCAGTTCCTGTCCGAGGTGCACGCCGCCGCCAAGGGCCTCATCGCCGCCGGCGTGCAGCCGGGCGACCGGGTCGCCCTGATGTCCCGGACGCGCTACGAGTGGACACTCCTCGACTTCGCGATCTGGTGCGCGGGCGCGGTCACCGTGCCGGTGTACGAGACCAGCTCGCCGGAGCAGGTGCAGTGGATCCTGTCCGACTCCGGTGCGACCGCCTGCATCGTGGAGCTGGACAACCACGCGGCCGCCGTGGACTCGGTGCGCGACTCGCTGCCCGCGCTCAAGCACGTCTGGCAGATCGAGGCCGGCGGCCTGGAGGAGCTGGGCCGGCTCGGGCAGGACGTCTCGGACGCGACCGTGGAGGAGCGCAGCTCGCTCGCCAGGGCCGACGACCCGGCGACCATCGTCTACACGAGCGGTACGACCGGCCGCCCCAAGGGCTGTGTGCTCACCCACCGCAGCTTCTTCGCCGAGTGCGGCAACATCGTGGAGCGGCTGCGGCCGCTGTTCCGTACCGGTGAGTGCTCGGTCCTGCTCTTCCTCCCGCTCGCGCACGTCTTCGGGCGGCTCGTGCAGATCGCGCCGATGATGGCACCGATCAAGCTGGGCTGCGTTCCGGACATCAAGCACCTCACCGACGAGCTCGCCGCCTTCCGGCCGACCCTCGTCCTCGGCGTGCCGCGTGTCTTCGAGAAGGTCTACAACTCCGCGCGCGCCAAGGCGCAGGCGGACGGCAAGGGCGCGATCTTCGACAAGGCCGCGGCCACCGCGATCACCTACAGCAAGGCGCTGGACACCCCGTCCGGCCCGCCCCTGGGCCTGAAGATCAAGCACAAGGTCTTCGACAAGCTGGTCTACAGCAAGCTGCGCGCGGTCCTCGGCGGCAGGGGCGAGTACGCGATCTCCGGCGGTGCCCCGCTGGGCGAGCGGCTCGGGCACTTCTTCCGCGGCATCGGCTTCACGGTGCTGGAGGGCTACGGCCTGACCGAGTCCTGTGCGGCGACCGCGTTCAACCCCTGGGACCGGCAGAAGATCGGCACGGTCGGCCAGCCGCTGCCGGGCTCGGTGATCCGGATAGCGGACGACGGCGAGGTGCTGCTGCACGGCGAGCACCTGTTCAAGGAGTACTGGAACAACCCGGGCGCCACCGCCGAGGCGCTGGCCGACGGCTGGTTCCACACCGGTGACATCGGCACCCTCGACGAGGACGGCTATCTGAAGATCACCGGCCGCAAGAAGGAGATCATCGTCACCGCGGGCGGCAAGAACGTGGCCCCGGCCGTGATCGAGGACCGCATCCGCGCGCACGCGCTGGTCGCGGAGTGCATGGTGGTGGGCGACGGGCGGCCGTTCGTCGGCGCGCTGGTCACCATCGACGAGGAGTTCCTGGGCCGTTGGGCCGACGAGCACGGCAAGCCGGCGGGTTCCACCGCGGCGTCGCTGCGCCAGGACCCGGATCTGCAGGCGGCGATCCAGGCCGCGGTCGACGACGGCAACGCCGCGGTGTCGAAGGCGGAATCGGTGCGGAAGTTCCGCATTCTGCCCTCCCAGTTCTCGGAGGAGTCGGGCCACCTCACCCCGTCGCTGAAGCTCAAGCGGAACGTGGTGGCGAAGGACTACGCGGACGAGATCGAGGCGATCTACGCCAAGTGACCCGTCCGCACGCTCATGGCGCGGTGTCCTCGGCGAGGACCCGCGCCATCGTGCGTTCGGCGAGGGCGGTGATGGTGACGAAGGGGTTCACCCCGATCGAGCCCGGCACCAGCGAGCCGTCGGTGATGTAGAGCCTGGAGTACCCCTTCACCCGGCCGTAGTCGTCGGTCGCCTTCCCGAGGACGCAGCCGCCCAGCGGGTGGTAGGTGAAGTCGTCCGCGAAGACCTTGCTGGTCGAGCCGAAGAGGTCGTACCGGTAGATGGTCGCGTTGGCCGCGTTGACGCGGTCGAACAGCTTCTTCGCCATGCCGACCGACACGGCGCTCTGGGCGGCGGTCCAGCCGAGTCGCACCGCCCCGGACGAGGAGTCGTACGAGAACGACGCCCGCTCGGGGTTCTTGGTGATCGCCAGGTACAGGCTGATCCAGTGTTCGAACCCCATGGGCAGTGGGGCGATCTCGGCGAAGACCGGGTTGGCGGTGTTGGCCCAGTCGTCGATGCCCATGACCGGCATGGTCGCCTGGTTGGCGCCGACGGTGTCCCAGATGTGGTTGGCGCGGCCGACCATGGTGTTGCCGTTGGTGCCCCAGCCCGCGCCCACACCGGAGCCGAGGTCGGGCAGGGTGCCGGTGTCCCGGGCGCGGACGAGGAGTTCGGTGGTGCCGATGCTGCCGCCGCCGAGGAAGAGGTACGTGCAGCTGTACTGCTTGGTCTCCACGACCGTGCCGGTGGCGTCGATGCGGTCGGCGGTCAGGACGTACGACCCGTCGCCGGCCCTGGTGACCGACCTGACCTTCTCCAGGGTGTGGATGGTGACGTTGCCGGTGCCGAGGGCCGCGGCCAGGTAGGTCTTGTCGAGGCTGCGCTTGCCGTAGTTGTTGCCGTAGATGACCTCGCCGGCGAGCGCGGACTTCGTGGCCGTGCCGGCGGCCTCGCGCTGCATGTAGCCGAAGTCGTAGACGTTCGGCACGAACGTGGTCTTCAGGCCGGCGTTGGCGGCGGCCTTGCGGGAGGTGCGGGTGAACTTGTACCACTCGGTGGACTCGAACCAGGCCGGGTCGACGGTGTTGACGCCGAGCATGGAGCGGGCGCGCGGGAAGTAGGTGCCGTACATCTCGTCGGCGTCCACGGTCGGGAACTGCTCGGCGAAGTAGGACTTCAGCGGGGTGACCGCCATCCCGCCGTTGACCAGGGATCCGCCGCCGACACCGCGGCCGACGTACACGGACATGTGGTCGTAGTGCACGCGGTCGAGGACTCCGGGGTAGGCGCTGATGTCCTTGTTGACGAGGTCCAGCCACAGGAAGGTGGCCAGCGGGGCCTCCGTGCGGGTGCGGAACCACATGGAGCGCTGGTCGGGTGCGCTGGTGGAGCAGAACACCTTGCCGTCGCTGCCGGTGGTGTTCCAGAGCCTGCCCATCTCCAGGACGAGGGTGCGGATGCCGGCCTGGCCGAGGCGGAGGGCGGCCACGGCGGCGCCGTAGCCCGAACCGACCACGATGGCCGGGGCGGATTCGACTGCCGCGGGCTCAGCCGCGTGAGCCGACTGGAGGCCGACGCGGGTGATGCCGAGGGCGGCCGCCGTCTGGAGAGCGACCATACCGAGGATGTGACGTCTACTCAGCTGATGCTGCGTCAGTTTTGCTGTCATGTGCGCAGCATGTGCGGATTTTGCGGTTCCGCCAAGGGCTCCGCCCATAACACAGGGGCGCCAATTGTGGGGCGGGTGCGGATCGTCGGCGACTGCGGGTGCTCTGTGGCTGGTCGCGCAGTTCATCGCGCCCCTTCGGGGCGCCTGCCCTAGAGCAACTCCTTGAGCTTCTGGGCCAGGAGGTCCCAGCGCCACTTCTCCTCGACCCACCGGCGGCCCCGCTCGCCCATGCGGCGGCGCAGTTCGGCGTCTCCGAGGAGGGTCACGATCCGCTCGGCGGCCTCCGCCGGCTCGCCGCCCCGGACGACCCAGCCGGTCTCCCCGTCGAGCACGGCGTCCGGCGCACCGCCCGAGTCGCCGGCGACGACCGGCAGTCCGGTGGCGGAGGCCTCCAGATAGACGATCCCGAGGCCCTCGACGTCCAGGCCGCCACGCCGGGTGCGGCACGGCATGGCGAAGACGTCCCCGGCGCCGTAGTGCGCGGGCAGCTCGGACCAGGGCACGGCCCCGGTGAAGCGCACCGAGGCCGCGACGCCCGTCTCGCGGGCCAGCCGACGCAGGTCCTGCTCGTAGGGTCCGCCGCCGACGATGAGCAGCACGGCGTCCGGCTCGGCGGCGAGGATCCGGGGCATGGCCCGGATGAGCGTGTCCTGGCCCTTGCGCGGCACCAGCCGGGAGACGCACACGACCACCGGCCGCTCGGTGAGCCCGAGCCGCGCCCGGACCTCTTCGCCGCCCGAGCCGGGGTGGAAGGTCTTCTCGTCGACCCCGGGCGGAAGCTGCACCATCCGCCGCACCGCCGCCGGGGTCAGGGCGGTCGCCATCCGGGAGCGGGTGTACTCGCCGAGATAGGTCATCGTGTCCGTGGACTCGCCGATCCGGCGCAGCAGCCCGCGGGCGGCGGGCAGCTGCGCCCAGCCGGCCTCGTGCCCGTGGGTGGTGGCCACCAGCCGCTCGGCGCCCGCCCTGCGCAGCGCGGGCGCCATCAGACCCAGCGGCGCGGCCGCCCCGAACCACGCCGACGTGCAGCCGTGCTCCCGCAGCAGCCCGACCGCCCGCCGGGTCGCACCGGGCGTGGGCAGCAGCATGGTCGTACGGTCGCGTACGACGGTGAAGGGCTGCTCGGCGTCGAAGGCGGCCGTGGCCCGGGCGCCCTCCGGGCCCCGCTTCCAGGTGGAGGCGTAGACGACGACCCGCCCGGGGTCCAGCCGGAGGGCCATGTTGTGCAGGAAGGCCTGGATGCCGCCCGGCCGGGGCGGAAAGTCGTTGGTCACGATCAGGGTCTTGTGCATCGCAGCCGACCCTACCGGGCACGGTTCCCCGGTCCGCCACGGGATGTACGGCCGCGCTTCATGGCACTCGCACAGGCCCGCGGGGGATCATGGGGCGCGAGGCCGGCCGGACCGGGGCAGGCGGACGAACAGGGGTGCGGGTGAACGGGAAGGGCACGGTCCTGGCGGGACTGTCGGCGACCTGGTGCGTCACCCGGCTGGTGCTGCTGCTCATCGTCCTGCGGGTGCTCGCCTTCCCCGGTGTGGACGTCACCACCGATGTGTCGGTGATCTACCAGGGCTGGTACGAGGTGCTGCGCCATGGAACGTTTCCGCTGGACGACGTGACCTGGCAGTATCCGCCCGCCGCCGCGTTCGCGATCCTCTCCCCCGCAGCCCTGCCGTTCCTGACCTACCCGCACGCCTTCTTCGTGCTGGTGTGCCTCGCCGACCTCGTCGTGCTCTCCCTGCTGCTGTACACGGGCCTGCGGCCGGGCCGGTCGCTGCGCGGCGCCTGGACGTGGGTGGCGGGCGTACCGCTGCTCGGCCCGACGGTGTACGCCCGCTACGACCTGATGGTGACCGCGGTGGCCGTGGCGGCCGTGCTCGCCGGGACCCGGCATCCCCGGGTGCTGGGCGCGCTGGCCGGCTTCGGGGCGCTGCTGAAGGTGTGGCCGGCGCTGCTTCTGGTGGGGGCCACACGGCTGCGGGCGTGGGCGTCGGGCGCGATGACCGCGGGCGGCCTCGGGGCACTGTTCGCGGTGTCCGTGCCCGGAGCGTTCGCGTTCCTCACCTCCCAGCGGGACCGGGGCACCGAGGTGGAGTCGCTGGGCGGCCTGGTCTTCCACGTGGCCCGGCACTTCGGCTGGCGCGGCGAGGTGCTGCTGAACTACGGGTCGATCGAGTTCCTCGGCCCGTACGTCGGGCCGGTCAGCATCGCCGCGATGGCGCTGACCGGGGCCGCCTTCGGCTGGCTGGTGCTGTGGCGGCTGCGGGCGGTCCGGTTCGCGTCGCACACGCTCGCGGACGCGGCGTTCACGGCGGTGCTGCTGTTCACGGTCACCAGCCGGGTGATCAGTCCGCAGTACCTGGTGTGGCTGATCGGCCTGGCCGCCGTGTGCCTGTGCTTCAGGGCGAGCCGGATGGGCGCACCCGCCCTGATGCTCCTGGCCGCGGCCCTCCTGACGGTCCTGGAGTTCCCGGCCGGCTTCGCCCACGTGGTCGCGAGCGACGCGTACGGCATCACCCTGCTTCTGCTCCGCAACGGCCTGCTCGCGGCGGCCGCGCTCACGGCGGCACGGGAGCTGTGGCGCTCCACGGTCCACCTGACCACCGCGGCCCGGGTGCCTCCTCAGGCGACCCGCGCGAAGGCGTCCTCGGCCTCCTGACTCCGTACCCGCCGCAGCAGCACCGCCACGGCCCCGCACTGCACGGCCATGGCGAGCGCCAGTGCCAGGCAGACGCCCGGCAGGCCGAGGCCCAGGAAGGCGTACGCCAGGGGCAGCTGGACGGCGGTGCCCAGCACGGTGACACGGAGCAGCGCCGGGGTTTCGCCGCTGCCCTCGAAGACCCCGCCGAGCGCGATGAAGCAGGCCATCAGCAGCAGGTAGGGGCCGATGCAGCGCAGGAACAGCACGCCGTGGCGGGCAGCTTCGGGTCCGGCGCCGAAGGCCCCCGTGATCCAGGGGGCGGTGGCGGCGAACAGGACGGCGGCCACGAGGCCGCATGCTCCTGAGAGGATCATCGCCTGCCGTCCGATGTCCCGGCGCGCGTCCTTCCCGGCGCCCCGGGTGTGCGCGGTGTGGATGGCGGCGGCCTGGCGTACCGAGTAGAAGGCCATGGTGGCGAGGTACAGGACCTTGTACGCGATCGAGTAGGCGGCCACCGCCGGCACACCGAGTCGGGCCACGATCGCCACCAGCACCAGTGCCCCGCCCTGGCGCACGGTGAAGTCGGCGGACATGGGCAGGCCGGTGGTGAGGGTGCGGCGCAGGGCGGTGCCCAGAGGCTCCGCCGGACGGGCCTCGGCCGCCGTCCGCAGCAGCACGTCGTGGCTCAGGGCGCGCAGGCCCGCCACCAGGGCGACGCAGCGGCACAGCACGGTCGAGGCGGCGGCGCCCTGGACGCCGTAGAAGTGGATCAGGACCGGGTCGCAGACCAGGATCAGCCCGTTGGCCAGCAGGGCGAGCCGCATCGGAGTGCGGGTGTCGCCGGCGCCCTTGAGGATGCCGTCGACGAGCTGCTGGGCGAAGAAGACGGCCATGCCCGGCAGGGAGAGCGCGAAGTAGGCGGCCGCCAGGCGCAGGGCCGCCGGGTCACCGCCGCCGAGCACCAGGCGGGCCAGCGGCTCGCGCAGCAGGAACCCGCCCGCCACGACCACCGGCGTGACCAGTGCGCACAGCGCCCGGCCGCCGCGCACCGCGGCCCGCAGGGCGCCGGGATCGCGGGCTCCCCTGGCGTGCGCGACCAGCACGGTCGTACCGGAGGCGAAGACCAGCGCGACACCGAGCAGCACGTTCTCGGTGTTGGTCGCGACGGCGACGGCGGCCACGGCGGCTCCGCCGAGCCGGGAGACCCAGACGGTGTTGATGATCCCGGAGGCGACCGAGGCGAGGAGCGAGAGGTAGACGGGATGGGCCAGCGAGACGAGTTGCCTGCGGTGTTCGTTCACGGGACCCCCTCGTGTCGAGCTATCTCTTATCGAGCTACCTCGAAACGAGGTAGCTCGATAAGAGATAGCATGGGTTCACGCCCCCGGCAAAGGAGGAATCCGCGTGCTGGAGTTGTCGATCCTGGGCTTTCTCGCCGAGGAACCGCTGCACGGCTACGAGCTGAAGGAGCGCATCAAGGCGCTGAGCGGTCATGTGCGGCCGGTGAGTGACGGCGCCCTCTACCCGGCGATCAACCGGCTCGTCGCCGCGGGCAGGCTCGAACAGCACACGGAGGAGGGCGCGAGTGCCGCCCCGCGCCGGGTGCTGTCCCTGACCGCGCAGGGCCGCGAGGATCTGCTGGAACGGCTACGCAGTCCCAAGCCGGCGGAGATCAGCGACCACGTCCGCTTCAACACCGTCCTCGCCTTCCTCCGGCAGCTGGACGACCCGGCGGAGCAGGCCGCGGTGCTGCGCCGCCGCCTGGACTTCCTGGAGACCCCGGCGAGCTTCTTCTACCGGGACGGCGAGCCGGTGCGCGCGGAGCAGGCGGGGGACCTGTTCCGGCAGGGCATGCTGCGGGTCGCCCGGGCCACCGGCGTGGCCGAGCGGGCGTGGCTGCGCGAGGCGATCGAGGTGCTCGGTCAACCGAGCCGGGCGCGCACGTAGTCCCGCCACTCGCTGGTGAACGCCTCGGGCGTGGTCCCGAGCACCCGCTTCAAAGCCTCCTCGACCGCGCCCGCCCGCGCCTCGTGGTCGCCGACGGCCCGGTAGAAGGCGCCGAGCCGGGCCTTGCCCCAGTGGTCGGCGATCATCCGGCAGGCCAGCCAACCGCCCTCGTAGGCCTGCGCGAGACGGGTGGGGTCGCCGCTGAAGCCGAAGTCCTTGTCGGCGGGCAGGCCGGACGGCACCTGGTCGTCCCGGACCGCACGGGCGAGTTCCGGTGCGGCCTCCGCGGGCGTGCGGCCGGTGCCGAGATAGCCGATCCAGTCGGCATAGCCCTCGGACAGCCACAGCGGGGTGGCGTCGGTGGTGTGGGCGCGGGTGGCCACATGGGTGGTCTCGTGGGTGAGCACGACCTGCCTGCCGACGCCGCCGAGCCCGGCGTACGCCTCCGGGTTGACGACCACCCGGTCCGCGGGTGCCCGGCCGGCGCCGCCCGCCTCGCCGGTGGTGACGGCCGCGATGCCCCGGTAGCTGGAGGCGGGCGAGCCGAGCAGCCCCGCCATGCCGTCCAGCGTCCGCGGGACGAGGACGACGACCCGGCGCGTCCAGTTCCCGCCCCACTCCCGGGAGACCTCCGGGACCGCACGGTCGGTCAGCCGGGCGTAGCCGCGCAGGTCACCGATGTTCTGGCCGGCCCCGAGAACCAGGCTGTGCGCGCCCTTGACGGCGGTCACCGTGCCCTGGTCCCACAGCTGCTCCCCGGCCTTCCGCGCAGGCTTGTCGGCGGTGACGTACCACCCGCCGCCGGCGGTGCGGCTGAGGCTGAGGGTGCGGCGGACGCTGACCGGCGCGCTGTCGTAGCCGGCGATCCGGTAGCGCAGTTCCGCGTCGGCGGTGGCGCCCGGGCCGCCGCTGTGCAGAGCGGTCACCCGGTAGGTCCAGGAGGCCAGCGGGAGTGCCCGCAGCCGGACGTACGCGGACCGGGTGCCGGTCGTGCCGTAGGCCGCCTCGTCGTGCCCGAGCAGGGCCGCCGACCGCCGGTCGAGCACCCGCTGCACCTCGGCCCTCGCCCGGTCGGCCGCCGCCCGCCCGCCGCATCCGGCGAGGGGCGGCACGAGCAGCAGGCAGAGCCCTGCCGCCGCGGCGCGCCACACCCCCCGGATCCGTCTGCGATCAGCCATTTTCCGATCGTACGGTGTGCGTCGGGATGTCAGGGACGGGTGACCGAGGAGATCGGCATCATGCCGACCGGGTCGTAGCGCACCGGCGCGCCCGGGTAGGGCGCGTGGATCACCTGCCCGTTGCCGACGTACATCCCCACGTGGCTGGCGTCGGAGCGGTAGACGACCAGGTCGCCCGGGCGTGCCTGGGAGAGCGGGATCTGGCGGCCGGCGTGCCGCTGCGCCTGCGAGGTCCGCGGCAGCTGCAGACCGGCCTGCGCGTACGACCACTCCATCAGGCCCGAACAGTCGAAGCCGGAGGGGCCGTTGGCGCCCCACACGTAGGGGCGGCCGAGGGCGGCGCGGGCGGCGGCCACGGCCGCCGCCGCGCGGGCGTCGGGGACGGCGGCGCCGGACAGGTCGGGCAGGTCGACGCGGCCGTCACGGGAGGCGCGGTCGTAGGCGGCGCGCTCGGTGGCGGGCAGGGAGTTGAGCAGCTGCCGGGCCTTGGCGAGCTTCTTCTCCACGGTCCGCTTGTGCGCGGCGACCTCCTTGCTGCTCCGTTCCAGCTCGGCGAGCTTTCCGGCCGCCTCGGCGCGCTCCTGGGCGAGTTCACGCACCGCCGTGCGCAGTTCTCTCAGCCGGCCCGCCTGCTGGGCGCCGATGCGGTCGAGGGTGACCGCCTTGTCGAGGTAGTCGGCGGGGTCGTCGGAGAAGAGCAGGGCGACGGCCGGGTCGATGCCTCCGGAGCGGTACTGGGCACCGGCCAGCGCACCGAGCCGCTCGCGCATGGTGTTGATGCGCTGCTGCTGCCGGGCGATGTGGTCCTGGGCGTCCCTGATCTCCCGGCGCAGGGTGCCGGCCCGCTCGTCGGCCTTGTCGTAGGCCTGGGTCGCCCTCTCGGCCTCCTCGTAGAGGCGGTCCACCTCGGCACGGGTGTTCCCGTGCGGTGCTGCTTGTGCGGGGACGGCGCCGAGTGCGGCGGCCGCGGCCGACAACACGCACAGGGCGGCGTCGGCACCCCGGTTGAACCCGGACAGTGCAAAGCGGCGATGGGACCCCACGGCAGTCCTTCTGCTGGCGGACAGATACGGCTTCCCCGGCGCGGGGGACGGGGAGGCCCCTGCGCCGGGGAAACGCGCCAGACAGTAACCCTGCGAAAGGGCGGCAGCCAAAGGCCGCTGGGCCCGCACAAAGGGGACGCCCCGCCGCTGACGCAGGTCATGGGCGGGGCGTGGAGTCAGTTTCGGTTCACGGGATTCGCCCGTTCGGGCGCCCCCGGGAGGTGTCCCGGGGGTGTGTCAGACCCGGACGCCGAACTGGAACGGCATGTTGCCGATCGCCTCGTAGCGGACCACGGCACCGGTGTGCGGAGCGTGCAGCACCTGGCCGTTGCCGGCGTAGAGGCCGACGTGGTGCAGGTCGCCGTAGAAGAAGACCAGGTCGCCGACCTGAAGCTGACTCTGCGAGAGGCGGCTGCCGATGCCCGCCTGGGACTCGGAGGTGCGCGGTATGGAGACGCCGGCCTGTGCGTAGGCGTAGGAGGTCAGGCCCGAGCAGTCGAAGGAGGAGGGGCCGGTGGCGCCGTAGACGTACGGCTTGCCGAGCTGGCTCTTGGCGGCGGAGAAGGCGGCGGCGGCCCGGCCGGAGGCGGAGGTGTCGTTGCCCAGGTCCACGCGGTCGGAGGAGGAGCGGTTGGCGCGCGCCTGGTCGGCGGCGAGGGCCGCCTTCTCCTTGGCGGTCAGGGTGTTGAGAAGCTTCTGCGCCTCGGCGAGCTTGCCCTGGACTTCCTTCTTCTTGTTGCCCAGCTCCGTGCGGGTGGAGGCGAGGTCCTTGAGCTTCTCGGTGGCCTCCGCCCGGTCCTGGGCGAGTTCGCGCTGTTTGTCCTGAATCTTCTTCAGGGCCTCGACCTGCTGGCTGCTCAACTGGTCGAGCGTGGAGGCCTTGTCGAGGAAGTCGTCCGGGTTGGAGGACAGGAAGAGCTGGACCGAGGCGTCGATGCCGCCGGAGCGGTACTGCGCGGTGGCCAGTGAACCCAGGCCGTCGCGCAGCTTGTTGAGGTCCTGCTGGCCGCGGGCGACGTTGTCCTGGATGGTGGAGATCTCCTTCTGGAGCTTCTCCTGCTTCTCCTTGGCCCCGTTGTACTTCTCGGTGGCCTGCTCCGCCTGCTCGTAGAGCTTGTCGACCTTCGCCTTGACCTCGTCCTTGCCGAGCTTCTCGCTCGGCGCGGCATTGGCGGCGTTCGCGCTGAGCGCGACGGCAGCGGCGGCTGCGGTGGTCAGCACGGTGACACGCGTGCGGCTCGGCTGCTTGGGTCGACGATGGGACGCCACTGAGGACGAACTCCTTCTTGTGAGTGATCACCCGTTCGGAGGTTCGAGCCCAGACCCTAGTGACCCAGCTGTGATCAGTTCAAATCCTCGCGCCAAAAAACCGGTCACGCAATGCATTCTTTGCAATCAACGCACGTGCAGTGATGCTCGATTGACACTACGTTGCGTGACGGTTCGGTCAATTCGGGCATTGCATATGCTGGTTGCACGTTCAGGACAGTCGCTTCAGAAGTACCGCAGACGCGACCGGACGGGCACCCGCCTTGGCGATGCCGTCGGCCACCTCCCGGTCGGTCGAGGCGACGATGACCGGACGCCCCGGCGGCTCCGCACGCACGAGCTGGCGGATCAGCTCGTCCGCCGTGACCCCCGGCTTGGAGAACAGCACGCGCACCCCGCGCGGCGGCGCGAGCAGCACCGGCGCGGCCAGTTCGGCGCCGTCGAAGACGCACGTCACCTCGGCGCCGGTCTGCGCGGCGAGCGCCGAGAGCTGGCCCAGGAGCCTGAGCCGCTGCTTCTCCAGGGGCATCTGCGGATAGCCGGTCTTGGTGACGTTGTAGCCGTCGACCACCAGATGCGCCTGCGGCAGCGCGAGCAACTGGTCGAGGATCGCGGGGTCGTTCTCGGACAGGGCCCGGGTCGCGATGTCCTTCGGGGTCATTCGTCCCGGTTCGACCGCATCCACGGTCTCGGCCGGGCGCACGGAGACCGGCGGCAGGGCCAGTTCGCGCCGCAGCCCCTGAGTGGCGTCCAGCAGGGTGTCGAGCAACAGCCGTACCCGCATGTCCTCGACGCTGCGCCCCTCGCGGGCCGCCCGGCGGGTGGCCTCCAGCGCGGCCTCGGCCTCGCCCAGACGGGCCTTGAGCCGCCGGGACTCGCTCTCCGCGGCCGACACCTGCGCCTGCCCCTCGGAGCGCACGGCCTCGATCTCGCCATGGATCTTGCGCAGCGCCGCCTCGCCGCGCTTGACGTCGCTGAGCGCGGCACGCAGCTTGCGGTGCAGCGATTCCGCTTCCTTCTTCGCCGACTCCAGCTCGGTGCGCAGCCGTTCGGTCTCGGCCCGGGTCTGCTCACGGGCCTGGTCCAGCTCCTCGCGCAGCCGCTCCAGTTCGGCCCGGCTCTCCTCGCCGGCCCGCTCGGCGTCCGCGCGCTGGGCCTCCTCGCCGGCCGCGGTGACCAGCTTCACCCAGCCCGCAGGGCGCAGTACGTAGGCCGCGGCCGCCACGTCGAGCGGGTCCGCGGCCGGGGGCGGCGAGCCGGAGTCCAGAGCGCCGGAGAGTTCCGGCTGCGCGTCTCTGAACTTCTCCCCGATCCGTTGCCGGAAGAGCGGGTCGGTCTCCAGCGCGGCCGCCATGGCGTTGCCGGCGAACTTGGCCCGACGGTTGGGGGCGAACCGGGCGTACTGCCTCAACTGGGCGGGCAGTTCCGTCACGGTAAGGCCGCCGAAGCCGTCCGAGACGATCTGCACGACCCGCCGGCGCACCCCGTCGGGCAGCGGACGGTCAAGCACCTCAGCGGTGCCGTCGCCCGGCCCCCCGCCTGTGGTCTCCACCATCCGTCACACCCCAATACCTCTACGGGGCCCGCTCCGCTCAGGAGCCGGCACCCGGCCTGTCCACGAGTTCCACCTGGTCCACCGCGTTGCACCAGCGGCAGCGGACCGACTCGATGGTCTCACTGACCACCTCGCGTTCCTCGACCGTCGACTCACCGGCGAGGTCGAGGTGGACGTACTCGACGACCTTCGACGAGCGAGTGACGTCGAAGCGGGTGAGGTTGCCGCAGAGGGTGCAGCGCCATCGCGTCGTGGCGGTCGGCAGGGGAACCGTCATCGTGCCTGTTCGCTTCCTTCTCGGGTTGTTCCGCGCCGCTCCGCAACGCGTGTGGCTCGTAACCCTACGGCCTGGCGGGTACTCGCCGCCCGTCCGTCCACGGCGGCGAGGCGGTCTGTCAGCATGCGTCCCCTTACGTCATGCTCTGTAGTCATGATCACCACCTGGAGCACGGCGACCGGCAGAACACTCAGGGCGCTCCGGGGCACCTCCGCGCCGTTGACCTACGCCCTCATCGCCGTATGCTCCGTGATCTTCGTACTGGGCCCGGCCTCCGGACTCACTCCGGCGTACGGCTCCGAGGACGCGCTGCCGGCCGCGCAGCGCGCGTACTTCCGGCGCTGGGGGGTGGTCCCGGCGGAGCTGTTCGACGGGCCCTTCCGGGAGGCGCTGACCCCGGTCACCGCGCTGTTCGTGCACGGCAGCTGGGTGCATCTGCTCGGCAACATGCTCTTCCTCTTCGTCTTCGGGATGATGACCGAGGAACGGATGGGCCGGGTGGAGTTCACCCTGTTCTACATCGGCTGCGGCTACCTGGCCCTGCTGGGCTACGCGGCCGCCAACGCCGCCTCCGAGCAGTCGCTGGTGGGCGCTTCCGGGGCGATCTCGGCGGTCCTCGGAGCATTCCTCTACCTGTTTCCCCGCGCCCGTGTGACCAGTCTCCTCCCTTTCCTGTTCTTTCTGCCGATGCGCTTCCCCGCCTGGGTCGTACTGCCCTTCTGGGCGGCCCTGCAGTGGCTCGCGGCGGGCCACGCCGGAGAGGGACCCGGGGTGGCCTACCTCGCCCACCTGGTCGGCTTCGGGGTGGGCTTCGGCTACGCATGGGCGCGCTACGGAAGGCGGAAGGGCCCGACGGGAGGCCTCGGAAGGGCGGTGGTGGGAGACGGGCGGGCGACTAGAGTGAAGTCCGCACCGGCTCCGGCACCCCAGGGAGAGAACCAGTCGTGATCACCGCGATCGTCCTGATCAAGACCAGTGTGGACCGGATCCCCGAGATCGCCGAGCAGATCGCTTCACTGGAGAGCATCAGCGAGGTCTTCTCGGTCACCGGCACCTACGACCTGATCGCCATGGTCCGGGTGAGCCGGCACGAGGACCTCGCCGAGGTCATCCCCGGCCGGATCAGCAAGATCCCCGGCGTGGAGGCCACCGACACCCACGTCGCGTTCCGCACGTACTCCCAGCACGACCTGGAGGCGGCATTCGCGATCGGTCTCGACTCGTGAACACCGCCTCCTAGGCACCCTGCGGTCAGACAGCCGGGACGCAGCGGCCGTCCTCGGTGCGGTACTGCCACTTCGCGCCGTCCCGGACCAGTTCCCGCACCGCGTTCACGAACCGCTCGACATGCTCGTCCGGGGTGCCCGCCCCGAAGCTGACGCGGATCGCGTTCAGGGACTTCTCACCTGGGGCGGCCTCGGGGGCGCCGCACTCGCCCTGGGTCTGGGGGTCGCTGCCCAGCAGGGTGCGGACCAGCGGGTGGGCGCAGAACAGGCCGTCGCGGACGCCGATGCCGTACTCGGCGGAGAGGGCGGCGGCGAAGTGGGAGCTGTTCCAGCCCTCGACGACGAACGAGATCACTCCGACGCGCGGGGCGTCGTCACCGAAGAGGGAGAGGATCTTCACCTCGGGCACCTCGGCGAGACCTTCGCGGACCGTGCGGATCAGGTGCTCCTCGCGGGCCACGAGGGTGTCGAAACCGGCCTCCGTCAGCGCCTTGCAGGCGGAGGCGATGGAGTAGGTGCCGATGACGTTCGGGGACCCGGCCTCGTGGCGGGCGGCGCTCTCGTGCCACTCCACGTCCACTCCCCCGTCCGTGCGCCGGGTCACCTTGCGGCTGGCGCCGCCGCCCGCGAGGTACGGCTCGGCCGCGGCCAGCCAGTCGGCACGGCCGGCCAGGACGCCGGAGCCGAAGGGGGCGTACAGCTTGTGGCCGGAGAAGGCGACCCAGTCGACGTCCAGGTCCCGGACCGACACGGGGTGGTGCGGGGCCAGCTGGGCGGCGTCGAGGACGATCCGGGCGCCGTGCGCATGGGCCGCGGCGGCCAGCTCGCGCACCGGCCACAGCTCGCCGGTGACGTTGGAGGCGCCGGTGACGCAGACCAGGGCCGGACCGTAGGGGTCGCGGTCCGCCAGGGCCCGCTCCAGCGTCTCCACGGCCTGCCGCGGGGTGCGCGGGGCGTTGAGATAGGTGACCCGGGCGTCCTGCCAGGGCAGCAGGGAGGCGTGGTGCTCGGTCTCGAAGACGAAGACCTGGCAGTCGGCGGGGAGCGCGCGGGCGAGGAGGTTCAGGGAGTCCGTGGTCGACCGGGTGAAGACCACCTGGTCGGCCTCGCGGCAGTCGAGGAACTCGGCGACCGTCCTGCGGGCGTTCTCGAACAGGTCGGTGGAGAGCTGGGAGAGGTAGCCGGCGCCGCGGTGGACGCTGCCGTAGTACGGCGCGTAGGCGGCCACGTCGTCCCAGACGCGCTGGAGGGCGGGGGCGCTGGCCGCATAGTCGAGCGCCGCGTAGGCGACCTCACCGCCGGTCACGAGCGGGACGGTGACATCCCTGCCCAGAACGGGCAGCGGGGAACAAACGGACTGGTCGGCGGCAGCGGTGAAGACAGACATGACGGAACTCCCGTGCGAGCAAGAAGAAGGGGAAAGGGGTACGCGGAGGTGGGGCTCTACGCCCTAGCGCATTCGCTTGCTCACGGAAGACTCCTCGACGACCAGGACCCCTGGCCGCACACTCTCAGAAGTGTGTGAGGGGTCCGCGCTTGCCGTAGACCTCACTGCCTACGGCCTGGTCTTCACCCGGGGCACCCCGCCACGGACGGAGGGTTGCCGGACAGTCGGCCGGGGCCTCATGACTGTCACTCATGACCTGGTACGGGAACGTACGTGAAGTGATCGCGGTCCCGCAACTCGTGTCCGGATTGCGGGACCGCACCTCGGATCCTCAGGCGTTGCTCGCCGCCACCCACCGCTCCAGCGAGCGCTTCGCCGCGCCGGAGTCGATCGACCGCGCCGCCTCGGCCATGCCGGCCCGGAGCTGCTCGGCAAGCGGCGCCTCGGCCGGCCGCAGAGCGACGAGCGCGGCCGCCGAGTTCAGCAGTACCGCCTCGCGCACCGGACCCGGCTCGCCGTCCAGCAGACGGCGGGCGACCTCCGCGTTGTACGACGCGTCGGCGCCGCGGAGCGCCTCCACGGGTACGAGGTCGATGCCGGCGTCCCGCGGGTCGAACCTCTCCTCGGTGACCTTGCCGTCCCGGACCACCCACACCCGGGAGGTGGACGTGGTCGTCAGCTCGTCCAGGCCGTCGTCGCCCCGGAAGACCAGGGCGGAGTTGCCGCGCTCGGCGAGAACCCCGGCGACGATCGGCGCCATGCGCGGGTCGGCGACGCCTACCGCCTGGGCGCGCACCTTGGCCGGGTTGGTCAGCGGACCGAGGACGTTGAAGGTCGTCCGGATCCCCAACTGACCGCGTGCCGCGGCGACATGACGCAGCGACGGATGGAACTTCACCGCGAAGCAGATGGTGATGCCCGCCTCCTCGGCCACCTCGGCGACCCGCTTCGGCGTCAGGTTCAGATTGATCCCGAGCTTCTCCAGGACGTCGGAGGACCCGGAGGCCGAGGACGCGGCGCGGTTGCCGTGCTTGACGACCTTCGCTCCCGTGCCGGCGACGACGATCGACGACATCGTGGAGATGTTCACCGTCTTGGCGCCGTCGCCGCCCGTTCCGACGATGTCGACGGCCGGCCCGGGTACCTCGATCACATTGGCGTGCTCGTACATGGTCCGCACGAGTCCGGTGATCTCCTCCACCGTCTCGCCCTTGGACCGCAGGGCCACCATGAACCCGGCGATCTGCGCGTCGGTCGCCTCGCCGCGCATGATCAGGTCCATCGCCCAGGCCGTGTCGTCGGCGGACAGGTTCTGTCCCTCGAGCAGTCCGTTCAGCAGGGCGGGCCAGGAACGGCCCGCCGCGGTGTCGCCTCCAGCGGGGGTCACAGCGCTCATAGCCGCTCCTGGGTGTCGTAGAAGAACAGTGTGATCCCACCCTATCCAGCCCGGGACACGGCGAAGGGCCCCGTCCGTAAGCCGGACGGGGCCCTTCGACCGTGGCGTGGCGACGCGGGGATCAGTGGTGGCCGTGGCCGCTCGTGATCTCCTTGTACTCGTCGACAGTGGGCTTCGGGATCTGGTTGTCCTCGCCGTAGTAGGCGCTGCTGAGCTTGGCGCGCAGCTTCTCGGACGCCTTCACCTTGCGCTCGACACCGTTCTCGTCGACCGCCGGGCCGATCTCGGCCGGCTCGTACTGGTGGTGGGCCGTGAGGGTGTGCAGCTGCTCCTGGCTGAGCGACTCGTGGACCTCGATGAACTCACCGTGCGGCAGACGCTTGATGATGCCGGTCTCGCGACCGTGCAGCACCTTGTCGCGGTCGCGGCGCTGCAGGCCGAGGCAGATCCGCTTGGTGACGAGGAACGCGATGACCGGTCCGGCGAAGAAGAAGATCCGGACGAACCAGGTGACGTCGTTGATCGACAGGTTGAAGTGGGTGGCGATGAGGTCGTTGCCACCACCGACCAGGCCGATCATGTACACCGTGACCCAGGCGGCACCGAAGGCCGTACGGGTCGGGGCGTTGCGCGGGCGGTCCAGGATGTGGTGCTCGCTCTTGTCGCCGGTGACCCAGGACTCGATGAACGGGTACAGCGCGATCGCCGCGAGGACGAGACCGAAGAGCACCAGCGGGATGAACACACCCAGGACGAGCGTGTGACCCCAGAAGTTGATCTCCCAGCCCGGCATGTAGCGGACCAGACCCTCGGCGAAGCCCATGTACCAGTCGGGCTGGGCGCCGGTGGAGACCTGGTCGGGCCGGTAGGGGCCCATGGCCCAGATCGGGTTGATCTGGGTCACCGCGGCGATGGCCGCGATCACACCGAAGACCAGGAAGAAGAAGCCTCCGGCCTTGGCCATGTACACCGGCAGCAGCGGCATGCCGACGACGTTCTTCTCGCTCTTTCCGGGACCCGCGAACTGCGTGTGCTTGTGGTAGAAGACCAGGATCAGGTGGCCCACCATCAGGCCGAGCATGATGCCCGGCAGCAGCAGGATGTGGATCGAGTAGAACCGGGCCACGAAGTCGTGGCCGGGGAACTCGCCGCCGAAGAGGAAGAACGAGATGTACGTGCCGACGATCGGCATGGACAGGATCGCGCCCTCGGTGAAGCGGACACCGGTGCCGGAGAGCAGGTCGTCCGGGAGCGAGTAACCGGTGAAGCCGGTGAACATGCCGAGGACGAACAGCAGGAAGCCGAACAGCCAGTTGATCTCACGCGGCTTGCGGAACGCGCCGGTGAAGAACACGCGCATCATGTGCACGAACATGCCGGCGAGGAAGATCAGCGCGGCCCAGTGGTGGATCTGCCGGATGAGCAGACCACCGCGCACGTCGAAGGAGATGTGCAGGGTCGAGCTGAACGCCTCGGACATCAGCTGTCCCTGGAGCGGGACGTAGCTGCCGTGGTACTCCACCTCGTTCATCGACGGGTGGAAGAACAGCGTCAGGTAGACACCGGTCAGGATGATGATGAGGAAGCTGTACATGCAGACTTCGCCCAGCATGAACGACCAGTGGTCGGGGAAGATCTTGCGCATGTTGGCCTTGGCCAGGGAGTAGATCCCGAGCCGGCCGTCGGCCCAGTCGGCGATCCGCTCGCCGGCCGGTGCCTTCCCGCGAGAGCGGCCCGCCGCGTCGGCGGCAGACGGGTTCGTTTCGTTCGATGCGGTACTCATCCGCGCTCCCAGAATGCAGGACCGACGGGCTCCTCGAAGTCGCCGAGCGCCTGGAGGTAACCCTCGTCGTTCACGCCGATGCGGAGCTGCGGCAGGGCGTGACCGGCGGGGCCGAAGATCACTCGGGCGCCGTCGGAGAGGTCGAAGGTGGACTGGTGGCACGGGCAGAGCACGTGATGCGTCTGCTGCTCGTACAGCGAGATCGGGCAGCCGACGTGGGTGCAGATCTTCGAGAAGGCCACGATGCCCTGGTGCGACCATTCGAGCTCGCGCTTGTCCTTGATGTTGTCCGGCTGGAGCCGGATGATCATCAGGGCCGCCTTGGCGATCTCGTTCTGGAACTCCTCGCTCGCCTCCTCCAGGCCCTCGGGCTTGGCGAAGGTCAGCGAACCGACGGCGACGTCCTCGGGACGCAGCGGCTGGTTCGTGTTCATGTTGACGAGCAGCTTGCCCTTGGCCCACAGGGTGTGGCGCAGCGAGGTTCCGGGCAGCGGGCCGAGGTCGCGCAGCAGGACGACGCCGGAGAGCGGCACCAGGGTGAGCGCGCCGAACATCGTGTTGCGGATCAGCTTGCGGCGGCCGAGCGCCGATTCCTTGGCGCCCTGCTTGAAGTCCGCGTGGACCTTCGCACGGACCTCGGGCGAGGCCGCGATCGCGTGACGCTCGTCGGCGACCTCGACGTCGGACATCAGGGTGCGGGCCCAGTGGACCGCGCCCGCGCCGATGCAGAACAGCGCCGTACCGAGGGTCATGCCGAGCGCGAAGTTCAGCGCGCTGACGTGCCCGATCGGGAAGACGAAGATCGACTTGTCGTGCGGGATCGTCACGTACGAGGCGATGAAGCCGACGGTGGCCAGCATCGACACCGTGAACAGCAGGGCGACGACGCGCTCGGACCGGCTGGCGGCCCGCTCGTCGATGTCCTGGATCCGGTGCTCGTGAGGCGGCAGCCCCGGGTCCGCGAACGGGTTCTCCTCGTCCGCGACGCTCACGGCGCCGTGCGCGTGGTCCTGCTCTGCGGGCAGGTTCTCTTCTGGAATGTCTTGGCTACTCATGACTTCTTGGCCTTTGCGGTCCGAGCGGCGACCCAGACGGCTACCGCGATCAGGGCGCCGAGGCCGAAGATCCACGCGAACAGACCCTCACTGACCGGCCCGAGGCCGCCCAGATCCATGCCGCCCGGCTGCTCCGTCTCGCTGCTGTTGATCGCGTGCAGGTACGCGATGATGTCCTTCTTGTTCTTCTCCGACAGCGTGGTGTCGGGGAAGGACGGCATGTTCTGCGGGCCCGTCTGCATGGCCTCGTAGATGTGCTTCGGGTCGACACCCGACAGGTCCGGCGCGAACTTGCCCTTGGTGAGGGCACCACCCTTGCCGGTGAAGTTGTGGCACTGCGCGCAGTTGGTACGGAACAGGTCGCCACCCTTGCCGATGTCCGCCCCGTCCGGGCCGTACTGCTCCTTCGTCGGCACATTCGGGCCGGCGCCCAGCGACGCGATGTACGCGGCGAGCTGGTCGATCTCGGCCTGGGTGTAGATGTTCTTCTTCTTGACGACCTGCGGGCCCTGCGAGGTGGCGGCCGGCATACGGCCGGTGCCGACCTGGAAGTCGACAGCCGCGGCGCCCACGCCGACCAGGCTCGGGCCGTCGGAGGAGCCCTGGCCACCGGTGCCGTGGCAGCTGGCGCAGCCGACCTCGTAGAGCTTCTTGCCCTCCTTGATGGTCAGGGACTGGGAGGTTTCATCGGCCTGTGCCTTGCTCGCGGGCGCGAACGCGGCGTACAGCCCCCCAGTGGCCGCCAGCGCGAGGAGTAGGACGACGACCGCCGCCAGCGGATGGCGTCGTCGTGCGGAGAGCTTTTTCACGGATTACCCCGGTGTCAGGATCTTCTGCGTCGGTGCTTCTGGAATTGCGGGAGCGGTCCCGGCTACTTGATCAGGTAGATCGTGGCGAAGAGGCCGATCCAGACCACATCGACGAAGTGCCAGTAGTAGGACACGACGATGGCCGCGGTCGCCTGCTCGTGCGTGAACCTCTTCGCCGCGTAGGTGCGGCCGAGGACGAACAGGAAGGCGATGAGGCCACCCGTCACGTGCATGCCGTGGAAGCCGGTGGTCAGGTAGAACACCGAGCCGTACGGGTCGGAGGACAGGGAGATCCCGTCCTTCTTCACCAGCTCCGTGTACTCGTAGATCTGACCGCCGATGAAGATCGCACCCATGATGAAGGTGAGGATGAACCAGCCACGGAGCTTCTTCACGTCCCCGCGCTCGGCGGCGAACACGCCGAGCTGGCAGGTGAGCGAGGAGAGCACCAGGATCGTGGTGTTGGTCGCGGAGAAGGGCACATTGAGCGCCTCCGCCTGCTCCTTCCAGTGCGCCGGTCCGGTCACCGAACGGAGGGTGAAGTACATCGCGAAGAGGGCCGCGAAGAACATCAGCTCGGAACTCAACCAGATGATGGTTCCGACGCTGGTGAGGTTCGGTCGGTTGACCGACGGGTGCGCGTGCCCGGTTTCTACTGTCGTTGCTGTCGCCACGACCGACATTATGTCGGTCGCTTATCCCGCCCTCACTCCGGGGGGTGCCGTTCGGAGTGTTGCTGCCCGCCGAACCGGTGTTGACGTGGTGTTCATGGGAGTAACATCCGCCTCGAACGGCCCTGTCCGCAGGACGCTGACGTCTCGGAGGAAGCATGCAGCCGACCGCTACGGTGCTGGTGTACAGCGACGACTCCAACACCCGGGAACAGGTGCGGCTGGCCTCCGGCCGCAGGCCGGCTCCCGATGTCCCGCTGGTCGAGTTCCTGGAGTGTGCGACGCCTGAGGCGGTGCTGCGCGAGCTGGCCAAGGGCGGCATCGACGTGTGTGTGCTCGACGGCGAGGCCGTGCCGATGGGGGGCATGGGGGTGTGCCGGCAGATCAAGGACGAGGTCTTCAACTGCCCGCCTGTGCTGCTGCTGATGGGGCGGCCCCAGGATGCGTGGCTCGCCACCTGGAGCCGGGCCGATGCCGCCGTGACCCTGCCGGTGGATCCTGTGGAGTTCGCCTCCGCCCTGGCCGGTCTGCTCCGTCAGAAGAGGCTGCTGAGCGCCTAGGAGCCCGGGGCGCGGGGTTCAACGGCGTGACTGCCCGGTGGGGACCTGTCGCGCCCACGTGGCGGCGCCGCGCACCGGCACCGCCCCGCGCCCCTGAACGGGTCACACCGACGTCGGCTGGAGCCGCTCGGCGTCCTGTGGTGCCGAGCCGTCCGAGGTGCCGTTGACGAGCGCGCTGCCCGTGCGCCACTTCTTCCAGTCGACGTTCCAGTCGCCGAAGCCGTTGCCGAAGGGTTCCATCGGGGCGCCGTTGGAGTTGACGACCTTGACGATGTCGCCCTCGTGGATGTTGTCGAAGAACCATTCGGCGTTGCCGGTGCTCATGCCCGTGCAGCCGTGACTCACGTTCTCGTAGCCCTGGGAGCCCACTGACCAGGGGGCGGCGTGGACGTACTCGCCGGACCAGGTGACCCGGGTGGCGTAGTAGACGGGCAGGTCGTAGGAGTCGGCGCTGCCCTCCGCGATGCCGACCGTGGTGCCGCGCATACGTACGAAGTACTGCTTGGCCAGGACGACCTTGACACCGTTACGGGTCTCGTAGCCGGACTTGCCGGTGGTGACCGGGATCGACTGGACCGCCTTGCCGTTCTTGAAGTACGTCAGCTGGTGCGCCGCGGCGTCCGTGATGGCCTCGAT
Source organism: Streptomyces sp. NPDC101151 (assembly GCF_044768335.1). Classification (NCBI taxonomy): domain Bacteria; kingdom Bacillati; phylum Actinomycetota; class Actinomycetes; order Kitasatosporales; family Streptomycetaceae; genus Streptomyces; species Streptomyces sp. NPDC101151. The sequence goes on along the minus strand of NZ_JBIWPP010000056.1, from coordinate 2,362 downwards.
CTTGTCACCGGTGGTGATCTTCAGGGCCTTGGACTTGCCGCCCCACAGCCGGTCGCTGATCCTTACGCCGTCCAGGTTGCTGTGCACCTGGAGGGTGGCGTGCGCGGGCCAGTACTCCCTTGGGCGGTAGTGGAGTTCCTTGTCGCTCACCCAGTACCAGGAGCCCTGGACCGCCGGCGTGGAGTCCACCCTCAGGGCGCGCTCCACGATGGCCCGCTGCGCCTTGTCCTTGACCTCCTGGTCGAGTTGGGCGGTGACGGGCTGTCCGACGCCGTACTGGCCCGACTCCGGCCCGAACGTGACGTTCAGGCGCTTGGTGGTGGTGGGCTTGCTGGTGTCGAAGCTGAGGACCTTGCGGCCGGGCGCGCCGTCCTCGTCCTCGGTGCTCACCGCGACCGTGTAGTGGGCGTTGGCGGCCAGCGGGGAGGTGCTGTGCCAACGGCTGCCGTCGACGGCGAGTTCGCCCGCCACGAAGCGCCCTGTGGAGTCCTGGGCGGTGACGTCCGTGATCCGGTCCTCGCCGCTGGCGGTGATCTCCAGGGGCTTGTCCGGGTCGGCCCGCTTTCCGGCATCGGTGGGGCCACTGAAGGAGATCTGGTCCGCTGCGTCGTACGGCTTGGCCGACAGGGGGTTGCCGTCCGAACCGCAGCCGGTGACGCCCGCGCCGAGGGCGGTCACCAGCAGGGCGCAGCTGACGACGGTGCGGGTCCGCGGAGTGTGGTTCATACGATCACGCTATGAGATGTAGAGCCCACCAGCGCGGTACGTAACTCGTACGAGTGACAGACACTGCGGCAAAAGCAGGAGCCCGGACTCTCCTGACGGAGTGTCCGGGCTCCCGGCTTGCCTGGTGCGTGCTACTGGGTGCGGTTCTCACCGTGGTAGTACTCGAACACCCAGCCGAACAGGCCGATCATGATGATCGGCGCCGAGAAGTACAGCAGCCACCAGCCGACCGCGACACCGAGGAAGGCAAGCGCGCCACCGACGCCCAGGGCGAGCGGCTGCCAGCTGTGCGGGCTGAAGAAGCCCAGCTCGCCCGCGCCGTCCGCGACGTCGGCCTCCTTGTCGTCCTGCGCACCCGCGTCGACCCGCCGGGCGGTGAAGCCCAGGTAGAAGCCGATCATGATGCACAGGCCGAAGGCCAGGAAGAGCGCCGTGGTACCGGCCGGCTCCTTCGACCACACGCCGTACACGACGGCCATGATCAGGACGAAGAAGCTCAGCCAGATGAACATCCGACCCTGGATCTTCACTTGCCGGCCTCCTTGCTGCCCGCGATGGCGCCACCGTGACCGGCGTGCTCAAGCTGCTCGAGGGCGGCGATCTCGGGGTGGTGCAGGTCGAACGCCGGGGATTCGCTGCGGATCCGCGGCAGGGTGAGGAAGTTGTGCCGCGGCGGCGGGCAGGACGTCGCCCACTCGAGCGAACGGCCGTAGCCCCACGGGTCGTCCACGCCGACCGGCTTGCCGTACTTGGCCGTCTTCCACACGTTGTAGAGGAACGGCAGGATCGACAGGCCGAGCAGGAACGAACTGATGGTCGAGATCGTGTTCAGAGCGGTGAAGCCGTCGGCCGCCAGATAGTCGGCGTACCGACGCGGCATGCCCTCGGCACCCAGCCAGTGCTGGACCAGGAAGGTGCCGTGGAAGCCGACGAACAGCGTCCAGAAGGTGATCTTGCCGAGGCGCTCGTCCAGCATCTTGCCCGTCATCTTCGGCCACCAGAAGTGGAAGCCGGAGAACATGGCGAATACGACCGTTCCGAAGACCACGTAGTGGAAGTGGGCCACCACGAAGTACGAGTCGGAGACGTGGAAGTCCATCGGCGGCGAGGCCAGGATGACACCGGTCAGACCACCGAACGTGAAGGTGATCAGGAAGCCGGTCGCCCAGAGCATCGGTGTCTCGAAGGACAACGAGCCCTTCCACATCGTGCCGATCCAGTTGAAGAACTTCACACCGGTCGGGACGGCGATCAGGAACGTCATGAAGGAGAAGAACGGCAGCAGCACACCGCCGGTGACGTACATGTGGTGCGCCCACACCGTCACGGACAGACCGGCGATCGCGATGGTCGCGGCGATCAGGCCCATGTAGCCGAACATCGGCTTGCGGGAGAAGACCGGGATGACCTCGGAGATGATGCCGAAGAACGGCAGCGCGATGATGTACACCTCTGGATGGCCGAAGAACCAGAAGAGGTGTTGCCACAGTAGTGCGCCGCCGTTGGCGGCATCGAAGACATGTGCCCCGAATTTTCGGTCCGCCTCCAGGGCGAACAGCGCGGCCGCCAGGACCGGGAAGGCGAGCAGGACCAGGACGGCGGTCAGCAGCACGTTCCACACGAAGATCGGCATGCG
>NZ_JBIWPP010000055.1:0-44771 GCF_044768335.1 Streptomyces sp. NPDC101151 | reverse complement strand
GGACCGTTCGGCGCCGTCAGACCATTGGACGCACCGTCCTGATTCACCGCCGAACCCCGCACCACCGCCAGCACCGGATGCCCCAGACGCCGCGCCTCCGACAACCGCTCCAGCACGAGCATTCCGGCGCCCTCGGACAGGGCGGTGCCGTCCGCGGCGTCGGCGAAGGACTTGGCGTGGCCGTCGTCGGCGAGGTTGCGCTGCCTGCTGAAGTCCACGAACGTGTCGACGGTCGACATCATGGACACACCGCCGGCCAGCGCCAGGCTGCACTCGCCCTGCCGCAGCGACTGCGCGGCCAGGTGCAGCGCCACCAGGGACGACGAGCACGCCGTGTCGACGGTGAGCGTCGGGCCCTCCAGACCGAGGGTGTAGGCGACCCGCCCGGAGGCCACACTGCCCAGACTGCCGTTGCCGAGATAGTCGCGCACGGACTCGGGGGCGTGGGTCAGCCGGCTGCCGTAGTCGTGGTACATGACGCCCGCGAAGACACCGGTGCGGCTGCCGCGCGCGGAGTGCGGATCGATGCCGGCCCGCTCCAGCGCCTCCCAGGACGTCTCCAGCAGCAGCCGCTGCTGCGGGTCCATGGCCAGGGCTTCACGCGGGCCGATACCGAAGAAGTCGGGGTCGAAGTCGGCGGCGTCGTACAGGAATCCGCCCGCCCGGGTGCTGCAGTGGCCGGCCTTGCCCGGCTCGGGGTGGTACAGCCCGTCCAGGTCCCAGCCGCGGTCGGCGGGGAAGGCGCCGATGCCGTCACCGCCGTCGGCCAGCAACCGCCACAGATCCTCGGGCGTGGTGACGCCGCCGGGGTAGCGGCAGGCCATGGCGACGATGGCGACCGGCTCGTCCGGTCCCCGCACAGCGACCTCGGGGGCGGTCTCGGCCTGCGCTCCGAAGAGTTCCGTCCGCAGATGTCCCACGAGCGCGCCCGCGTCGGGGTAGTCGAAGACGAGGGTGGCGGGCAGGCGCAGGCCGACCGCGTTGCCCAGGCGGTTGCGCAGTTCCACCGCCGTCAGCGAGTCGAAGCCCAGCTCGCGGAAGGAGCGCCGCGGATCGAGGGTCATGTCGTTGCCGTGTCCGAGCACGGCGGCGGCGTGGGTGCGGACCAGGTCCTCCAGGGCGGCGTCGCGTTCGGCCGGGCCGAGTGCGGCCAGCCGGTCGGCGAGCGACCGCGAGCCCGCGCGGGAGGCCGCGGTACGGCGGGTGCGTGGGGGCACCAGACCGCGCAGCACGGCCGGGACGTCGCCGGCGCGGCGCAGCACGGCCAGGTCGAGGCCGACCGGAACAAGCAGCGGCTCGTCGGCGGCCAGGGCGGCGTCGAGCAGGCGCAGACCTTCCTCGGTGGACAGGGAGCGGACGCCCGCGCGGGCCATGCGGTCCACGTCGGCGTCGGTGAGGTGGGCGGTCAGTCCGGTGCGCTGCTCCCAGAAGCCCCAGGCCAGGGAGTGGGCGGGCAGACCGTGGTGCCTTCGGTGGACGGCCAGTGCGTCGAGGAAGGCGTTGGCGGCGGCGTAGCCGGACTGTCCGGAGCCGTCGACCGTGCCGGCGGCCGAGGAGAACAGGACGAACGCGGCGAGGCCGAGGTCGCGCGTCAGCTCGTGCAGATGCCAGGCGGCGTCGGCCTTGGGCCGCAGTACGGCGTCGAGACGCTCGGGAGTCTGGTCGGTCACCAGTCCGTCGTCGAGGACACCGGCGAGGTGGACGACCGCGGTCAGCGGGCGGTCGGACGGCACCTCGGCGAGGAGCCCGGCCAGTTGCTCGCGGTCGGCGGCGTCGCAGCGGGCCACGACGATCTCCGCGTCGAGTCCGGCGAAGTCGTCGACGGCGGTTCCGCTGCGCCCGGCGAGCACCAGTCGGCGCACGCCGTGCTCGGTGACCAGGTGCCGGGCGACCAGCGCGCCGAGGACACCGGTGCCGCCGGTGATCAGCACGGTGCCGTCCGGGTCGAGGGACGGCGCCTGTCCCCGCGGTGTGGCGCGGGCCAGCCGGGGCACGTGCACGGTGCCTTCGCGCAGGGCGAGTTGGGGTTCGTCGCTCGCCGCGGCGGCGGCCACCGCGGCGGCCACGTCACCGTCGGCGGAGTCCACCAGCGCGAACCGGCCGGGATGCTCGCCCTGCGCGGCCCGGACCAGGCCCCATACGGCGGCACCCGCCAGATCGGTGACGTCCTCGTCCCCCACCGCGACGGCGCCTCGGGTGCGCACCAACAGCTTCGACTCCGCGGCGCGTTCGTCCGGCAGCCAGTCCTGGACGGCGGTCAGTACCCGCTCGGTCGCGCGGCGCGTGCCGGTCACCGGGTCGTCGTCGACGGCCGGGAGCACGACCCACGCGGGAAGGGTGTCCAGGGCTGCCACGCCCCGTTCGTCCAGGACGGCGTACTCGGGTGCGGTCGGCTCGGGCACCGGCAGTGCGGGCCAGTCCAGGCGGTACAGGTCGTCGGCGCGGGCGGTCGAGGTGAGTGCGGCCGGGTCGACGGGCCGGGAGACCAGGGCCTCGACCTCGGCGACCGGGGCGCCCGTGGGGTCGGCCAGCCGGAGGGAGAGCGTCTCGCCGCCGTGCAGCCGGACGCGCAGGGCGGTGGCCCCGGCCGCGTACAGCGACACCCCGGTCCAGGCGAAGGGCAGACGGGCGCTCTGCTGGCCGTCGGTGCCGAGGCCGTCGGCGTGCAGGACGGCGTCGAAGAGGGCCGGGTGCAGCGCGAACGCTTCGGCCTCCACGGGCAGTTCGACCTCGGCGAAGGTCTCGGCGCCGCGCCGCCAGGCCGCGCGCAGTCCCTGGAAGGCGGGCCCGTAGTCGTAGCCGAGGGCGGCCAGTTGCCCGTAGGCGTCGTCGACCGGTACGGGCTCCGCGCCCGGGGGCGGCCAGGCTGTGAGATCGAAGGCGGGCTCGGCGGTCTGCGGGGTGAGCAGGCCGGTGGCGTGCGCGGTCCAGGCCGGGTCGTCGGAGCCCTCGGGGCGGGAGTGGAGGGTCAGCGCACGGTGCCCGGAGTCGTCGGCGGCGGCCACGTGCAGCTGCAGCTGGACCGCGCCCCGGTCGGACAGCACCAGCGGTGCCTGGAGGGTGAGTTCGGCGAGGTGCCCGCAGCCGAGGTCGTGGCCGGCGCCGAGCGCCAGCTCGACCAGGGCGGTGCCGGGCAGCAGGGTGGTGCCGGACACCGCGTGGTCGGCCAGCCAGGGTGCGGTGGCGGTGGAGAGCCGGCCGGTGAACAGGGTGCCGCCCTCGGCGACCGGGACGGCGGCGCCCAGCAGCGGGTGGCCGGTGGTCTGGAGCCCGGCGGCGGTGACATCGCCGGCGCCGGCGGACCGGCCGAGCCAGTACCGCTCGCGCTGGAAGGCGTACGTGGGCAGGTCGGCGGCGCGTACCGGCATGCCGCTGAACACGGCCGACCAGTCGACCGGGACGCCGGCCACGAAGGCTTCGCCCAGGGCGGCCAGGACGCGCTCGGGGCCGCCGTCGTCGCGGTGCAGCGAGCCGAGGCCGGTGACGTCGGCGCCCGCTGTGTCGGCGGTCTCCTCGATGCTGTGCAGGAGCACGGGGTGCGGGCTGCACTCGACGAACACTCCGTACCCGGCGTCGAGCAGGGTGCGTGTGGTCGGTTCGAACAGCACGCTCTGCCGCAGGTTGGTGTACCAGTAGCCGGCGTCCAGGCCGGTGGTGTCGAGCCGGGCTCCGGTCACGGTGGAGTAGAACGGCACCTCGGCGGGCCGGGCCCGAACGCCCGCCAGGTCGGCGAGCAGTTGCTCGCGGATCGACTCGACGTGCGCGGAGTGTGAGGCGTAGTCCACCGGGAGCCGCTTGGCTCGGTCACCGCCGGCCACGATCGTCTCGCGGAGTTCGTCGAGGGCGTCCGCGTCGCCGGAGAGCACCACGGAGGAGGCGCCGTTGACGGCGGCCACCGCGATGCGGCCGTCGTAGCGGGCGACGAGGTCGCGCACCCGTGTCTCCGGCAGGGCCACCGACATCATGCCGCCGCGGCCGGAGAGTTCCCGGGCGATGGCCCGGCTGCGCAGGGCCACGATGCGGGCCCCGTCGGCCAGGGAGAGCGCGCCGGCCACGCAGGCGGCGGCGATCTCGCCCTGGGAGTGGCCGATGACCGCCGCGGGCCGAACGCCGTGCGCACGCCAGAGCTCGGCGATCGACACCATGATCGCCCACAGCACGGGCTGGACGATGTCCACCCGTTCCAGCGGCTGTCGCGCCCGCACGGTCTCGATGAGGTCCCAGTCGGTGACGGGGGCGAGAGCCGCGGCGCAGTCGGCCATGGTGGCGGCGAACCCGGGTGAGGTGTCGAGCAGGTCGGCGGCCATACCGGCCCACTGGGAGCCCTGGCCGGGGAAGACGAAGGCGATGCGGGACTCCCCCGCTGGCCTGCCGCGCACCACGTTCGGCGCGAGGCCGCCCTCGGCGAGCGCGGTCAGGCCCGCGGTGAGGGCGGGCAGGTCGGCGCCGGTGACGACCGCCCGCTCGTCCAGTGCCGCGCGTCCGCGGGCGAGCGTGTGGGCGACGTCGGGAACGGGGTCGGTGGCGGCGGTGAGGTGGTCGAGGAGGCGGCGGGCCTGGGCGGCCAGGCCGCGCTCGCCGTTGCCGGACAGCACCAGCGGGAGCGGCCGGGTCCAGGAGGGGTCCTGCGTACGGGGCTCGTGCTCGGGGGCGGCCTCGACGATGACGTGGGCGTTCGTGCCGGAGATGCCGAAGGACGACACCGCTGCGCGGCGGGGCTCGCCGTCCGCGGGCCAGTCGCGGGCCTCGGCGAGCAGTTCGACGGCGCCGGCCGCCCAGTCGACCTGCGAGGTCGGCCGTTCGGCGTGCAGGGTCCTGGGCAGCCGGCCGTGCCGCATCGCCATCACCATCTTGATGACGCCGGCGACACCCGCGGCGGCCTGCGTGTGCCCGATGTTGGACTTGACCGAGCCGAGCCACAGCGGCTCGTCGCGATCCTGCCCGTAGGTGGCCAGCAGGGCCTGCGCCTCGATCGGGTCGCCGAGCGGGGTGCCGGTGCCGTGGGCCTCGACGGCGTGCACCTGGCGGGGTTCCAGGCGGGCGTTGGCGAGGGCCGCGCGGATGACGCGCTGCTGGGAAGGGCCGTTGGGGGCGGTGAGGCCGTTGGAGGCGCCGTCCTGGTTGACGGCGGTGCCGCGGACGACGGCCAGCACCGGGTGCCCGTTGCGCCGGGCGTCGCTGAGCCGTTCCAGCAGGATCAGGCCGGCGCCCTCGCCCCAGCCGGTGCCGTCCGCGCCTTCCGCGAAGGACTTGCAGCGGCCGTCCAGCGCGAGACCCCGCTGGCGGGAGAAGTCGATGAAGGTGTCGGGGGTGGACATCACCGTCACGCCGCCCGCGAGGGCCAGGCCGCACTCGCCGGTGCGCAGCGCCTGCACCGCGAGGTGCAGGGCGACGAGCGAGGAGGAGCAGGCGGTGTCGACGGTGACCGCGGGGCCTTCCAGGCCGAGGATGTAGGAGACACGTCCGGAGGCGACGCTGCCCAGGTTGCCGTTGCCGAGATAGCCCTCGACGCCGTCCGGCACCTCGGTGAGCCAGCTGCCGTAGTCGTGGTACATGACGCCCGCGTAGATGCCGGTGCGGCTGCCCTTGAGGCTGTGCGGGTCGATGCCGGCGCGTTCGAACGCCTCCCAGGCGGTCTCCAGCAGCAGCCGCTGCTGCGGGTCCATCGCGAGGGCCTCACGCGGGCTGATGCCGAAGAAGCCGGGGTCGAACCGCGGCGCGTCGTACAGGAACCCGCCTTCGCGGACGTGTGTCCTGCCGGGGACGTCGGGGTCGGGGTCGTAGATGCCCTCGACGTCCCAGCCGCGGTCCGCGGGGAAGTCGCCCACGGCGTCGGCGCCGGCGTCGACCAGCTGCCACAGCTGCTCGGGCGTGCTGACGCCGCCCGGGTAGCGGCAGCTCATGGCGACGATCGCGACGGGTTCCTGCGCCGCCTCGGTGATCTGGTCGTTCTGCCGGCGCAGCCGCTCGTTCTCGAGCAATGACTCGCGCAGCGCCTCGACGATCTGCTCGACGGATGTGTCCACGGTCGGTGTCGCTCCCTGCTGGTCGGCGGCGCTGGTGACGCGGTGGAAGGTGCGCCGGAACGGGGGCCCGGTGCCGGACGCGGCGCGTCGTCGGGCACCGGGTGGAGGTCACTGGGTGCCGCTGCGGTCGAGCGCGGCGCGCACCAGGTCGGCCACGGCCATCGACTTGATGTCCAGGGCCCGGTCGGTGGGGGCGGGGGCATGGGCCGGTTCGGACAGCTTCAGCAGGCTGTCGAGCAGGCCGGCTTCCCGGATGCGGGCGACGGGGATGCCGGAGATCAGGGCGCGCAGCTCGTCGTCGTGCGGTGGGGCGGATGGCTCGGGGTCGGCGGTGTCCGGGAAGAGCCGTTCGAGGAGGTGGCCGGCGAGCGCTGCCGGGGTGGCGTAGTCGAAGATCAGCGTGGAGGGCAGGCGCAGTCCGCTGACCGCGTTCAGCCGGTTGCGCAGCTCGACGGCGGCGAGCGAGTCGAAGCCCAGCTCGGTGAAGGCGCGGCGCGGCTCGACGGCGGCGGGTCCGGCGTGGCCGAGGACGGCGGCGACCTCGGTGCGGACCGTTTCCAGGACGGTGTGTTCGTGGTCGGCTGCGGGGAGTCCGGCCAGCTGCTCGCCAAGGGTGCGGGTCCGGCCGTCGCGGTCCGCACGGTGGGTGACGCCGCCCAGGGTCCGCAGCACGGCCGGGAGGTCGTCGCCGCGCCGGCGCAGGGCCGCGCTGTCCAGCCGTACGGGTACCAGGGCGGGGTTGCCGGAGGCGACGGCGGCATCGAACAGCTCCAGCCCTTCGTCCGGGTCGAGCGCGCCGATGCCGGAGCGTTCGATGCGCTGGACCTCGGCCGCGTCGAGGCCGGCGCCCATGCCGCCGCCGGACCACAGGCCCCAGGCGAGGGAGGTGGCGGGCAGGCCGAGGGTGGCGCGGTGGGCGGCGAGCGCGTCGAGGAAGACGTTGGCGGCGGCGTAGTTGCCCTGTCCCGAGGCGTCGATGGTGCCCGCGGCCGAGGAGAACAGCACGAAGTGGGACAGCTCCCGGTCCAGGGTCAGTTCGTGCAGGTGCCAGGCGGCGTCCGCCTTGGGGCGCAGCACGGTGTCCAGGCGTGCCGGGGTCAGCGAGGCGACCAGGCCGTCGTCGAGGACACCGGCGGTGTGGACGACGCTGTCGACGGGGTGCGCGATGAGCAGGGCGGCGAGCGCGGCGCGGTCGGAGACGTCGCAGGCGACGATCTCGGCGTCGGCGCCCGACTCCGCCAGCTCCGCGCGCAGTCGAGCGGCGCCGGGCGCCTCGGGTCCGCGGCGGCTCGTGAGCACCAGACGAGTCACGCCGTGCCGCTCGGCCAGGTGCCGGGCGACCAGGGCGCCGAGTCCGCCGGTGCCTCCGGTGACGAGGACGGTGCCCCACGGGCGGTCCGGACGCGGGGCGCCGGGCTCCTCCGCGCGCACCAGGCGCGGGGCGCGCGCCCGGCCGTTGCGCCATCGTGTCTCCGGCTCCCCGGAGTCGATGAGGGCGGCCAGCGCGGCCCGGTCCGGTACGGGGCCGTCGGGCCCGGACCGTGCCACGAGGAGGATCCGGCCGGGGTCCTCGGCCTGTGCGGCCCGCACCAGCCCGTGCACCGGGGCGTCGGCGAGTGCGCCGCAGGTGAGGACCACGAGCACCGCGTCGCTGTAGCGGTCGTCGGCCGACCAGGCACGCAGGGTCTCCAGGGTGCGGCCCAGGACGGTCCGCACGGCGTCGGGCAGGTTGCCGCCCTCGGCAGGCGGGGCGGTGACCGGCAGGATCACCACGTCGGGCACGGTGGCGCCGAGCGCGTCCAGATCGGCGTGTGCCGGGGCGCCGAGGCCGAGGTCGTCGTCGCCGAGGACCGCCCAGGTACGGCGGTCGGGGCGCCCGGCGGCCTCGGGCAGCGGTACGTCGGTGACGGCGTAGAGATGGCGCTGCTGCCGGGCGAGCCGGTCGGCGGTGACGGGGCGCGTGACGTACGACTCGACGGTGGCGAGCGGCCGGCCCTCGGTGTCCGCCAGTTCGATGCGGGTGCCGTCGGTACCGCGGGTGACGCGGACGCGGGCGGTGAGGGAGCCCCGGGTGTGCAGGGTGACCCCGGTCCAGGCGAAGGGCAGGGCGATGCCGTCGGACCGCTCGCCGGGCTCCGCTTCGCCGTCCAGCAGCGAGGTGACGTGCAGGGCGGAGTCCAGCAGCGCCGGATGCAGGGCGTGGCGTGCGGCGTCCTGCCGTGCGCCCGCGGGCAGTTCGAGTTCGGCGAGCAGGGTGTCGCCGTGCCGCCAGGCGGCCCGTACGCCGCGGAAGACGGGGCCGTAGTCGTAGCCCTCGGCGTGCAGGCGCGGGTAGAGGCCGGTGACGTCGAGCGGGGTGGCGCCGGGCGGCGGCCAGGTGGCGGGGCCGGTCGCGGGCGGCGCGGCGCGGCCGGTGAGGGTGCCGGTGGCGTGCCGGGTCCAGCTCTCGTCCACGGGGGCGCTCTCGGCACGCGAGTGGATCTCGACGGTGCCGTCGGGGCCGGTGGCGACCTGCAGGCGTACGGCGGTGTCCGCGGGCAGCACCAGCGGGGCCTGCAGGGTCAGTTCCTCCAGGACGGGGCGTCCGGTGAGGTGTCCGGCGTGCAGGGCGAGGTCGACCAGCGCGGCACCGGGCACCAGGACCGTGCCCAGCACGGCGTGCTCGGCGAGGACCGGATGGGTGGCGGTGGAGATCCGGCCGGTGAGCAGCAGACCGGCATCGCCGGGCAGGTCCAGCCGGGCGCTCACCAGCGGGTGGTCGGCGGCGGCGAGCCCGTGCCCGGCGGCGTCGCCGACGGCGACGGCGGGCGTGGGCAGCCAGTACCGGCGGTGCTCGAAGGCGTAGGTGGGCAGCTCGACACGGCTTCCCGCGTACGCCTCGTACAGCACCGCCCAGTCGACGTCCGAGCCCCGCGTGTGCACGGTGGCCAGGGCGGCTAGCAGGCCGGGCAGCTGGGCGGTGTCCTTGCGCGCGGTGGCGACGAAGGCGGTGTCCTCGGCGTCCGGCAGGCAGTCGGGGCCCATGGCGGTGAGCACCGGTGCGGCACCGAGTTCGAGGAAGGTGTCGGCGCCGTGTTCCGCCAGTGTCGTGACGGCGTCGGCGAAGCGCACGGTCTCCCGTACATGCCGTACCCAGTAGTCGGCGGAGCCGAGTTCGGCGGCGGTGGCCGGGGCGCCGGTGAGGGTGGAGACGATCGGCACGGCCGGTTCCGCCGCCTCGATGCCGGTCATGACCTCCCGGAACGCGGCCAGCATGGGCTCCATACGGGGCGAGTGGAAGGCGTGCGAGACGCGAAGCCTGCGGGTGGTCGTGAAGTGCGCGGCGACCTCGGTGACGGCGTCCTCGTCACCGGAGACGACCACGGCGCGGGGCCCGTTGACGGCGGCGATCCCGCACCGCCCGTCCAGCAGCGGGGTCACCTCGTCCTCCGACGCCTGTACGGCGATCATCGCGCCGCCCTCGGGCAGCGCCTGCATGAGCCGCCCCCGGGCGGCGACCGCGGTGACGGCGTCCTGCAGCGACCACACGCCCGCTGCGTGCGCGGCGGCGAACTCGCCGACGGAGTGGCCGGCCAGCCGGTCGGGTCGCAGCCCGAAGGACTCCAGCAGCCGGTAGAGCGCCACCTGGGTGGTGAACAGCGCGGCCTGGGTGTAGACGGTCTGCTCCAGTGCCTGGGCATCGTCGCCGAAGACGACCTCGGCCAGGGGCCGTTCCAGGTGCTTGTCGAAGAGGGCGGCGGCGCGGTCGAAGTGCTCGGCGTAGACGGGGAAGGCGTCGTACCAGTCGCGGCCCATGGCGGGGCGCTGGGCGCCCTGACCGGAGAACAGACAGGCCAGGGTGCCGTCGGTGGCGGCGCCGGTGACGAGCAGCCCCGGCGCCTCGGTGCCGCGTGCCAGGGCGTCGAGCCCGGCGGCGGCCTGGTCGTCACCGGTGGCGAGGAGCACGGCCCGGTGGGGGTGGGTGCCGCGGGTGGTGGCCAGGGCCAGACCGAGGTCGGCGGGGGCGGTGCCGGTCAGCTCCAGCAGGCGCCGGGCCTGGCCGCTCAGGGCCTCGGGCGAGCGGGCGGAGACCGGGAGGGCGAGCACCGGCGGTGCGGTGGCGGGGTCGGCCTTCGGGGGCCCGGGCTCGGTGAACTCCTCCAGGATCACATGGGCGTTGGTGCCGCTGATCCCGAACGAGGACACACCGGCGCGGCGCGGCCGGTCAGGCGCCTGCCACGGGCGCTGTTCGGTGAGCAGTTCCACGGCGCCCGCGCTCCAGTCCACCTGGTCGGAGGGCGCGTCGACGTGCAGGGTCTTCGGCAGGGTGCCGTGCCGCATCGCCATCACCATCTTGATGACACCGGCGACACCGGCGGCGGCCTGCGTGTGTCCCATGTTGGACTTGACGGAGCCCAGCCACAGCGGCTCGTCGCGGTCCTGCCCGTAGGTGGCGAGCAGGGCCTGGGCCTCGATCGGGTCGCCGAGGGTGGTGCCGGTGCCGTGCGCCTCGACGGTGTCGACGTCGGCCGGGGAGAGCCCGGCGGCGGCCAGCGCGGCGCGGATGACGCGCTGCTGGGAGGGGCCGTTGGGGGCGGTCAGGCCGTTGGAGGCACCGTCGGAGTTGACGGCGGAGCCGCGGACCAGGGCGAGCACCCGGTGGCCGTTGCGGCGGGCGTCGGAGAGGCGTTCGACGACGAGCATGCCGGCGCCCTCGCCCCAGCCGGTGCCGTCGGCAGCGGCCGCGAAGGACTTGCAGCGGCCGTCGGCGGCCAGCCCGCGCTGCCGGGCGAAGTCGACGAAGGTGTCCGGCGTCGACATCACGGTGACGCCGCCGACCAGGGCGAGATCGCACTCGCCCTGGCGGAGCGCCTGGGCGGCCAGGTGCAGGGTGACCAGCGAGGAGGAACAGGCGGTATCGACGGTGACGGCGGGCCCTTCGAGGCCGAGGGCGTAGGCGACCCGGCCGGAGACGACGCTGCCGAGGCTGCCGTTGCCGAGGTAGGCGGCGAGGTCCTCGGGCACCTCCGCCAGCCAGGTGCCGTAGTCGTGGTACATGACGCCCGCGAACACGCCGGTGCGGGAGCCGCGCAGGCGGTGCGGGTCGACGGCGGAGCGCTCCAGCGCCTCCCAGGACACCTCCAGGAGGAGCCGTTGCTGCGGGTCCATGGCGGTGGCCTCGCGGGGACTGATGCCGAAGAAGCCGGGGTCGAACTCGGCGGCGCCGTACAGGAAGGCTCCCTCGCGGGCGTAGGTGCGGCCGGGGGTGCCCGGCTCCGGGTCGTAGAGCGCCTCGGTGTCCCAGCCGCGGTCCGCGGGGAAGCCGCCGACCGCGTCGACGCCGTCGGCGACGAGCCGCCACAGGTCCTCCGGGGAGCGGACCCCGCCGGGGTAGCGGCAGCTCATGCCGACGATGACGATCGGGTCGTCGTCCGGTGCGGTGCGGGTGGCGAGGGCGGGGGTCTCCCGCGGGCCGGTGCCGAAGAGCGTCTCGCCGATGTGGCCGGCGAGTGCGCGGGAGGTGGGGTGGTCGAAGACGAGGGTGGCGGGCAGCCGCAGTCCGGTGGTGGTGCCCAGCCGGTTGCGCAGTTCCACGGCGGCCAGCGAGTCGAAGCCGAGGTCGGTGAAGGCCCGGCCGGGGTCGATGGCGTGCGGCCCGTCGTGCCGGAGCACGGCCGCCACCTCGGTGCGCACCAGCTCCAGCAGAGCGCGGTCGCGGTCGGCGACGGGCAGCGCGGCCAGGTGTCCGTCGGCGGCCGCGGCGGGGGCGGTGCTCGCCGTGACCCGGCGGGTGACCGGGCGGACGAGGCTGGCCAGCAGCGGCGGTATGCCGTCGGGGCGGCGGCGTACGGCGGCGGCGTCGATCTCCACGGGCACCAGATGGGGTGCGCGGGAGCGGAGGGCGGCGTCGAACAGCTCCAGGGAGCGTTCGGCGGACAGGCCGGGGATGCCGTAGGCCGCGATGCGCTCCAGGGCCGTGTCGTCCAGCGCGGCGCCCATGCCGCTGTCGGTGGCCCACAGGCCCCAGGCGAGCGCGGTGGCCGGCAGGCCGAGGGCGGCGCGGTGCCCGGCGAGGGCGTCGAGGTAGGCGTTGGCGGCCGCGTAGTTGCCCTGCCCGGGTCCGTCGAGGACGGCGGCGAGGGAGGAGAAGAGCACGAAGTGGGCGAGGTCGCGGTCCCGGGTCAGCTCGTGCAGGTGCCAGGCGCCGAGCGCCTTGGCATGGAAGACCTCGTCCAGTGTCTCGTCGGTGAGGGTGTCCACGATGCCGTCGCGGACGGTGCCGGCGGCGTGGACGACGGAGTCGGCAGGGTGCTCGTCGAGCAGGCGGCGCAGGGCGTCGCGGTCGCCGACGTCGCAGGCGGCGACGGTCACCTCGGCGCCCAGGGCGGTGAGTTCGGCGTGGAGTTCGGGGGCGGTGCCGCGCCGGCCGGCGAGCACCAGACGGCGGACGCCGTGCGCGCGCACCAGGTGCCGGGCGAGCAGCGCGCCGAGGCCGCCGGTGCCGCCGGTGACGAGGACGGTGCCCCAGCCGGCGGCGGGGGCGGGCTCGGCGGCGGGCTGCGCGGTCAGCCGTGGCACTGCGAACCGGCCGTCGGCCAGGGAGAGTTCGGGTTCGCCGGTGGCGAGGATCGCGCGCAGGTCGGCCTCGGAGGGCAGCGCCTCGTGCTCGACGAGCACATAGCGGCCGGGGTTCTCCGCCTGGGCGGAGCGGACCAGGCCGCGGACGGCCGCGTGGACGGGGCTGCCCGGCGGGGTGACGACGACGAGCCGGGTGCCGGCGAGCCGCTCGTCCGTCTGCCAGGTGTGCAGCAGCCGCAGTACCTGGCCGACGTGGGCGCGCGCTTCGACCGCGTCGGCGCCCGCCGGGCCGGGCACGCGGTGCACGACGGCGTCCGGGGCGGGGCCGTCGAGCAGAGCGTCGACGGCGTCCGCGAGGGGGTCGGCCGCGCCGTCCAGGACAGCGGTGCGCAGGGGCGTGGTGGTCGCCGGACGGGGGTACGGCGACCACTGCACGGCGTAGAGGACGTCGCCGTCCGGTACCGGACGGGAGGTCAGGGCCTCGATGTCGGCCACCGGGGCACCGGTGGCGTCGGCGAGGTGCAGGGCGATGGTGTCGCCGCCGCTGGTGTCGCTGCCGCGGGTGATCTTCACGCGGAGGGCCGGTGCGCCGGTGGCGTGCAGCGTGACGCCGGTCCAGGCGAACGGCACCAGCACCTCGGGGCGCGGCGGGGCGTCGAGGTCGGCGGCGTGCAGCGCGGCGTCGAGCAGCGCCGGGTGCAGGCCGAACTCCGTCGCACCGGCGGCGGCGTCCTCGGGCAGGGCGACCTCGGCGTAGACGTCGTCACCGTGCCGCCAGGCGGCACGCAGCCCCTGGAAGGCGGGCCCGTACCCGTAGCCCTGGGCGGCGAGGTCCGCGTAGACGTTCGCGGTGTCGAGCGGCCGGGCGTCCTGCGGCGGCCACACGGTCAGGTCGGCCGCGCCGGCCGGGGCGGCGGCGGTGAGGACGCCGGCGGCGTGCTGGGTCCAGGGGGCCGCCTCGTCGGCACGGGTGTGGACCGTGACATCGCGGCGTCCGGAGTCGTCGGGCTCGCCCACGGCGACCTGGACGGCGACGTCGTCGTCGGCGCTCAGGACCAGCGGTGCGCCGAGGGTCAGCTCCTCCAGGGTGCCCGTGCCGACGTGGTCGCCGGCGCGCAGGGCGAGTTCGACGAAGGCGGTACCGGGGAAGAGCACGCGGCCGGCGATGACATGGTCGGCGAGCCAGGGCTGGGTCCGGGGGGACAGCCGCCCGGTCAGCACCACGCCCTCGGCGCCGACGGCGACCACGGCCGCGAGCAGCGGGTGGCCCGCGGGGAGCTGGCCGAGGCCGGCGGCGTCGGTGGCGGTGCTCTGCGCCAGCCAGAAGCGCCGCCGCTGGAAGGGGTAGCCGGGCAGATCGACGCGGCGCCCGCCCAGGCCGGCGAAGTGCCGCTGCCAGTCGACCGGGACGCCCCGGGCATGGGCGGCGGCGAACGCGGCGAGGGCCTCGCGGGTCTCGGGCCGCTCGCGCCGCAGCACCGGCAGGAAGGCGGCGCCGGGTACGTCGGTGCAGTCCGGGCCCATGGCGGACAGCACCGCGTCGGGACCGATCTCCAGGAACGTCCGTACCCCGGTGTCGGCGAGCGTGCGGACGGCGTCGTGGAAGCGGACGCGGGCGCGGACGTGCTCCACCCAGTACTCGGGGTCGCACAGCTCGGAGCCGACGGGGCCGCCGGTGACGGTCGACACCACCGGCAGCGTCGGCCTGGCGTAGTCCAGGACGTGTGCGATCCGGCGGAACTCGGCCAGCATCGGTTCCATCAGCGGCGAGTGGAAGGCGTGGCTGACCCGCAGGCGCTTGGTGTCGTGGCCGCGCGCGGCGAGTGCGGCGGCGATGCGCTCCACGTCGGCCGCGTCGCCGGAGACCACGACGGCGGCGGGCCCGTTGACGGCGGCGATGCCGGTGCGCGGCGTGAGCAGCGGCGCCACCTCGTCCTCGGTGGCGCGTACGGCGACCATGGCGCCGCCCGCGGGGAGTTGCTGCATGAGCCGGCCGCGTGCGGCGACCAGGATCGTCGCGTCCTGGAGGGTGAGCACGCCGGCCACGTGTGCGGCGGCGATCTCGCCGACGGAGTGCCCGGCGAGCTGGTCCGGGGTCAGGCCCCAGCTCTCCAGAAGACGGTGGAGGGCGACCTCCACGGTGAACAGGGCGGGCTGCGCGTACTCGGTACGGTGCAGCAGCTCGGCCTCCGGGGTGCCGGGCTCGGCGGACAGGACGTCCTGCAGCGGCCGGCCGAGCTGGAGGTCGAAGTGGGCGCAGACGTCGTCCAGGGCGTCGGCGAACACCGGGTGGGTGGCCGCGAGTTCGCGGCCCATGCCGATGCGCTGGCTGCCCTGCCCGGTGAACAGGAAGCCGAGTTCGCCGTCGGCGCGAGCCGTGACGGGCGCGGTGCCGGAGGCCAGGTCGTGGAGCGCGGCGCGCAGTTCGGCGCGGTCGGCGGCGACGAGGACGGCCCGGTCGTGCAGGGCGGGCCGGGTGGTGGCCAGCGAGTGGGCGAGGTCGAGCGGGTCCGCCTCGTCGGCCAGGGGCAGCAGGTCGGCGGCGCGGGCCCGCAGCGCGGCCTCGCCGCGGGCGGAGAGGGCGAAGGGCAGCGGCGTCCCGGCGGGAAGGGCCGGGCGGGCGTCCGCGTCGGTGGCCTCCGGCTCGGGCTGCGGCCGTTCCAGAATGAGGTGTGCGTTGGTCCCGCTGACCCCGAACGACGAGACACCGGCCCGCCGGGCCCGGCCGGTGTCGGGCCACGCACGCCCCTCGGTGACGAGTCGCACGGCCCCGGAGGACCAGTTGACGTGCGGGGTGGGCTCGTCGACGTGCAGCGTCGCCGGTATCTGCCCGTGCCCCATGGCGAGGATCGTCTTGATGACGCCGGCGACACCGGCGGCGGCCTGGGTGTGCCCGAGGTTGGACTTGACGGAGCCGATCAGCAGCGGGGCGTCGGCGGGGCGGCCCCGGCCGTAGGTGGCGAGGAGGGCGGTGGCCTCGATGGGGTCGCCGAGCCGGGTGCCGGTGCCGTGCGCCTCGACGACGTCGACATCGGCGGCGGTGAGCCCGGCGTCGGCGAGGGCCCGGCGGATCAGCCGCTGCTGGGAGGTGCCGTTGGGCGCGGTCAGGCCGTTGGAGGCGCCGTCCTGGTTGACGGCGGAGCCGCGGACGACGGCCAGCACCTCGTGGCCGTTGCGCCGGGCGTCGCCGAGCCGTTCCAGGACGAGCACGCCGACGCCCTCGGCGAATCCGGTGCCGTCGGCAGCGGCGGCGAACGCCTTGCAGCGGCCGTCGGGCGCGAGGCCCCGCTGCCGGCTGAAGGCGGTGAACACTCCGGGACCGCCCATCACGGCCACACCGCCGGCGAGTGCGAGGGAGGACTCGCCCTGCCGCAGCGAGCGGCACG
Source organism: Streptomyces sp. NPDC101151 (assembly GCF_044768335.1). Taxonomy (NCBI): domain Bacteria; kingdom Bacillati; phylum Actinomycetota; class Actinomycetes; order Kitasatosporales; family Streptomycetaceae; genus Streptomyces; species Streptomyces sp. NPDC101151. Next base: position 28,801 of record NZ_JBIWPP010000055.1, on the reverse strand, counting down.
CCAGGTGGACGGCGACCAGGGAGGCGGAGCAGGCGGTGTCGACGGTGACCGCCGGCCCTTCGGCGCCCAGCACATAGGCGACCCGGCCGGAGATCACGCTGGAGGCGTTCCCGGCGAGCAGATAGGCGTCGAGTCCGTCCGGGGCGTCGTGCAGGCGCGGCCCGTACTCCTGCACCTCGGCGCCGAAGAACATGCCGGCCGGGGTGCCGCGCAGCGCCGTTGGGTCGATGCCGGCGTCTTCCAGAGCCTGCCAGGACGTCTCCAGCACGAGCCGCTGCTGCGGGTCCATGCCGAGCGCCTCGCGCGGGCTGATGCCGAAGAACTCGGCGTCGAACTCGGTGGCGGTGTCGAGGAATCCGCCGCTGCGGACGTAGGCGCTGCCGGGCACCTCGGGGTCCTCGTCGAAGAGGGCGTCCAGGTCCCAGCCGCGGTCCTGCGGGAAGCCCGACAGCACCTCGCCGCTCTCGGTCAGCAGCCGCCACAGGTCGGCGGGCGAGGAGATGCCGCCGGGGAAGCGGCAGCCGATGCCGACGACGGCGATCGGTTCGTCGGGGGCGCCGTCATCGGCCGGCTCGGTGTGCTCGTCCGCCCGGCCGTCCACCTCGGCGAGCAGCCGGGCGGCCAGATCGTGGACGGTCGGGCAGTCGTACGCGAGGCCGACCGGCAGCTCGAGACCGGTCCGCTCGGTCAGCCGTCGGTGCAGGTCGACCGCGGCGAGCGAGTCGAGTCCCTGCGCGGAGAACGGAACGGCCGGGTCGAGCACGTCCACCGTGCCCGGCCGGGCCGCCTCGATGGCCTCGGTCGCGGCCCCACGCACCAGTTCGGTCACCAGCCTGCGGTGCTGGGACGGTACGGCCGTGGCGAGCCAACGTGCCAGAGCTGAATCGGATCCGGGCCCGTTCATCCACGCATCTCCACTTTCGGCCGACACCGGTTTTCCTCACCTTTTTCCACACCGTAGTGACGGCCTCCGAAAGGCCACACCCTTAAGCACCCCTAGGGGCGGGCACCTGGGAAGGCCACGCGTCCTCGGGGTCGTGCCGGTCGTACGAACGGCGTACGTAGGACAGGGAGTCGAGCAGGTCCGCGGAGGTGATGGCCTGTGCCGGGCGGACGTCGGCGATACCGTTCAGCGGCATCTTCCCGATGTCGGACCAGTACAGCCGGCCGTCCGCGCCGATATAACTCCGGCTGAATCCGGCGTTGTCGGGATGCAGACAGTAGGGAACGTCGAGAAGTCCCCTGGAGAATGCCGTCAACAGTCCCGCGCCGAGGTCGTCGTCCAGCTCCAGCACCGCGTTCACCAGGGCCGAGGCCTCGGCGTACGTCTGGGTGCCGGTGCCGTCCAGCGGAGCCCGTCGCGTGTGTGCGGCGACCGCCGCCGCGTATTCGAGGGCGGCGACGTTCTCGGCGACCGACGGAATGCGGCGGGATTCCGCCACGGTTTTCACGATGAGCCGTTCGGAACCGCTGGCGACGGTGAGTTCGGCCGCTTTCCCGAGCAGCCGGTAGACGCCTTCCTCGGTTTCCGGAAACAGGCCCATGTAGGCGTAGACGACGACATGCCAATCGGTGTTCGGCAGGTACTGCGCGCACAGGCTGCGCAACGCGGCCACCGCTTCGGCGTCCTGGCGCGGATCGGTCTGCTGGGCGTAACTCAGCGAAATGCTCCGGATGCCGTGGCGGCGGAAGAAGATCGCCTCCAGGACGCTCACGGCGACGAGCAGGCTGGGAGGGCAGAGCTGGCCGAGGACGCAGCCGCCGAAGGTCTCCAGGTGCGGATCGGCGCCCGACGCGCCGAGGGTGGCCAGCAGTTCGCAGGAGGCGGCCCAGTGCGCGACGGACTCGCGCAGCGGGACCCGGCCGTAGGGCAGGCAGTAGGAGACCGGCCCGCCCTCGGAGGCGTCGAGTCCGACGGCCGTCAGCGCCCGGAAGATGTCCTGCGGGGCGGCCGAGCCGTGCCGGACCTGGACCGGGAAGCCGGGGTCGTGGATGCCGGCGAGCACCTGCAGGGTGGTGGCAGTCTCGTGGCTCACGATCGGGTAGCCGTTGAGGGCGACGCCCTCCAGGACGGCCAGTTTGGCCGACTCCAGGTCGCCGACCCGGGTGTAGCTGTCCAGGGTGATCGTGCCGACGGTGGTCGCCGTGGTGTCCCGGGTGGCGAGCAGCCCGGCCCGCATCAGGTCCGGGCTGCTCATCCCCATCCGGGGCTGGACCACCAGCTGTCCGGCGTCGTGAGCCCGGCGCACGAACGCGCCGAACCCGACGCCGGTCACACCAGGGCCCGCTGCGGCAGCGTGTCGAGCATCCGCCGGAAGGCGGCGACGCCTTCGGCGCTGTCGTCGAACACCTCGTCGTAACCGGCGGCGCGCAGCGCGGTCACCTCCTCGCTGCCGCAGGGGCCGGCGATGCCGAGCTTGCCGCCGATGACGGCGGGCACACCGGCGAGTTCGGGGTGCTCGCGCAGCCGGGTGACGGTCCGCATTCCGTCGTGGTAGCCGTGCCCGTTGACGCTGCTGACCACGATGAGGGCCGGGCGGTGGGCCAGGGCCTCGGCGATGAGGAGGTCCTCGGGGACGCAGGGGCCGAGGTTGACCACGCGGTGCCCGTGCTCCTCCAGGAGGAGCTGGAGGTAGACGAGGTTCCAGGTGTGGGAGTCGGAGATGCCGCCGGCCACCAGGACGGGCTGGTCGCCGGGGGTGGGGGGTGTCGGGTAGGGGCTCATCACAGGGCCTGTCCGTGTTCGTAGGTTCGGGTGTGCTGGATGCGGGAGACGGAGACGAGGTCGTCACCGCGGACGACGATCTCTGCGGGTGCGGGCCTGCCGAGGAACATCAGCAGGCTGGCCGTGGGGCCGTAGGCGCCGGCGTTGGGGACGGTGAGCAGGTCGCCCGGTGCCGGTTCGGGCAGCGGCACGTTCCGGCCGAGCAGGTCGCCCGGGGTGCACAGCGGCCCGGCGAGGCTCGCGGGTGTGCCGTCCGCGCCGACGGACTCGTGCGGCTCGACGGACACGGGCAGGATGCGGCCGAGGCCGGACATGCCGCCGAACGTGTTGATGCCGGCGTCGAGGACGACATAGCGGTGGTCGCGGCTGTCCTTGACGTTGACGACCGAGGTGAGCAGGGTGCCGCTGTCGGCGACCAGGTAGCGGCCCGACTCGCAGGCGATCCGCGGACTGCTCTGGCGCCAGCCGGGGAAGTGCTCGTCCAGCGCCTCGGCCAGGGCGTCGCGCAGCTCGCCGTACACCGGCCGCTCACCCTGCACCGCGTACGGCGCGGCGAAGCCGCCGCCGATGTCGACGAAGCGGAAGGTGACGCCGAGGGTGTCCTGGAGGGCGGCGGCGGTCTCGATGGTGTGGCGGAACTCGGCGATGAGGCTCGCCTCGTCCTTGGCGTTGCTCAGCGGGAAGAAGTGCAGCCCGGCGATGCTGGTGCCGGGCACGTCGCGCAGTTCGGCGGCGAGGCCGGGCAGGGTCTCGCTGTCGAAGCCGAACTGCGAGGGCACCCCCGTCATACGGATGCTGGTGGCCGCCGCGCCGGTGGCGTTGTTGACCCGGATCAGGCAGTCGGCGGTGAGGCCGAGCCGGAGTGCCGTCGCGCCGACGCGGCGGAGGTCGCCGGGCGACTCCGTGGAGAAGAGGCGTACGCCGCGCGCCATCGCCTCGGTCAGTTCCCCGGTGGTCTTGCCGGGTCCGGTGTAGAGGATCCGGTCGCCGGGGAAGCCGGCCTGCAGGGCGGCGTCGAGTTCGCCGACGGAGCTGATCTCGGCGCGGCAGCCGCGGGCCCCGCCCGAGCGCAGCTCGCGCAGCAGCTCCGGGTGCGGGTTGGCCTTGGCGGCGTAGAACACCTCGACCTCGGCGGGCAGCGCGGCGAACAGGTCGTCGCGGGCCGTGGCCACCCGGTCCAGGTCGTAGACGTAGGACGGGGTACCGAAGCGCTCGGCGAGCTCGGTGCGGCCGGTCACGGGGTGGTTCCTTCCAGGAGACGGGCGAGCTGCTTGCGGTCGTGCTTGCCGTGCGGGGTCAGCGGCAGCTCGTCGACGACGCGGCTCACGCCGGGCACCTTGGCGGGCTCCAGCCGCAGTGACAGCTCCTTCAGCAGGGTGTGCGGGTCGATGGAGCCCTCGGCGAACACCGCGAGGTCGCGGCCGGGGGCGGGCGGCAGGACGGCGGCGGCGCGGACGCCGGGGACGTCCGTGGCAGCGCTCTCGATCTCCGTGGTGCTCATGCGCACGCCCTTGTGCTTGAACATGTCGTCGCGGCGGCCCTCGTAATACAAGAAGCCGTCCTCGTCGACGTGTCCGAAGTCGCCGGTGTGCAGCCTGAGTCCGCCGTCCGGGGCGGGGCGGAAGGCGCGTGCGGTCTGTTCCGGTGCGCGCCAGTAGCCGGGCATGACATGCGGGCCCTCGACCACGATCTCGCCGGTCTCCCAGGGCGGCAGCCGGTTGCCCTGGTCGTCCACGACGAAGGCGCGGGTGCCGGGCAGCGGGCGGCCGACCGAGTCCGGTCTGGCGTCCTGGTGGGCGGGCGGCAGCACGGAGACCCGCTTGCACTCCGTCTGCCCGAACTGGATGATCACCTCCGCGCCCGGGAACGCCGTGCGCAGCCCGTCGGCGGTGGCCTTCGGCAGCGCGGCACCGGTGTTGGTGAACATGCGCACCCGGGACTGCCGGCTCGGTTCGCGTTCGGCGAGGGCGCAGATCATGGTGGCCAGGGAGGGCACGATCGGGACGACGGTGGCGCCGGTCTCCCGGATACGGCGCAGCAGCACCAGGTCCGACTCGCCGTCGGCCAGCACGAGTTCGCTGCGTCCTGCCGCGGTGAGCAGCACCTTGTAGAGGCCGTAGTCCCAGGAGACGGGGAAGCGGCAGAACACCACGTCGTCGGGGCGGTAGCCGAGTTCCAGGTTGATGGCCTCGGTGGCGAAGACCATGGAGCCGTGCGGGCAGATCACCGCCTTGGGGGCGGCGGTCGAGCCGGAGGTGTAGACGAGGACGGCTATGTCCTCGGGGCCGACCCCGGCTCCGCCGGACCGTGCCCCCTGGACGCGCAGCGCGGTGATCTCCTGCGACGCCTCGCCGAGGCCGAGCACCGGGACGCCGTCGGCGAGGGCGGCGATCCGGTCGACGGCGGGATCGGTGACGACGATCAGCGAGGGCTCGGCGTTGGCGACGACCGCCCGCAGGTGGTAGTCCTTCATGCCCGTGTTGACGGGGACCAGGACGGCGCCGCGGCGGGCCGCGCCGTACAGCAGCGCGACCAGTTCGCGGGTGCTGGGCAGTTGGACGAGGACCCGGTCGCCGTGTCCGATGCCGCGCCCTTCCAGCCAGGCGTCGACGGCGTGGCTGTGGGCGGCCAGTTCCCGGTAGGTCCAGCGGCCGGCGGCGTCGGCGACCGCGGGGGCCTCGGGGCGCTCGGCGGTGGCCTCGTCGAGCAGGTCGTGCACCCGTGCGTCGGTACGGGCCTGCACTGTCGGTTGACCGTTCACTGCGACTCCTGCCGCCTTTCGTGTGTGCGTCCTGCCCCGGCGGACTGCCCCATGGCCGTGGCCCGGGAGGCGAGCTTCCTGCGATCGGTCTTGCGGTTGGAGTTGAGCGGGAGCGCGTCCAGGTGGTGGTAGGCGCGCGGGACGACCGCGGCCGGCAGCAGCTCCCGCAGATGGCGGGCGAGCCGGGCGGGTGGCACGGGTTCGCCGGTGTGGAAGACGGCCAGCTCCACCGTGCCGTCCACGGGCACCGCCACGGTCACGGCGTCCTCGACGCCCGGGCAGGTGCGTGCGGCGGCGTCCACCTCGGCCAGTTCCACGCGCACCCCGTGCACCTGGACCTGCGCGTCCTGGCGGCCCAGGTAGAGCCAGCCACCGTCGTCGGCACGCCTGACACGGTCGCCGGTGCGGTAGAAGCGACGACCGTCCCGCTCGAGGAACCGTCCGGTGTCGTCGGCCGGGTCGAGGTAGCCGGGGGTCAACTGGGGCCCGGCGATGCACAGTTCGCCCTCGCCGTCGGTGCTGGGCGCGCCGGAGGTGTCCAGCAGCAGCGTCTCGTGGCCCGGGTGGACGGCGCCGATGGGCACCATGTCGTTCAGGTACCGTCCCGGCGACCAGCGCTGTGCGGTGACGGTGATGGTGAGCTCGGTCGGACCGTACAGGTTCTCCAGCGTCGCGCCCGGCGCCGCGGCGGCCCAGTCCTCGGCGTCCTTGCAGCTGAGCGCCTCCCCCGCGAAGAAGCTCCACCGCAGCGACGGCAGCACGCCCGGCACCAGCCCGCCGGTGCGGCGCACCAGGGTGATCGCGCTGGGCGTGGAGAACCACACGGTCATGCGCTGCTCGTCCACGAACTCCGGCAGGTGCGCGTACGCCTGTGCCGGGACCGGTACGACGGTGGCGCCGGCGCCCCAGGCACAGAACAGGTCGAACATCGCGCAGTCGAAGTTGAGGTCGAAGGTCTGCGAGAAGACGTCGTGCGGACCGAAGTCGTAGCGCTGGTCGAGCAGACGGAAGTAGTGCGCGGTGTTGGCGTGGGTGACCGGCACTCCCTTGGGCCGGCCGGTGGAGCCGGAGGTGAACAGCACATAGGCGGTGTCGGAGGGCCGGGCGGGCATGGGGGACTTCAGGGCGCTGTCCGCGTCGACGGCGAGCGCCGGCATCGGCTGCCCGCCGGGCGCGAAGAGCGTCGGCAGGGTGACACCGGAGGCGTGCAAGGCGGTCAGGGCGGGCAGGGCGTCGTCGTCGGCGAGCAGCGCGCCGACCCCGGCGGCCTCGATCATCTGCCGGGTGCGGGCGGCGGGGAAGGCCGGCTGCAGCGGCACGACGGTGACGCCGCTGTACAGGCCGGCCAGCAGGGCCGCGTACGCCGTGGGTCCCTTGCCGGCCGGCACACCGACGGCGGGCGGCTGTTCGGGGAGCCCGGCGAGCAGGGAGCCGGCCAGGACCAGGGCGCGTTCGTGCAGTTCGCGGTAGGTGGTGTCGACGCCGTCGGCGCGCAGCGCCGGCCGGTCCGGGGCGAGGGCCAGGCCGCGCAGGAACCGGCCGGACAGCGTGCCGTCCATGGTGGGGTCCACGGTGGCCGCCCGGTCAGCTCGCGGCGCTGTGCAGCATGCTCTGCATGGTGTCCCACAGCACGCCGGCGGTGCGGAAGGTGTCCATGGTGAGCGCGCTGTCGCGGAAGCGGAGCTGGTAGGCCTCCTCCAGTGTGCCGAGGAGCTGGACCGTGCCGAGCGAGTCCAGGCCGAGGTCCTTCAGCTCGGATTCCGGCGTCAGGTCCTCCTGCGGCGGAAGGAACGGCAGGAAGGGGCGGAGTATCTGTTCGAACTGGTCGTCCCACATGGTGGCCTCCAACGAGTCGGGCGGGATCAGGCGGCGCGCGAGCGGCGCCGGGGGGTCATCGCCAGCCGCGGCTGCGCGGCGACGACGTCGAACTGACGAACGGTGCAGGGAACCCGGCCGAAGAGGCTGTCCGGCCCGGCGACGCACAGGCGGCGGACGCCGGCGTCCTTGAGGGCCGTGGTGACGCTCGGCCAGTTCATCGGGTGGTCGAAGCCGTCGAGCAGCATGGTGCGCACGTCCTCGCCGGTGTGCAGCAGCCTGCCGTCCTGGTCGGCGACGACTGGCAGCCCGGGGTCGGCGAAGGAGTAGCGGGACACCACGTCGCGTGCGGCCTTGTCGCGCAGCGACCGGAACGCCGAGGCATGCATGGGGGGCCGCATGGTGTACAGCGGGAGGCTGCCGATGGCACGCAACCGCTCCTGCGTCCACTCCACGCGGCGTTCGGGCAGGGAGATCATGTAGAAGCCGTCGTCGATGTGGCAGGAGATCTCGTGCCACTCCCCCGCCTCGTCGAGTTCGGCGAGGATCTCGTCGAGCCCGTCGCGCGGGGCCCGGACGAAGGACAGGGTGACGATGTCCCGGTGCTCCTCGGCGAAGTACTCCTCCAGGCAGCGGGCGATGTCGGCGGTCAGGCGGATCGCGTCGGGCAGCTCCAGGACGCCGGTGTAGGCGATGGCCGCCTTCTCGCCGAAGCTGGGCCCGGCGACGATGTCGGGTTCCACGCCGAGGTGGTCCCGGGCCCAGTGGGCACAGGCCAGGCAGTTGACGAAGAAGGCGACCTGGGCGGCCTCCGAGTAGTCGCCCGGGGAGAGCCGGAAGGCGTCCACGAGGGAGTAGCCGAGCGCTTCGTCGGCGACGGCGACCAGGTCCCGGGCGAAGGGGTTGGCCACCATGAACCTGCCGACCTCGGCGAACGGGACGGGTCCCATGCCGGGGAAGACGAGCGCGGTGTCGTGTGCCATGGCGGGATCCCCGCCCCCTTTCACAGGATCTCGAGCGTCACAGGCTCTTGAGGAAGTCGGTCATCACCTCGAAGAACCGCTCCGGTTCCTCCAGGTGCGGAAGGTGACTGGACTCCTCGAAGATCTCCCAGCGCGCTCCGGGGATCCTGTCGTGGTACGGCTGGACGACGGCCGGCGTGGCCTCGTCGTGGCGACCGCTGATCAGGAGGGTCGGAGTGCGGATCCGGTGCAGTTCGTCGACGATCGACCAGTCCTTCAGCGAGCCGATGACATGGAACTCGTTGGGCCCGTTCATCGCGTAGTAGACGGTCGGGTCGTTGTAGATCTCCATGAAGGAGGACAGGAAGTCCCGGGGCCAGGGCGTCAGACGGCACACATGACGGTCGTAGAAGACCCGCATTGCGGCCAGGTACTCCTGGCTGTCGTAGGTGCCGGCCGCCTCGTGCCGCCGCAGGGTCTCCTCCACCTCCGGCGGCAGTTCGGCGCGCAGTCGTGCCATCTCCTGCAGCCAGATCGGGTACGAGGCGGGCGCGTCTGCGACGACCAGTCCGCGCAGACCGGGCGGGCCGGTCATGGCGTGCCGGGCGCACAGGGGGCCGCCCCAGGACTGGCCGAACAGCACGTAGTCGCCGGCGATCCCCAACCGCTCGACGAGGTTGGCCAGTTCGTCGAGGAACAGCTCGACCGTCCAGAACTCGGTGCCCTTGCCGGGTAGATGGGTCGATCCGCCGTTGCCCAGCTGGTCGTAGTGGACGACGGGCCAGCCTTCTTCGGCGAGCCGGGCCAGCGGCAGCAGGTAGTCGTGGGTGCTGCCGGGCCCGCCGTGGACGGCGACGACCGCCGGGCGTCCCGCGCCGAGCTCACCGGTCACCCGGTACCAGGTCCGGTACTCCCCGAAGGGGACGGTGCCCTTCGCGCTGGGTTCCGGGGACACGCTGATCACCTCTGCTCGGCTGCGGGACGCGGCGGCCGGGGCACGGACGCCGGCCGGGACCAGGAGAGCGGGGGTGTCGACCGGTGCCTCTTCCGTGGTTCCGCAGCCGACGCTAATCGCCGCTGCGCGCCCGCCAGACCCCTAGCCGCCCCTAGCGCTGTCCGGCCGGCCGAACACCCGTGCCGCGCCCGCGGCCCGGATCGTCCGTGCCGCACCGGCGGAGCCCGGAACCCGTAGGGGCCCGCGGGACAGGGGTCGGGGTTCCGGCCGGGGGGCCGGCGTACGTCTGCCAAGCCCTTAGGGGCGCCTAGGGGTTGGGGCCTTGGGCCGTGGCTGCCTAGCGTCCGAGGGACGGCCGACAGCGCCGCACCGGCGCCGAGCCCGGACCTGCTCCGATGTCGGCGCGGCCCGTTCCCTCCCGTGCGAAGAGGACATGATGACTGCAGCTGCCGAACCGGCCGCCGAGGCCGCTCTGCCGGAGTTCCCGATGCGGCGGGCCTGTCCCTTCAGCCCGCCGGCCGCCTACGCCGACCTGCGCGAGACCGAGCCGGTCTCGCGGGCGCAGCTGAAGGTCAACGGCAAGCCCACCTGGCTGATCACCCGGCACGACCTGTACAAGAAGCTGCTGGGCGACTCGCGGGTCAGCGCGAACCTGAAGCTGCCCGGGTATCCGCTTCAGGTGCCGGTGCCCGAGGAGACGCTCCAGTCGGTGCCGCTGACCTTCCTCTCCATGGACCCGCCGGACCATACGGTGCAACGTCGCATGCTGGCCCCGGAGTTCAGCGTCCGGCGGATGCGCGAGCTGCGCGAGCGGGTGCAGCAGATCGTGGACCAGCAGATCGACCAGATGCTCGCCAAGGGAGCCGACGCCCCGGTGGACCTGGTCACCGCCCTCGCGCTGCCGGTGCCCTCCCTCGTCATCTGTGAACTGCTCGGAGTCCCGTACGAGGACCACGGCCGGTTCGAGGAGTGGGCGTGGGCCATCATGAACCACGACATCAGCGACGAGGACCGGGGCCTCGCGCACTACGAGCTGGACCGGTACGTGGACGGGCTGGTCACCGCCAAGGAGAGCGAGCCGGGCGACGACATGATCAGCCGGCTGATCGAATTCAACCGGAACGCGCCCGCGGTGGAGCACTCCGACATCGTCAGCATGGCCAAGCTGATGCTGGTCACCGGCCACGAGACCACCGCCAACATGATCGCGCTGGGGGTGCTGGCCCTGCTGGAGCACCCCGAGCAGCTCGACGCCGTACGCGAGGAGCCGGAGCTGATGCCGAAGGCGGTGGAGGAGCTGCTGCGCTTCTTCTCCATCTCCGACGCGGGCACCGCGCGGGTCGCCCTGGAGGACATCGAGCTGGACGGGGCGACCATCCGGGCCGGAGAGGGCATCCTGCCGCTGAACAACGCGGCCAACCACGACGAGCGTGTCTTCCCCGACCCCGACCGGCTGGACGTGCGGCGCGAGGCCCGCAGCCACCTGGCGTTCGGCTACGGCGTCCACCAGTGCATCGGCCAGAACCTGGCGCGCATGGAGCTGGACGTCGTCTACACGACACTGCTGCGGCGCATCCCGGCGCTGCGCCTGGCCACCCCGGTCGAGGAGCTGCGGTTCAAGGACGACGCCATCGTCTACGGCCTGTACGAGCTGCCCGTCACCTGGTGACGGACCTCCCCCACACCAACCGTTCCGTCACCGAAAGGCAGCCATGACCCAGTCCGCCGACACCGCACCCGAGACGGGGTCGCCGCTCGCGCAGTTCCCGATGCGGCGCACCTGCCCGTTCAGCGAGCCGCGCGAGTATGCCGAGATGCGCACGGACAACCCCGTCTCACGCGCCGCGCTGAAGGTGAACGGCAAGACGACCTGGCTGGTCACCCGGCACGAGCACGTCCGGCAGGTGCTGGGCGACAGCCGGGTGAGCTCCAACCTGAAACTGCCGGGCTACCCGCACCAGTTCCCCATTCCCGAGGAAATGCTGGCGCAGGTCCGGCTGATGCTGCTGAACATGGACCCGCCGGAGCACACCGCGCAACGGCGCATGCTCATACCGGAGTTCACGGCACGGCGGGTGAAGGAGATGCGCCCGCGCATCCAGGAGATCGTCGACGAGCACGTCGACGCGATGCTGGCCGCGGGCGGCCCCGTGGACCTGGTCACCGCCCTCGCGCTGCCGGTGCCCTCGCTGGTGATCTGCGAGCTGCTCGGCGTGCCCTACGAGGACCACGCCCAGTTCGAGGAGTGGTCGGCGGCGATGATGAACCACGATCTGAGCCCGGCGGAGTACGGGGCCGCGGTGCAGGCCCTGGACATGTACCTGGACAAGCTCGTCACCCTCAAGGAGAACGAGCCGGGGGACGACCTCATCAGCCGTTTCCTGGAGAAGAACCACGCCGAGCAGGTCGCCGACCACGTCGACGTGGTGACGATGGCGCGGCTGATGCTGGTCGGCGGCCATGAGACGACTGCCAACATGATCGCCCTCGGCGTGCTGGCCCTGCTGCGGCACCCCGACCAGATGGCCGAGCTGCAGGCCGACCCCGCGCTCCTCCCCAACGCCATCGAGGAGCTGCTCCGTGTCTTCTCCATCTCCGACTCCGGCACGGCGCGGGTGGCGGTGGCGGACATCGAGGTCGGAGACGTCACCATCCGCGCCGGTGAGGGCATCCTCGCGCTGAACAACGCGGCCGACCACGACGAGTCCGTCTTCCCGGACCCGGGCACCCTCGACATCCACCGCAAGGAGGCCCGCAGCCACCTCGCCTTCGGCTACGGAATCCACCAGTGCATCGGCGCCAACCTCGCCCGGGTGGAACTGGAGGCCGTCTACGGCACGCTGCTGCGCCGCATCCCCGGCCTCCGGCTGGCCGCCACACCGGACGAGCTGCGGTTCAAGGACGACGCCATGGTCTACGGCGTCTACGAACTCCCCGTCACCTGGTGACGGCCGACCCGATCGGAGTCCCCCTCATGCGTGTCACCGCCGAACGCGACCGGTGCGTGGGCTCCGGACAGTGCGTGCTGCTCAGCCCCGAGGTGTTCGACCAGGACGACGACGGTCTGGTCGTCGTCCTGCGGGAGGAGCCGTCCGGGGAGTTCCGCGAGGAGATCCACCAGGCCGCCGACCTGTGCCCGTCGCGCTCCATCCGCCTGCACGGCTGAAGAGCCGTGCCGGACGGACTTCGCTCCCCCGCGACGTCATACACCGGCCGCGGCCCCCGGCCCCGGCGCCCGTACGCCGGCTTCGGCACGGCGGAGGAGTCCAACGCCCGGTACCGCCGGCTGATCGCGCACGGCGCCACCGGCCTGTCCTTCGCCTTCGACCTGCCCACCCGGCTGGGCCACGACTCCGACGCGCCCGTCGCGCGTGGCGCGGTCGGCCGGGACGGCGTGGCCATCGACTCCCTGGACGACATGCGGGTGCTGTTGAGCGGCATACCGCTGGACAGGGTGTCCACGTCGATGGCGGTCGACGCACCGGCCGCGCTCCTCCTGCTGCTGTACCAGCTGGTTGCGGAGGAGCACGGCGTCCCGGCCGACAGGCTCACCGGCGCGATCCAGAACGACGTGCGCACGCGGTGCGTCTCCCACGGGACGTGCATTTTCCCGCCCGGGCCCGCGCTACGGCTGACCACGGACATCCTCACGTACTGCAAGGCCGAGATCCCGGGGTGGCGGACGCTCTCGGTCTCCGGCCGCTCCCTGGCCGGGGCAGGGGCCTCCCCGGCGCGGGAGATCGCGTTCGGCGTGGCCGACGGCGCCGGGTACGGCCCTGCGGCGGTGGCGGCGGGCCCGGACGCGGACGACTCCGTCCTCGGCCCCGCAGCCGAGGCCCGGCAGGCCGAACGCCTGGCCAAACATCGCGCCTGGCGCGACCAGGACCGTGTGGGCCTCCGCGTCGACGAGCTGCGAAGGGCGGCGTCGGGGCAGGACAACGTCCTGTATCCCATGAAGGAGGCGCTCGCCGCCGGCGCGACGGTGGGCGAGATCTGCGACGCGCTGCGGGAGACCTGGGGCAGCTGCGCACCTGGCGGCACCGGTCTCACGAACGGCCCGCGCCGTGCCCGCCGTGCACAAGTCGAGTACCCGTAGCCACCCCCGAGCGCCGGAGGAACCCTGATGAAGGCAGTCTTGAACCGGGTCGTCGTGGTCGGCGCTTCGGCAGGCGGCCTGGGCGCCGCCGAGGCACTGCGCCGGGCGGGATACGAGGGTGCGATCACGCTCGTCGGTGACGAGGCCGAGCCGCCCTACGACCGCCCGCCGCTGTCCAAGCAACTGCTGTGCGGCCACTGGGAGCCGGAGCGGCTCGCGCTGCGCCCGACCGCCGATCTGAACGCTCTGGCACTGGAGTTGCGCCTCGGTGTGCCGGCGGCGCGGCTGGATCCCGGCGCACGGTCGGTCACGCTGGCCGACGGTACCGGGCTGGAGTACGACGCCCTGGTCGTCGCGACCGGTGTCCGGGCCCGGCGCCTGCCCGGCACCGACGGCGTCGCCGGAGTGCACACGCTGCGCACGCTCCGGGACGCGCTGGCGCTGCGGGCGCGGCTGCGCCGGGGCCGCCGGCTGGTCGTCGTCGGCGCCGGGTTCCTCGGCACGGAGGTGGCGGCCGCGGCCCGTGGTCTCGGCGTCGGGGTGACGCTGGTGGAGTCGGCCCCGGTGCCGCTGGCACCGGCCGTCGGTGAGCAGGCCGGACGGTTCCTGGCCCGCCTCCACCAGGACCACGGAGTCGCGGTGTGCGCAGCTGCCTCCGTCACCGAAGTCCTGAGCGCCGAGGGCAGGGTGACCGGCGTGCGGCTGACCGATGCGTCCCCCGGGACGACCGTGGTGCCGGCCGACGATGTGCTCGTGGCCATCGGCTCCGCGCCCAACACCGAGTGGCTCGCGGACAGCGGGCTCACCGTCCAGGACGGACTGCTGTGCGACGAGTACTGCCGCGCCGGGCCCGGCGTGTACGGGGTCGGCGACGTGGCCCGCTGGTACAACCCGCTGTTCGGTACGGCGATGCGCGTCGAGCACCGCACCAACGCGACCGAGCAGGCCATGGCCGTCGCCCGTGGTCTCGTCGGTCCCGGGGAGCGGCGGCCGTTCGCCCCGGTGCCGTACTTCTGGTCCGACCAGTACGGCACCAGGTTCCAGGCGCACGGCCGGCTGCGCGGCCACGACGAAGCACGTGTCCTCGACAGTGACTTCGCCGGGCGGCGGCTGCTCGTCGCCTACCGGACCGGAGACCGGATCGCCGGCGTGCTCGCCGCGGGAGTGTCACCGACGACGGTGCGCGCGTGGCGCTCCCTCGTGGCGGCCCGCTCTCCGTGGGAGGCCGCGCTCACCGGCTCGATCACCGCCTAGACGATCTACTCCAAGCGGTCGCTCCGGGTGCTCGTCAGCTCAGTTGCCGTACGGATATGAGTAGATGGCGGTGGTCTTCACGTGCCGCGTCATCCGCGTCCGGTACGCCACTGAGCAGTGCCCGCCGGCCGGGGCCCAGAAGTTCAAAGCGCACTTGGGAGGCGTTGAAGGAGTTGAGGGCTTCCAGCAAGTACGCGGGGTTGAAGGCGACCGCCAGCTCATCGGCGTCGGCCAACGTGGCCGCGAGCGCCTGCGAAGCGATGTCGTCTTCGTAGCCCGCTTGCAGGAGGACGGTTCCCTGGGCGGAGAAGTCGAGCCGGATCGGGCTGTCCGGCTCCGCTACGACCGCGACTCGGCGGACCGCGTCGGCGAGCGCCTCCCGCTGCGTGACCGCGACTGCCGGGCTGTCCAGCGTGAACAACTTGTCGTAGCGCGGCAGCCGCCCTTCCAGCAACCGCAGTGTCGTACGCATCCCGGTTCCCTCGAAGGCGATCAAGGCACCACCCGAGCCACCCGTGTCGGTGAGCCCGATGCGGATCAGCCCCGAGTCCGCACAGGCGCCCCGACGCGCTTCTGGGCGATAAGGGCTACGACAACAACCCCAACCGGCGCGAACTGCGCAGGCGCCGCATCCTGCCGGTGATCTCCCGCAAGGGCGCTCCGAACATCAAGGACCTGAGAAAGCTCCGTTACGTCGTCGAGCAGACCTTCTCGCTCCTGCACCATTTCAAGCGTCTGGCTGTCCGCTGGGAACGACGCCTCGACCTGCACGACGCCCTCGTCTCCCTGGCCTGCAGCCTCATCTGCTGGAGACGCCTCAAGAAAGCCCGGCCCCAGGGCAAAGGCCCCGGACCGATACGGTCCGGAGCCTTTGACGTACCACCGGTGACGAGACCGGCGCTCTGCGCCGGGTCACCCGCCAGGAGGTCACCGAGCTCGCCGACGAGGCGGGGGCGTGCGTGTCGATGTCGCGTGCCGGGCGGCGACGACGTGGGCGGGCCACTCCTGCTGGATCGTGCCTCGCCGGCAGGGAGGAGCGGTCAGCCGGTGATCATTGCTCGGTGGAATCGTCCTGCCCGGTGTTTCAGCCGCCGCCAGGTTCAGGGCTCTCCGGGCTGACGCGAATGAGACCCGGGCCGGCGTGGACAAACGAGTCCCCGAGTTGCACGTCGTGGCCGTCGTCGCAGCGGAGTACCGCGTGCACCGCGCTACCGCATTCCTTGTGGCCTAGCACCACGGGGGGCCCCTGTTCGTCCGTGGCCCAGGTGTCACCCCACTGCCGCAGCGCCACGAGGACGGGCAGGAAGTCCCGGCCCTTCTGGGTCGGCTGATAGGCGTAGCGGGTCCGCTGCCCGGGCTCCTGGTAGGGGACGCGCTCCAAGAGTCCGGCGGCGGTCAGTTCCTTCAGGCGCGCCGAGGCGGCGGGTTCGCCGATGCCCACGCGCTTGGCGAAGTCGTCGAAGCGACGCGTGCCGAAGAACGCCTCGCGCATGATCAGCAGCGCTGTCCTGGTGCCAACGATCTCCAGAGTCCTGGCGATGGAGCAGTTGGCCATGGACCAGGCGTCCCGTTCCGTCAACAGATCTTTCATCTCTCAACCCTTCACCTGACTTGCCTCATGCATAGCCAGGCTATAACGTCACGGCTAACTTCTGCAATCGTAAGTCAGCTGGGGTGCGCGCACCCCGAGGGAAGAATGATGGACATCAACACAGCAACCGTCCTGGTCACCGGGGCCAACCGCGGGCTCGGAAGGGCACTCGCTCAGGAACTGGTCGCGCGCGGCGCCACGGTGTACGGGGCGAGCCGCCGACCGGACCAGATCGATCTACCCGGCGTGAAAGCGATCCGGATCGACGTCACCGACCCCGCCTCCGTGGCCGCGGCTGCCGAGGAGGCCCGTGGCATCTCCGTGCTGATCAACAATGCGGGCAGTTCCACGGGTGCCGATCTACTGACCGGCGGTTGGGACGCCGTCCGCCTGGAGATGGAGACCCACTACCTGGGCACCCTCAGCATGATCCGGGCTTTCGCCCCGGTGATCGAGGCCCAGGGCGGAGGCGCCGTCCTCAACATCCTGTCCGCGCTGTCGTGGATCAGTCTTCCCACCGTCGGTGCCTACTCCGCAGCCAAGGCCGCGCAATGGAGCCTGACCAACGCGATGCGTCAGCAGCTTGCACCCCGGGGCATCACCGTGGCCGGACTCCACGTCGGCTACATGGACACCGACATGGCCCGCCATGTCGCCGGGCCCAAGAGCGACCCGGCGGACGTCGCCCGCGCGGCCGTTGACGGCATCGCCTCCGGCGCTGCCGAGATCGTCGTCGACGACGTCAGCCGCCAGGTACAGGCCGACCTCTCCGGTGGCGTCGCCGCCCTCTACCCGCAGCTCGGCTGAGACGAGGACACCATGGCTTCCACCCCTTCCCCCGCCGCGGGCCGACTCGAGCCGGCCGACGAGCAACCCGGCAACCAGCTCTCCTCACACCAGCCCTCCCGCTTCGCCGCGGCCGTCGCGCTCGTCGCGATGTGCCTGGGTTGCATGACGACCTTTCTGCTGATCACCGCATCGGTGTCGGCACTGTCGGCCATCCAGGACGACCTGCACGTCTCCCCAACCGGCCTCGTCTGGATCCCCTCCGCGTACACCCTGCTCGTGGCCAGTCTGGTGATGTCCGCGGGCACCGTCGGCAACCTCTACGGCCGCAAGCGCGCCTTCCTAGCCGGCACCGCGATCATGATCATTGGGTCGCTCACCGTCTACGCCGCGGGTTCAGCAGGCGGCGTCATCGCCGGTCAGCTTGTCTCCGGTCTCGGCGCCGCTCTCATCCTGCCCAACAGCCTGGCCATCCTGGGAGCTACTTTCCCCGACCCACACCGGCGCACCGAAGTCGTCACCGCCTGGGCAGCCTCCTCCGGCATCGGGCTGGCCCTGGGCCCTCTGATCGCGGGCACATTGCTGGACCACTTCCACTGGAACACGGTCTTCTTGTCGACCGCGGTCCTTGCCGTGGTCACCATGGCCGCCGCTGTCTTCGTCGCCGAGTCGCGCGGCCCGGGCGGCAAGCTCGACATCCCGGGCCAGCTCCTGGCCGTCCTGGGTATCGCCGCCCTCGTCTACGCCCTCATCGAAGGCGGACACGACGGCTACACCAGTCCCCGGATCCTCATCACCTGGTTCATAGCGGCGGCGGCCCTGACCGGTTTCGTTCTTGTCGAGCGTACGGGCCGCACGCCCATGCTGGACATCACCCTGTTCCGGTCGGCGTCGTTCAGCGCTGTCATGTTCGTCGCGGCCGTTTCCCTGTTCGGCTTCACCGGCATGGCCATCCTGTCGGTGCTCTTCTACGAGCGCGTCCAGCATCTGTCCGCCCTGGACGTGGGATGGCGACTGCTGGCCTTCTTCGGCGTCTACGTCATCGTCGCCTACGCGACCGGACGCGTGATCCGCCGCACCGGCTTCAAGCTCCCGCTGACCCTGGGCTTCCTCATCGGAGCCGCTGCCACGACCGGATTCACCACGCTGGAGCCGACCACCCCCTATGCCCGGGTGTGGTGGCTGTACGTGCTCTTCGGAGTCGCATGCGGGATGGTGGCCGCGCCGAGCACCGCCGCCGCCCTGGTCAGCGTCTCCCATGAACGCGCCGGCATGGCCTCCGGAGCCGTCAACGCCTTCCGCCAGATCGGATCCGTCACTGGCTCCTCCCTCCTCGGCGCACTCCTCGCCAGCCGGCTTCAGTCCCAACTGCCGACCCGGCTCGGCGCTCACCACGTGCCCCGAGCAGCCTGGCCCGCCGTCGAGCACGCCGTTTCCACCGGCAACGGCGGCCACCCAGCGGCCCCGCCGAATGTGACCGCGGCGGTCGGCGACGCCTTCACCTCGGGCGTCCATGCCGGCATGACCGTCATCGCCGCCGTATTCCTGTGCGCGGCCCTCGCCTCAGCGCTTCTGGTGCACAACCGACCGCACCACACCACCGGCACGACGACTGACGCGTAGCTTCCAGGAGCGGCACCGAGAACCGTGGATTTGCCTGCGCAGCGATGCCGACCGGGCCGGGGCCTGCGGTGAAGGACCTACACCAGTCGCAGAATCGGCCGGGAGCACGCTGGTGCCGGCCCTGGGACCGGCCGACCATGCCATCGGCCGGTCCCGCCTGCTGTACAGCAGGCGGGTACAGCAACCACCCCCACCCCGTACGGCATGGCAAAGCGCCAGGACCGGCACATGGTCAGGCACTTCGCGCGTGGTCCGGAGGACCCTGGGCATGCCCGGGTCGGACAGGGCCGCTTCGGTGTACCGCGGCCCACGTCCGTTGGAGGTACCCGAGCCCCAGATCATGACAGCCACGAACACGTCACGCAGGCCGTCGGCTCTCCCGGAAGAACTCGAGATACCACCCGCCGACGAACCAATCCGGTATCCGCTCGAAACAGCCGCGCCAAGTACGCGTCTCGTCAAACCGCGTCAGCGGCTCCATCACCTCGTCCTCGTACCGTGCAAGGACTAGGACCTGCGCCATTCTGCTCATGAGGGCATGCCATCCCGTAGAGCTGACAAGTGGCAAGTTCGTTCCGTCGCACGGCTTGCGACTCGCGCGTCCAGCACCAGCGCGGACCTTACGGGACAGCTCCAGTGAGGCGGTGGCGGGGGTTTGCTCCCCTACGCCCCCCCTAGCGCGGCCCGGCATGGGCGGCCAGCAGGGCGAGGACCTCCCGCTGATGGGACGTCAGGTAGAAGTGACCGCCCTTGAACGCGTGGAACTCGGCCGACGCGTCCGTGTGGCGCGACCAGGCGCGTGCCTCGTCCACGGTGACCTTGGGGTCGTCGTCGCCGACCAGGCTGACTACGGGACACCGAAGGTTCGGGCCGGGCTCGTAGACGTAGGTCTCGGCGGCGCGGTAGTCGGCGCGGATCGCGGGCAGGGCCATGCGGATGAGTTCGGCGTCGTCGAGGATGGCCGAGTCCGTTCCGCTCAGCTGCCGCATCTCCTCGACGAGCCCGTCGTCGTCACGCAGATGGACGGTTTCGTGGCGCGGGCAGGAGGGGGCCCGGCGGGCGGAGACGAACAGTGCGCGCAGGACGACGCCGTGGTCGCGTTCCAGCCGGCGGGCGACCTCGAAGCCGAGGGTCGCGCCCATGCTGTGGCCGAAGAAGAGCAGGGGCCGGTCCGTCCACGGCAGCAGTACGGAGGTGACGTGGTCGGCGAGTTGGTCAAGGCTCGTGGCGCACGGCTCGTTGCGGCGGTCCTGGCGCCCCGGGTACTGCACGGCGAGCACATCCACGGAGGCCGGCATGCTCGCCGACACCGGGCGGTAGAAGGCCGCGGAGCCGCCCGCGTGGGGCAGGCACACCAGCCTGGCCGCCGCGTCCGGACGGGGGTGGTAGCGGCGGATCCAGAGGCGGTCCTGCTCGGCGAGCGTGGTCATGGGGCGGGCGTTCCCTTCCTGGCGGTGGCCGCGGCGCAGGCCGCGCGGCGTTGCCCCAGCAGTCTCACGAGCACGGAGGCGACCGGACACCCCTATCCGCCCCAACCGGTGTGCTCAGGCGTTGAGGTAGGCCAGCACCGCGAGCACGCGGCGGTTGCTGTCGCTCGACGGGGGCAGCAACAGCTTGGTGAAGATGTTCGAGATGTGCTTCGCGGCCGCGCCCTCGGTGACGGTGAGCCGCTGGGCGATCGCCGTGTTCGAGCAGCCCTCGGCCATGAGCT
Source organism: Streptomyces sp. NPDC101151 (assembly GCF_044768335.1). Lineage (NCBI taxonomy): Bacteria > Bacillati > Actinomycetota > Actinomycetes > Kitasatosporales > Streptomycetaceae > Streptomyces > Streptomyces sp. NPDC101151. Next base: position 8,522 of record NZ_JBIWPP010000055.1, on the reverse strand, counting down.
CCAGCACCTCGCGCTCACGCGCGCTGAGCGCGGCCAGCGGCTCGTCGCGGGAGTGACTGGTCATCAACTGGGCGACCACGGCCGGGTCCATGGCCGTTCCGCCGGCCGCGACCCGGCGTACGGCGTCGATGAACTGCTCGTCGTCCAGCACGCTGTCCTTCAGCAGATAGCCGATGCCGCCCGTGCCGTCGGCCAGCAGCTCGCGGGCGTACATCTGCTCGACGTGCTGGGAGAGGACGAGGATCGGCAGACCGGGCTGCTCGCGGCGGGCACGCAGTGCGGCCTGGAGGCCCTCGGTGGTGAAGGTGGGCGGCAGCCGTACGTCGACGATGGCGAGGTCGGGCCGGTGCTCGGCGATCGCGGCGGCGAGGTCCGTGCCGTTGTCGACGGCGGCGGCCACCTCGAATCCGTACGCCTCCAGCAGTTGGATGATCCCCTGCCTCAGGAGGAAGAGGTCTTCGGCGAGGACAACGCGCACGGTAGCTCCATCTTCATCACGGTCGGACCGCCCGGGGGACTGTCGATCTCCAGGACCCCGTCAAAGGATGCCAGCCGCCGCCGGATGCCCTCCAGACCACTCCCGGCCGAGGCGTCGGCGCCACCGCGGCCGTCGTCGGTGACGCGCGCGTGCAGAGTGCCGTCGTCGCACCAGGCGACGACCTCCACCCGCTGGGCGTCGGCATGCTTGAGAACGTTGGTGAGCAGCTCCGACACCGCGAAGTACACGGCGGACTCGACCGGGTCGGGCAGCCTGTCGGTCAGATCCGCGACCACGGTGACGTGCAGCGGGCTGGCCAGGCCCAGAGCGCGCAGGGCGTCGGCCAGGCCCCGCTCCGCGAGGACCGGCGGGTGGATGCCGCGGACCAGGTCGCGCAGTTCGCGCAGGGCCTGCACGGACGAGGAGCGCGCCTGCCGCAGCATCCGGCGCGCCTCCTCGGGGTCCTGGCTCATCTTCCGGTCCACGGCGCCGAGTTGGAGACCCAGGCCGACGAGCCGGGCCTGTGCGCCGTCGTGCAGGTCGCGTTCGATGCGGCGCAGTTCGGCGGCCTGGATGTCGAGGGCGCCGGAGCGGGTCTCCGACAGGTGCTGGACCCGGGTGGCCAGTTGGGACCGCCGGGTCGGGCCGAGCAGGAACCGGACGAAGTAGGCGTACCCCTTGAGGACCAGCGGGCCGAGGACCAGCCAGCCGGTGAACACGACGAGTGCCAGCAGGGCGGCGGCCAGCGCGGCCGGCCAGCTGTCGACCGTGACGAAGGCGTACCAGCGGCCCGGTCCGCTCTCCGCGATGGGCTGCCACAGGCCGCAGGCCAGGAACAGCCCCTCCCCCGCGTAGTAGAGCAGGGCGGCCGGTACGAAACCGGCCAGGCCGACCACGCAGTTGAGCAGCAGCCACAGCAGATCCCGCCAGGTCGCGGGGTCGGCGAGGATCCACTTGCAGCGCCGCATCCAGCCGACGATGTCCTTCTCGATCTCCTCCGGCTCGGGCCGGTAGGGCCGCTCCACCGGGACGCCGGAGCGCGTGGCCGCGCGCCGGTTGAGGTCGCACAGCCGGCGCACCGCGCGGGTCAGGTAGGGCAGCGCGAGAAAGCCGATGCCGATCAGGCACAGGATGATGAAGTAGCTGGTGGTGACGAAGAGGACGACCGACAGCAGGGCTCCGGTGGCGACGGCCACACCGACCAGGGTGTCCAGGGTGGCGCGGCGGAGGCGGCCGCGCCACGCGACCGGCACAGTCTTCATGCCCTCATGTTCCCATCCCGGGCCACCGGTCACGGAAGGGCCGCCCCCGCCCGGGGGAAGCGGGGACGGCCCGGCCAAGGGGTGGCTCACGCGGCCTTCACCGTGTCCACTGCTGGGCTGCGCATACCGCGCCACGAGGGCAGCAGCGTGGCACCGAACACCAGCAGCAACGACCCGCCGACGATGGCGAGATAGATGCCGATGGATCCGGAGGGCAGGTACGAGTCGCTCTTGACGAGGCTGTAGGGAACGATGGTCGTCGCGGAGGCGATCGTGCCGAGCACGGTGGCGATGACGCCGATCAGCACGCCCTCGACGGTCAGCATGCGGAGCACCTGGGCGCGGGTCGCGCCGGTGAGCCGCTGGAGGCCGAACTCCGCGCGCCGCTTCCGGGTGACCGCCACCAGGGTGTTGACGACGGTGATCGCGGCGTACCCCACGATCATGGCGACGATGGTGTAGTTGGCGGACACCAGGATCTGCTGGATCTGATTGTTCCGGCCGGCCAGCGAGGAGCTGTCGTCCAGTTCGGTGCCGGGTACCCGGGCGGCCAGCGCGGCGAGGCGGTCATGGACTTCGGTGCCGCTCCCGGGTGCGGCGCGGACCAGGATCTGCGGCGGCAGCCCGTCGCCGGTGTGCGGGGCGAGGGTCGCCGCGGGCAGGGTCAGGTACTCCTGCTTTGGGTTGTCGGCGTACAGGGCCACTACGGTGGGACGTACGGCTGTGCCGTCGCCGAGGTGCATGGGCAGCCGGTCGCCGACCTTCAACCCGTACTCGCGGGCCTTCTTGTCGGACAGGGCCACGGTGTCGCCGCGCAGGCCGGTGAGGGAGCCGGCTACGACGGGCAGGTCGAGGCTCTGCCGGACGCCGTCGGCGGAGACGCCGCGCAGGTCGGCGTCGGCCGGGCCGTCCGGGCGGTCCACGAAGCCGCGGCTGGTGACGAATTCGGAGGCCGCGGCCACACCGGGTGTGGTGCGCACCCGGTCGACGACGCCGGGTGCGAATCCGCCCGTCGTGGAGTCGAGGACGTACTGGGCGAGGATGTTCTGGTCGTAGGAGCGCTTGGAGACGTGGTCCTCGGTGGACTGCATGTACAGGGTGCCGGTGGCGATGCCGATGAGCAGGACGATCGGGGCGACGGCGCCGGCCATGCGGACGTTGGCGGTGGCGGCGTTGCGCAGCGCGAGGTGGCCGGAGAGTCCGGAGAGGGCGCGCACCGGCAGCCGCAGCAGCGCCACCATGGCCTTGGTGATGCCGGGGGCGAGCAGGGCGAGGCCGATGCAGAACAGCACGGAGGCGGGTCCGGCGGTGCTGGCGAGGGTGGGGCTGTCCTCCATCGTGGTGGTGGCGATCGCCAGTCCAATGCCGTTGGCGAGGAAGAACAGCGCGAGCAGCAGCCGGGTCACGCTGAACCAACTGGTGCCGGCGGTGGCTTCGGCCAGGGCCGCGACCGGCTCGGTGCGGGCGGCCCTGCGTCCGGCGAAGCGGGTGGCGCCGGCCGCGGCGAGGACGGTGACGATCGCTCCGACAGCCATCGGGATCCAGCCGCAGTGGTAGACGATCTCCGGCGACACCACGCCGCTGGAGGTGAGCACCCCGTAGAGCATCCGGCCGATGGCCCATCCGGGAAGCAGGGCGAGCAGCACGGAGCCCACCGACAGCACGGCCGTCTCGGTGAGGATCATCCGGCGCAGTTGCTGCGGAGTGGAGCCGACGGCGCGCAGCAGGGCCATCTCACGGGCGCGCTGCTGGAGCGAGAGGCCGAGGGTGGAGGCGACGCCGAACATCACGATCAGCACGACCGAGGAGCCGAAGACGGCCGCGAGGATGACGACGGTGCGCTTGCTGGGGAGGGTGCCGGGCAGTTCGGCGAGTCCACGCTGCTCGCCGGTGAGCACCTCGGCGTGGTCTCCGACGGCCGAGCGCACGGCGTCGGCGACGGTGGTGACGCTCTTGCCGGCGGCGGGCAGGACGCCGATGGAGTCGATGCGGCCGCCGGCGAGGGTGCGTGCCTCGTCGTCCGTGAAGAACACGGCGGCGTCGGGATTGCGGTCGCCGCGATGTTCGGCGATGCCGCTCACCCGGAACCGCCGGGTGGTGCCCTGGACGACGATGTCGACCGAAGAGCCGGGACGGGCGTCGGCGCGGTCCGCGAGTCCCGAGTCGAGGACCACCTCGCCGCCGGCGGCGGGGGATCCACCGACGGCGAGGGTATAGGGGGTGAGCCGGGCGCTTGCCCAGCCGTGGCCGTACGAGGCGGACTCGCCGGTCACCGGCTTGCCGTCCTTGAGGACGGTGGCCGGGAGCGACACGTCGCCGACGGCCGTGCGCACGCCGTCGGCCCGGGCCACCTTGCCGACCAGACCGGGGTCGATGCGGTGACGCTCCGTCAGAGCGGTGGAGTCGTAGGTCTGTTCGCCGGTGACGACGACCGGGGCGCCCTGCAGACGCTGCGGGTCGGCCGCCATGCGGACGCCCGTCTCCATCAGGCCGCCGCAGCCGATGACGATGGCGGCGCCGAGGAACATGGCGAGGAAGGTCGCGACGAAGCTCGTCCTGCGGAACTTCAGGGTGCGCAGTGCCAGGCGCCACATCAGTAACGCCCTCCCGAGGACAGCGGCGAGCCCTGCTGGTGGGTGTCGTCCTCCCAGGCGCCGAGCCTGGTCATCCGGGCGGCGACGGCGTCGGCCGTCGGCCGGTGCAGTTCGCCGGCGAAGGCGCCGTCGGCGAGGAAGACCACGCGGTCGGCGTACGAGGCGGCCACCGGGTCGTGGGTGACCATGACCAGCGTCTGGCGGGCGGTGTCGACGGACTCGCGCAGGAGGGTGAGCACGGAGGCGGCGGTGCGGGTGTCGAGCGCGCCGGTGGGCTCGTCGGCGAAGACCACCGCGGGGCGGGTCACCAGGGCGCGGGCGATGGCGACACGCTGCTGCTGGCCGCCGGACAGCTGGGACGGCAGGTGACCGAGGCGGTCGGCCAGGCCCACGCGCTGCACGACCTCGCGGATCAGCCCCTTGTCGGGCCGCTGTCCGGCCAGTTGCAGCGGCAGCGTGATGTTCTGCATGACCGTCAGGGCGGGCAGCAGGTTGAAGGACTGGAAGATGAAGCCGATCCGGTCGCGGCGCAGCTTGGTCAGCCGGGTGTCGTCCAGGCCCGCGAGGTCGGTGCCGCCCACGGTGACCGTGCCGGAACTGGGCTGTACCAGTCCGGCGGCGCAGTGCAGAAAGGTGCTCTTTCCCGAGCCGGACGGTCCCATCACGGCGGTGAAGGTGCCGTCGGCGAAGCTCATGGTGAGCCCGCGGAGCGCGGCCACCTGGCTGTCTCCTCGGCCATAGGTCTTCGACACGGCATCCAGCCGTACCGCCTCCGCCCGGCGGAGGTCGTGTGAAGTGTGCACTCGGGCTCCCCTATGAGATAACGCGCTTCTCGCGCGGTGTCTGCGGACCAGATTAGGAAGACTGCGGCTGCGGCACATTGGCATTGTCCGGCCAGTTCGAGGTAGAGGTTTCTCTACCTCGGCACACCAGGTTTCGGCGGCCGCCCGCGAAGTTCGTGAAGCGGTGTCACCACCTTGTCCTCATATTTGGCTCCCTCCGAAAGGGCCGGTTGACACCCGTGTCTCACAGCGCATCTGCGGGTACCGTCAAAGCCGTCAGAAGAATCTACGAAAGATGGGAAGTCCCATGGCCAGGAGGCCTGACCACGAGCTGGCCGCGCAGGTCCGGCCCGACGGATATCTGGAGCTGTTCTCCCGGCGTACGGGAAAGCGGCACCGGTGCGGCCCACGTGGCACGACGATGTGGCTGGCGCTCCAGCGCAGCAACTGGCAGCCGGAATCGGCAGCGGACGAAATCGCCTGTCAATTAGGTGTCGATCCGGACAGTATCCGCTGCGATATCCAAGCGTGGTTGGCGCATTTCCGTGAGGCCGGCGAGTGAGGAAATAGCGGGGCGCGGGCAGCCTTTCGGCCGCCCTCGCCCGTCCCGTTCGGCCTCCGCCCTGTGTCAGGAGGTGCCGGCGGCTCGCGTTGCCGTCAGCCACGCCTCGACCGCTTCGGCGGTGGTCTCCGCGAAATCCTCCAGAATCGTGAAGTGCGTGCCGGGTACGTCGACCGGTTCGTGCTCGGCGGGCCAGGTGGCCCGCCAGTCGTCGGTACCGGTGCCGGTGGCGAAGGACTCCTTGGGCCGCACGAACAGCACGGGTGCCGCCAGGGCGCCCGGCACGCAGTGCTGGATCAGTTCGCTGTAGCGGCTCATCGCGGCGAGGCGGGCGGCCCCGAAGCCGCCGAGGGACGACTCGCGGTCCAGCATGCCGTCGAACATCTGCCGCCACAGTTCGTCCTTGCCGTCGTCCCCGGGCAGATAGGTGTCCAGCAGCACCAGGCCCGAGGCCGGCTGTCCGGCCTTCTCCATGATCTCGGCCGCCGCGTGGGCGAACTGGCCGCCGGAGGAGTAGCCGAGAAGCACGTACGGCTGTTCGTCCGGGCAGGCCCGGCGGATGCCTTCGACGACCGCCTGCACGACCGCGTCGACGGATCGCGGCAGCGCCTCGCCGGGGCCGAAGCCGGGCATCGCGGGCACCAGGACGTCACGGCGGCCGTGGAAGTGCCGCGCGAATCGGGCGAACTGATGGGCGCCGCCGAGTGCCATCGGGGAGGGCAGGCAGACGAGCCGCGGGGAGGCGTCGCCGGTGGCCGGCCGCACCGGGTCGGCGAGGTCCGCGAGTTCGGCCAGGGAGGAGAAGCCGGGGAGGATGTCGGCGACGGTGCGCAGGAGGTCGATGGCCTGTGCCATCCGCCCGTCTGCCGCCGCGCGCCGCACCAGCCCGGTGACCGATTCGAGGTCCGTGACGCCGTCGGCCGGGTCCGGCCCGCCGCCGGTCAGGTGTCCGCGCAGGGCGGCCGCGAGGGCGGCCGGGGTGCGGTGGTCGAAGACGGCTCCGGCCGGCAGTGTGCCGCCCAGGGCGTTGCCGAGGGCGTTGCGCAGTTCGGCCGCGGAGACGGAGTCCATGCCGATCTCCAGGAAGACGGCGTCGGGCTCGACATCCTCCGGTCCCGCATGGCCGAGGACCGCGGCGGTCCGGGCCCGGACCAGGTCGGTCAGCAGCGCCTCCTGTTCGGCCGGCGGCGCACCGGTGAGCCGCTGCCGCCACGGCTCGGCGTCCGCGGTCGCGTCGGCCGCGGCGGGCCGGGGCTCGGCGAGGTGGGCGGCGGTGAGTGCCACGTCCGCGTTCAGCCAGTACCGCTCGTGCCGGAAGGCGTAGGTGGGCAGTTCGGCGTGGGCCGTACCGGGAAAGAGCGCTGCCCAGTCGGGGGCGAGGCCGTCGGTGTACAGGCGGGCGAGGCCGGACACGAGGGCCGCGGGCTCGCTGCCGTGACGGCGGCCAAGGGCGACGAAGACGGCGCCGTCGGCTTCCGGGCACTCCCGGGCGAGGCCGGTCAGGACGGCATCGGGACCGAGTTCGACGAAGCGGCCGACGCCCGTGGCGGTGAGCGCGGCGACGGCGTCGGCGAACCGGACCGTCTCCCGCACGTGCCGCACCCAGTAGCCGGGGTCGCGCAGCTGCTCGTCGTCGGCGGGGCGGCCGGTGAGGGTGGACACCAGCGGGATGCGCTGCTGGTGGAAGGTCAGCTTCTCGGCCACGGCCCGGAATTCGTCGAGCATGCCGTCCATCAGGGGTGAGTGGAAGGCGTGGGAGACGGCGAGCCGCTTGGTCTTCGCGAATCCCTCGGCGGCGGCGAGCACCGCATCCTCCTCGCCCGAAAGGACCACGGACGACGGGCCGTTGACCGCGGCGAGCCCGACGCGGCCGTCCAGCAGCGGCCGCACCTCGTCCTCGGTGGCCTGTACGGCGACCATCGCGCCGCCTTCGGGCAGTGCCTGCATGAGACGGCCGCGGGCCGCGACCAGGGTGCAGGCGTCGTCCAGGTCGAGGACGCCTGCCACATGGGCGGCGGCGAGTTCGCCGACCGAGTGCCCGGCCAGGATGTCGGGCCTCACGCCGAAGGACTCCAGCAGCCGGAACAGGGCCACCTCGAAGGCGAACAGTGCCGTCTGCGCGTACTGGGTGCGGTGGACGGCGTCGGCGTCGGCGCCCGCCGGCAGTCCGGCCAGGTCCATTCCGAGCCTGGCGTCGATCTCGTCGAAGGCTTCGGCGAACGCCTGGTATCGGGACCGCAGTTCGAGGCCCATGCCGAGGCGCTGGGCGCCCTGGCCGGTGAACAGGAACGCCGTGCGGACTCCCGTCCGGGCCTTTCCGGCGACCGCCGAGGGTGCGAGCGTCCCGGTGGCGAGGGCGTGCAGAGCCGCCAGGAGCTGGTCCCGGTCGGTCCCGGTGACGGCCGCGCGGTGGTCGAGGACGGCCCGCCGGGTGCCGAGGGCCCGGGCGACCGCCGCCGGGTGCAGCTGTGGGCGGTCCGCCAGGAAGGCATGCAGCCGCTCGGCCTGCGCGGGGAGGGCCCGTGCGGACCGGCCGGACAGGGGCCATACGACGGCCGGGGCGTCGGCGTCGGCGTCGGCATCGGTGACGGGCCGGTCCTCGGCGGACGGCTCCTCGATGATCGTGTGGGCGTTGGTGCCGCTGATCCCGAAGGAGGAGATGCCGGCCCGGCGCGGTCGGTCCGTCGCCGGCCATGCCTGCTCCTCGGTGAGGAGGCGTACCTTGCCGGCGTCCCAGTCGACCTTTGTCGACGGCTGATCCACGTGCAGAGTCTTCGGCAGCATCCCGTTGCGCATGGCCATCACCATCTTGATGACACCCGCGACACCGGCAGCCGCCTGCGT
>NZ_JBIWPP010000054.1:0-44979 GCF_044768335.1 Streptomyces sp. NPDC101151 | reverse complement strand
TGAACACCGCGCCTGGCCACAGCCGACCGGCACTGGACCTCAAACCGTCCTCATCACAAGACCCCAACCCGCAAGCCCGTAACGCAACGGCATTGTGGCTAGTTGCTGTTCCTCCCTGGGGTTTCGCTCACGAAGCCGTTGTCCTTGCTGTCGTCGCTCGTGTCGGGATGGAAAAGGGCCTCACTCAGGTATCCGAGTCCAGGCAGACCGGGAGCGTCGTACCCGTCGCCGTTGCCGTCGCTGCTGGTTTGCCCGACGTCGGTGATCTGGATGTTGTCCGCGCCGATGTTGCCTTCCGAGAGGACGGAGACCGGGACACGCTTGGCGTTGACCAGGTTGAGAACGTCGGCGCCATTGGCAGCGCGCGCGGTCGCGGTGGCCGCCAGCAGGGCGCCGCACGCGGCTGCCACGGCGAGGATGCGGGAGGTGATCTTCATGGCCTGTATAACGGCTCGTACGACCGTCACCTGTAGCACTCACTCCACGTGCGGGCTGTGACCAGCACAAACGCTGCGGCGCTCAGACCTTGGTGTCACGTACTCTCGTGGGCCAGCCTGCGGTAGCGCATGATCAACCGCTCCAGCTACGGCGTCAAGCACAGGCCCGCTGCCATCGAACGAGACCGCGACGACGCAGCCTGAGCCACCACCGCGTCAGATCCGTCATCCGAAGCAAAGATCACCGTTCTTGTGGATGCACACACGAAGCACGGCTGAAAGCCGCTGGGCGTCCTCGATGTGTCTCTCCATGCCTGCATCGAGGTTTCGGCACCCACTGCCAGAGGATCGCCTCCAGCCTGGGGCGAACAGCGGCGCGCGCAGTCCTGGGGAGACAGATCCTTGCTGTGATCGTCTGGATGATTGAGGAACGGTTCCAGCTCGGTCGAGACCTCCGTCCATGGCCGGTCTCCGCCGAAGCCGATCATCTCGCCCAGGTCGAAGCCTTCAACATGAACCAGCCGGCGACGGAACATGGCGAAACCTCCATACGAGAAGCAAGCGTCCGGACCATCGATGGCACCGTCACCGGGGAACGGACACAGCCCCATGGCACCCCTTCCTTCTGGATGCACACGATCGGCGCCTCCGGGCATCGACGGCAACGGGGTGTCGGGCGGCCTGCCGCACTGACCGTCAACTCGCCGAGCCGGTGCAGGTATCTCCGTACTCCGTGGAGCACTCAACGGAGTACGCCGACAGCCGGAGCTCCGGTCGCCTCAGCCGCGGCGTTCGCGAGCGCTGTGTTGTGGCATAGCCACATGCGCTGGGCGCAGTCACGCAAGGCCGGGACGAGTTCGACGAAGGCAGAGAAGTTCGCGTCGGCGTCCCCGGCACCGGCACCGGCACCGGCACCGACCCGATAGCGCAGGGCGTGGCGTGCTCGCGCAGGGCCGCGAAGTTCGGACTGGCCCTGAGGCCGGTCGCGTACGGCTGCCGGCCACCGGGCTTCCTGGTCGGCGCCCTCGCCGAAGACCAGCGCCTCTTCCACGCGGGCGTGCTTGAGAAGAGTCGTAGTGGACGCATCTGCCGCATCAACGATGTCGCGGTACCGACCTGGTCGTAGCCGCGTTCAAGGAAGTGGCGCAGAGCAACGTCGGCCAGGGACGGCCGGATTGCGGCCTTCTGGTGCTCGCGCTGTCCCACCGCTGTGAGCACCGCAGTCGTCTCGCCCATGCCTCAACCCTACTCCACTTCGGTTAGGCGGATTCATAAGTTGTCTCGTTGCACTTTTGGACCGAGTGTGCTCTTCTGGAATGGCCGGCCGCCTGGGCACTGCCCGGCCGCAGTGTTCTTCTCCTCCAGCGCCGAGCACCCCACTCCATGAACGGAGCACCACCATGAGCACCTTCACCGCGCCCCGCATCGCGATCATCGGTGCCGGCCCAGGCGGCCTGACCTGCGCCCGCATCCTCCAGCGGCACGGCATCACCGCCACCGTCCACGACCAGGACGCCTCCCGCACCGCCCGCAACCAGGGCGGCACCCTCGACATGCACCCCGAATCAGGCCAACACGCCCTGCGCGAAGCCGGACTACTGGAGGACTTCCTGGCACTGGCCCGCCCCGAAGGCCAACAGATGCGCCTGGTCGGCCGCGACGCACGCGTCCTGTTCGACGCCGTCCCACCCGAGGCCGACACCCAGGACGGCAACCCGGAAATCGACCGCGGCCAGCTTCGGGATCTCCTGCTGGACGCCCTCACACCCGACACCGTGCGCTGGAGCCACAAGCTCACCCAGGTCGAACCCCTCACCGGAGGCGCCCATCGCCTGCACTTCGCCGATGGCGCCACCACCGAGGCCGATCTCGTCATCGGAGCCGACGGCGCCTGGTCGAAAGTCCGCAGGCTCCTCTCCGACGCAACGCCCGTCTACACCGGCGTCACCTTCGTCGAAACCGGCCTCGACGACGCCGACACGCGCCACTCCGGACTCGCTTCCCTCACCGGCAACGGCACCATGATGGCTCTCGACAACAACCAGGGCGTCATCGCCCAGCGCAACAGCCACCAGCACATCCGCGTCTACATCGGCATGCGCACCGACGAGAACTGGTACCAGAAGTCCGGCCTCGACCTGGCCGACACCGGCGCGGTACGCGCAGCACTGCTCAAGGAATTCACCGGCTGGAGCCGCGACCTTCTCGGCTTCATCACCGACACCGACACCGGATACATCAATCGGCCGTTGTATGCCCTGCCTGTCCCCCACACCTGGCAGCACACCCCCGGCCTCACCCTCCTGGGCGACGCCGCCCATCTCATGTCGCCGTTCTCCGGCATGGGCGCCAATCTCGCCATGCTCGACGGTGCCGACCTGGCCCACGCCGTCATCAACAACACCGGCGTCGACGACGCCGTCCGCGCTTACGAGCACCTTCTGCTGCCCCGCTCCAGGGAAGCAGCCGAAGGCGCCGCCGAGGGAATCGACAGCGCCTTCGCGCCCGACAGCGCCACCCGGACCCTCGCCCACATGACCCAAAGCCACTGACAGCAAGAGCAGAACCGAGCACCAGCAGACACTCCGGGCCGGTGTCGTCAGGCACTTGAACTGCCCTCGTTTCGTTCGAGACCAGGGGCACCATTCCGCGGAGTTGTCAGGCGATGTGCGGCCGCTGCAGTGAGGGACCGGGTCACCCGTGCGGGACTCCGGGGTTATGTCTCGTCCGGTGCACCGGCCGCTCGGCCGCCGTCGTTGTCCTTCTGGACCGGCGGTTGCAGTGACAGCTCATCGGAAGGTGCGCAGTCGCCGCAAAGAGAGGCCACAGCCGCGCGCACCTGCTGCTGGACCGGCTCGGACAGCGGCTGGCCCTGAACTGTGGCCACCAGTTCCTCAGCGATCACGGCGAGTTTTGTGTTCGTGTTCTGGGAGGCCGCGACCAGCACGTCCCAGGCGTCCTGAGCGCTGAGGCCGAACGTGGCCATCAGGATCCCTGTCGCCTGGTCGATGGCCGGACGCGTCTGCATGGCACGGCGCAATTGGTCGACCTCCATGCGCAGGTCCTCGTCACCGTTCAGAGCATCCTCCTCGCATGCTGCGCTCGGCGGAGCGGGGGCGCCTGCCGGCCGGCTCGAGGCCCCGCGCTCAAGCGTGAACAGGGGCCACGTGCCCGTGATGCTCAGCAGGCGCTGCACCAGAGGGCCGGCAGCCTGGATGGTCACCGTTTTGCCTGCGGGCAAGGCGCGGTGCCGTACAGCCAGGAAGCGATTCAAGCCGGAGCAGTCGCAGAACGTTGTCCCGCTCAAGTCGAGATCCACCCCATAGGTGCTCCGCGTGACGGCGTCCTGCAGCGCGGCTTCGAGCGCCGCTTCCGCGCTCATGTCGATCTCGCCGCGAATCGTCACGCGCATGCGCCCTCCGCGGGGCGAAGCGTCGATCAGGAGACCCGGCGGTAGTGCACCCGCTCCGGCAGGCGATGGCATCACTGATCGTCTGCTCCCTATTCCCCCCGCCCTGGCCCGCTGCCGGGGAAGCCTCTGCTTCAACATGGCCGCCTCCTCCATGGCGCCCGCTGATCCTCCACTCAGGTTCGGCTCGCCGGCGGTTCCCTGTCAAGGAATACCGGAAAATTATTTCATCCTTTCGAATGCGTGAACCGCATGTCCTACCGTGGAGGCATGGGAGAAGTACCTGCGCCACAGACCGGATGGACGTTCCTCACCAACCACGCCCGGGTCCTCGCCGCGATCGCGAGCAATCAACGGACCCGCATCCGCGACATCGCCGCACACTGCCGGCTCACCGAACGCGCGGTCCAGAAGATCATTTCTGACCTGGAGGCCGACGGTTACCTCACCCACGACCGTGAGGGCCGGTCCAACGCATACAAGATCCAGCCGGGAACCATCCTGCGCCACCCGGCCGAGGCGGACCTGACCGTGGCGGAACTGCTCTCCCTCCTGGTCCAGCACGACGCCCGGCGCAGCGAAGAGACCAGCAGAACCAGCTGACAGCCCCGGTACAGGTTCCCCACGACAGAGCGCTGGACCGTTCAGGCGACTCCACCTGACCGTCTCCGGTCTGCGCTCACGGCCACCGTCCAACTGCTCGCCGGTACCGGCTACAGGCGGGCGGGCAGGCAGGCGGCGCCGTGCGGTCGGCCATGACGAACCCGCCAGCTGCTCGCCACAGGGCTTCGGAGGTGCGGCCACTGCGAGCCCTGCACTCAAGTGCGCATCCTCGACTGGTACGTCGTCTGCCCCTCGCTGAGCCGGCGATCGCATCCGGGCCGCACGCACCGCGGTTGGCCTGCCGGGCGGCCAACCGTGCTCGGCCCGGTCGGCGGACGGCCAGCGGTGTCTGGTGGCCCGTCAGCAGCGCCAGCGCGCCTTCGTGGACTGAGTAGTTGAAGGCTCGCTTCAGAGCCGGGAGGATCCCCGGTGTCAGCATGGTTTTCAGCTACGGTGACGGGATCTCGCTGGTGGGTGTCCCCGTGTCATGTCGTATGCCGGTGGGGCGGTCTGACCGCAAAGTAGCTGGCTCAGCGGGAGCAAGTGCGCTTCGAGGCCAAGATCGAACTGGCGCCGGGCCCACCATGCCGTCACCCCGAACCGACTACCTCACCAGCCGGCTACCCGAGTAGCGTGGGCAACGGCTACTGGGGCCAGCACGCATAGATGGCCGAATGTGCACTGGACTTCACGCGGCCGGGTCTCCTCCAGCCAGCGCCGGAATCATCCAGGGTTCTCTCAGGGCGCACCACCATCGCGTCCCTGTTCCGAACGGTGGCTAGAATGAGCCATGACATCGAACCCCGTGCATTCTGGAATGAGTTGGGACCGGTGGCGCGCAGCAGTTCTGGCTTCCCTGCTGACTGCGGCGGCCCTCACATGGACTGCGGTTGCACTGAGTGTCGACACGACCGGCTCGACCGCACCAGACCCTGACAGTGTGACCGATGCTGATCTGGCCCGGCTGAGCGCTGCTGTGATGGCCGGCATCGCGGCGGTGGCTGCCGGACTGTGGTGGCGCCACTGGGCGGCCGTCCGTCGGCAGGTGATCGGCGGAGGTTGGGCGCGGGGGGCGTTTGCTGTCTCCGCCGTCCATTCGATGTTCGTCGTACCCGTGATTGTGTTCGCCTCCTGGGGCTGGAAGGCCCCTGTGATCGCATTCACGTGCGCGGTGCTCGCTGCCGGGGTTCGGGAGGCCGCCGGGGTGACTGCACCAGCTGCTGAGGTTGTCGGTTCGGTGTGACGTCAGGGGGGCCGACACCAGTTTGGTCCCCCACCAGCACGACGGAGCCGCCGAGCTGCTGGTGGACCGCGTCCAGCCAGGCAGCGAGGTCCTTCTCCCGAAAGCCCTTCTTCTCGTCCTTGCGGCCGTGGTGCACCAGTTGTGGAAGATCAGCCGGGTCCGCTGACGGGCCTTGCGGCAGACCGGACCGGCCGGGGAGATACACCTCAAGCCGACGGCGCGGACCGTGACCACGGCCGTGTGCCCGCGCAGGGACCGGTCCGCGCCTTCGGGGGTCGCAGCTCTTGCCCCGAGCCGACCGCGAAGCACAGCCACGCGTCCTGGGCCCTCACCGTCTTTCCACCTGCGGCTCTGTTTCTTTGATCCACGTGGCCACCGCGTCCTCGTCGCATTCGGCCGCCCGGCGCTGCGGGGCCCGCACGCACGCTCCAGGCCATCTGGCGCAGGTCGCCGGCTCTGCGCCGGGCGATCACCGCGGTGATGCGGGCGAGCCTCCATCGCCGGTCCTCCACTCAGCCATGCGAGGCCGGCCACTTCTCCAGCTAGGAGGCCGGCCACTCCCGGCATGCGTCGGCGTCGCCCCTTGACCGAAAAACTCAACACCCTCGAAGCGCACTTGCTCCCGCTGAGCCCGCTGCTGCACGGACAGCCCGCCCCCATCGGGATACCGCACGACACCCGGACACACCCACCGGCGAGCTCCCCGTCACCCTGGGCCGAAACCCTCAGTAGCGGCCGTCCGGCGAGCTGGTACCTGTCCTCACGCTCCCGCCCCCCGTTCGGGCGAACAAAAGGGGTGGCGGGCCGGCGCCCAGCCCGCCGGACGGCCCAGGAAAGGAAGGATTCGGCGGGCCTTCGGGTACGACTCGTTCCGGCACCGGACTCGGTCGCCATCGAGCCGACGGAACACGAGCGGGGGAGGAACGCCATCACCATGGACGGCACCCAGGAGACCAGGAATGCCCGTACGACGGACCGGGACGGATCCGCGGCGGGTGGCGGTCTGTCGGGCGGCGTGGCGCTGGTGACCGGGGCGTCCAGTGGCATCGGTGCCGCGACGGCCCGGGCGCTGGCTCGGGAAGGCTTCGCGCTCGCCCTGGTCGCCCGCCGCACGGACCGGCTGGCGGAGCTCGCCGCGGCCCTCGGGGAGCGGGGTGGTGGTGCGGTCCTCGCGGTGACCGCCGATCTCCGAGACGCCGCGCAGGCGGCCGGGGCCGTCGTGCAGACCGTGGACCGCTTCGGCAGGCTCGACGTCCTCGTGAACAACGCCGGCTTCAGCATGCCGAGCCCGGCGCTGGACAGCGACCCCGAGGACTGGGACCGGATGGTCGACCTCAACCTCAGGGCGGTACTGCGGATGTCCCACGCCGCGCTCCCGCACCTGCTGCACGCGGCGGACACGGGACCCCGGGGTGTCGCCGACCTGGTAAACGTCAGCTCGATCTCCGGCCGAGTCCCCCGCAAGGACAACAGCGTCTACTCGGCCACCAAACATGCGGTGTGCGTCTTCAGCGAGGCGCTCCGCCAGGAGGTGACCGGGCGGGGCGTCCGGGTCGGTCTCGTCGAACCGGGCATGACCGAGACGGAGATGACCATCGGCGGCAGACAGACGTCCGTGACCCACGGTCTGCCGCAGGACAGCTGGCTCCGGGCCGAGGACATCGCCCGGACCGTCGCCTTCATGGTCACCCAGCCTGCGCACGTCGCGATCAACGAGATCATGGTGCGGCCGACCGCCCAGGAGCGCTGACCGGCGCGGTGTCCGTGGGGTCCGGGCAGCTGGACGGCCACCGTCGCTCCGTGCGACTCCTGCCCCCTCCGACACCCAGCTGCCACGGCTCGCCAAGGCGCTCCCACCCCGGCTGCTCGACGACGTCCCCCGCGCCGACGTCGTCATCCACGCCGACGACCGGCTCGACACCTCGGCCCATCGGAGGTGGCGAAGTACGTGCTCGACTTCCTGTGCGGTCGGGGGTTGGTTCCGGTGGCGCTGCCCTTTCCCGTGAGGCCGAGGAATTCGCTGCGGGAGCGGGCATCGCAGCAGGCCAAGCACTGTACTCACGGGCCGATCCACGTTCACCAGGCGGGGACGTTTCCGCCGCCCTTCTCCAGTCCTCCATCAAGTGCCCGCGCAGAGGATGGCCGACTGGGGCACCCGGCACGAGTGCCTCGCAATGCCCCGCGTCTGCAGATCACGGCGGGGAGGGGGAAGCTGCTGCCACCGCGCGAAGGCCGGCCGTCCGTGCTTAACGTGAATGAGATGTCGGAAACGAGTCCGAGGTGCGTCCAGGACATGCCAAAAGGTCCCGGAAATTTGGGGACTGCCTGCCCGTGGAGTTCTCTTCGGGCGGTGTGCCGGGGTTTCACAAGGCTCGGTGAAAAGGGAGCATCGGACTCGTCGGGCATTGGCGATGGCGGCCGACTGACGGGACCATGGAGATGAGGATTCCGGCTGAATCATCCGCTGACGACTCTGACGGAGTGACGCCCGAGCGGCTGCTTCCACGCGAGGAGGACCTCGCGATCCTGGACGCGCTGTTCACCCAGTCACCGATCGGTGTGGCTGTGTACGACTCCCGGCTACGCGTCGTACGAGCCAATCCCGCTCTGGAGAGCATCCACGGAATTCCCAACGCCCAGTTGCTCGGTCACCGGCTCGGCGAGGTGCTGCCCGATATCGACACCGCCTCCATCGAGAGCCGTCTCACCAAGGTTCTGGAGACAGGTCTGCCCGTCGCCGGCACCGAGCATCACGGGCGCACCCCTGCCGACCCCGCCACGGATCGTGTCTGGGTGGCGTCGTCGTTCGCGCTGACGGGACCGGACGGCCGGACGCTGGGCGTCACCGACATGGTCACCGACATCACCGACCACCATCGCGCCCGGGAGCGTCTGGCCCTGCTCGATGAGGCCGCGACCCGCATCGGCACGACACTCGACGTCACACGCACCGCCGGGGAGCTGGCCGACGTCCTTGTCCCGCGCCTGGCCGACCTGGCCACGGTCGATCTCCTGGACGGCGTGGTGGCAGGCGAAGAACCTGTACCTCCCGGTAGTGGCGGAGGCGTGCTGCGTCTGACCGCACGCAAGGCCACCGCGCCGGCCATCGCCCAGGGGCTGCATCGGATCGGTGATGTCCAAAACTTTTCCGCCGCCACGCCGCACGCTCGCAGTCTCCTCAGCGGAGAGCCCGTGCTCGTCCCGGTGATCGACCCGGAGTCCGACTGGATCCGCGACTCCTCCGATCCCAGGGCGCAAACGCTGCTGGCACACGGGACGCATTCCCTCATGGTGGTGCCCCTTCGGGCCCGGGACACCGTCCTCGGTGTGGCGCACCTGTACCGCACGGCGGCCCGCCCGGCCGCCTTCGAGCCCGAGGACCTGGTGCTGGTGCAGGATCTGGTGGCCCGGGCGGCCGTCTGCGTGGACAACGCCCGCCGCTACACCGGTGAGCGGACCGCCGCCGTCACCCTTCGGCAGAGCATGTTTCCGCAAAACGTGCCCGCGCAGAGCGCGATCCATGTCGCGCACTGCTATCAGCCCGCCCGTGCGCACCCCGGGGTGGGCGCCTGCTGGTTCGACGTGATCCCGCTGTCCGGCGCCCGCGTCGCTCTCGCCATCGGCGATGTACCCGGGGAGGGCGTCGCGGCCGCGGCCTGCGCGGGGCAGATCTGTTCCGCCGTCCGTACCCTTGCACAGCTGGATCTGGCTCCCGAAGAGGTGCTCGCCCGGCTCGATGCCATGGTGCCTCGGCTGGTCGAGCGCGCCCGCACCTCGGGATCCGCTTCCATCATGGACAGACTCGTCGGTGCAACCTGCCTGTACGCGATCTACGACCCGGTGTCGCGGCGCTGTGTCCTGGCGAGCGCCGGTCATGCCCCGCCGGCAATCGCTGAACCGGCTCGTCAGGTACGTTTCCCCGAGCTGCCGCCCAACCAGCCGCTCGGGCTGGGCGACCCCGTCTTTGAGCCTCTCGAGATCGAGCTTGCCGAGAGCAGCACCCTCCTGCTCCACACCCGCGGCCTCCTTGATGGCAAAGACGCCGACCATGCGCTGAACGCACTTCTCCACGCGATCATCACTCAGGACAGTCTGCCCCCAGAAGAGATCTGCCAGGCTCTCGCCGACGTGTCGACGTCCCGTCTGGCCCCGCACAACGACGTGGCGCTGCTCCTAGCCCGTACGCGCGGTCTCCCAGCGGCTCAGGTCGCCACGTGGGACGTGCCCGACGATCCCGGCGCCGTCGCCGACACCCGCTCGCTGGCCCTGCACCAGCTGCAGCTGTGGGGTCTGGAGGACCTGGCCTTCACCACCGAACTCATCGTCAGCGAGCTGGTCACCAACGCCATCCGTTATGGCGGCCCGCCGATCCGGCTCCGGCTCATCCGCGATCTGATGCTGATCTGCGAGGTCAGTGATGCGAGCAGCACCTCACCCCATATCCGCCGGGCCGCCGCCACGGACGAGGGCGGACGCGGTCTCTTCCTCGTCGCGCAGTGCTCCCGGCGCTGGGGTACCCGCTACCACGACAGCGGCAAGACCATCTGGGCGGAGCAGGACCTCGCCGGCCCCGAAGGGACGTCGAACACATAGATCGCCGCACCGTTCGGCATCGCACCCGTAGGCGACCGGCGGACGGGTCTGCGCAACACGCCGACCACAGCCACGACCATGAAGGTGACACCTTGGCGCCAGGGCTGTCCTCCGCGGGGACTCCACCGCCAGGCACGCATGGAACCTCGCCGATTACGCACTGTGAATGGCACATTGGAGCTACACCGACTGCGGTCTGCCGGGTTACCCACTGTTGATCCAGAGCATCACCAGCACCCCGGATTCACTGAGGCCGGGCAGCGAGTGGAAGGCGACCATCAAGGCCGTCGCGCAAGAGGAGATCAAGGACGGCGCCTACCTGGGCGTCATGGTCAAGCTGGGTCTCGTCAAGCTGCTCCAGAGGCGGTACGACCTGTTCGAGGCGTTGCGCGGAGGGGATGTCTCCGGCTGGACGCTCACCACCGACGCAGGCGTTGCCGACGGATCCACCTGGAAGGGCCCCGTTGGTGCTGACCCCCGCCAAGCAGCTCGAGAGGGAGATCCCCCGGGCCAAGTCCTCCGTGGCCGTACGTGGCTGCACCCTCGAGGATGACGACCTGCTCTGTCTTGACGTCAAGATCGACTTCATGCAGAGCTGAACGGCGGCCGAGGGATCGCGGACAGCGGACGGCGGGCCAACGCCGCAGCGTCGGCCGGCCGGCGACGACTTGGTGTCATGCACCGAGCGATCGACATCGGGGGCTTGATGCCACCGGTCGGCCGGTGCCGCAATTCCGAGACCTGCGGCTCGCTCGCCGGGAGCAGGTGTGGCCACGCGAAGCGACGGCGCTCATACGGGAATCCAGTGCGCCGTTCCCTGACTTCGGCCCGCGGTTGGACGAGTGGGGTGTGCCGGAGGGCCAGCCGTTTCCGATCAGCCCGAAGGGCGAGCGGAACGGTGGCCCCCGCGGTCATCATCGAGTGCTGAGTGGCGCCGCCGCGGCAGCGCATCACAGCGTCGCGGTCGTCCCCTCCCCGGACGCGCTGCCGGCGAGCCACTGGTCCCATCCCAGGTTGAAGGCGGCGTAGCCGTTGTCGGCCGGGGCCTTTGCACGGGGCGAGCCGGTGATGGTGACGGGGTCGCCCTGCTTGACCTGGCCGTAGAACCACTTGGCGTCCGACAGGGACAGGTGGACGCAGCCGTGCGAGCCGCGGGCGCTGCCGCTGCCCGGAGTGGGGTCGCCGGTCGAGTAGTGCACGTACGTGCCGGACTGGGTCAGGTGGACGTCCCAGGGCAGCGTCAGGTCGTAGTAGTTGGGGCTGTCCTTGTCGCAGCTGATGCCGACGCTGCAGGAGGTCATGTGGACCTTCTCCTGCTTGTCGATGACGGCCATCGTGCCGTTCCACGTCGGATACTGAGCGCTGCCCGCATTGATCGACAGGGTGCGCACCGCCTTGCCGTTCCGGGACACCTTCATGGTGTGGCCGGTCACCGAGACATCCGCGCGCACGTCGTCGCCGATCGTGAAGGTGTGCGTGTAGGTGCGCACGCCGTAGCGCCCGTTGCCGTTGCTGACGCCCTTCATGTCAGCGTCGATCTTCACCTTCGTGCCGGAGGGCCAGTACGTCTTCGGCCGCCAGTCGGCGCGCTTGTCGCCGAACCAGTGCCAGGCCCCGGCCACCGGCTGCGAGGCGCTCACCTTCATGTGCTTCTCCACCGCGGCCCGTGCCTTTGCCGCCACCGGGTTCGTGAAGACCACCGAGATCGGCATGGCCACGCCGACCGTGGTTCCCGTCTGCGGGGTGATCGTCTCCAGCAGCATCGGCGGGCCCGCGGGCTTCGTCGGTGACGGAGAAGCGCTCGCACTCGGCTTGCCCGACGCCTTCGTGTCGTCCCCGCTCGCCTTGTCGCTGCCGCCCGTGCCGCAGGCACTCGCGCCCACCAGCATCGCACCTACGACGAGTGCGATCCCTATGCCGCCCTTGCCCCGTCCCACGACCTGCCCCGCTCTCTCGCTCTTCGGCCCTGACGGGCCCGACTCCCTGTCAGACAGCGAGGGAGTGGGCCGCAGTTGCATGCGTCGCGTAAAGCGTGTCCCAAAACTCGATACGCACCGCCGGGATGGGGACGATTCAGGGCGCCAGGACGCGGCCGCCTTCATCGGCGAGGTCGGGTACACCGAGCTGGCAGCCCATCCCGAGGCCCTCGACCAGCTCCGGCTCGACCTGCGTATGGGCGGCTGGCACGATGCATCCCCAGCTGGAGCAGTTCCTGACGCACCTCGGTGATGGAGCAAGCGCCATGCTCTTCCGCTGCATCGTCTGCGGCACCCATCTCGCCTACGCCGACGCCTCTTGACCCACCCCCCGACTGGGCGGCTGTGAAACCATGCCGATCACCCTCCAGAGGTCCGCGCCCCACTGAATCCAGTCGTGTGTGCGAGTCGCCAGGTGGCCCTGCGAGGGGGGTAGCCCGCGTTGCGCCATGCGGTCAGGTGGTTTTGAGGATGGCGATGGCGGCGATGTCGTCGTTGAGGTTGTTGCCGCTGTGTTTGAGCAGGGCGTGGTGGAGGTTGTTCAGGACTTGCCTGGGTGGTGTGGTCAGCTGTGTTCTGGCCCAGGTGGCGAGCGGGAAGAACGCTCCGGTTGCGTCGCGGGTTTCGCTGACGCCGTCGGTGTAGAGCAGCAGTTGGTCACCGGCCAGAAAGAGAAAACGCCGGGGGCGGCAGGTGACGGTGATCATGCCGCCGAGGTTCAGGGGCGGGGCGGGATCGTCTGTGTCGAGGATGTGGATGCTGCCGTGACGCCCGAGCAGGGGTGGGGGGTGGCCGCAGCTGAGGATCGTGGCGTGGCTGCCGTGGCGGGGGATTTCCGCGAGTACGGCGGTGGCGAAGAGTTCGGCGGGGTCTCCTTGGGCGAGGGCGGCAGCGTCGTCGCGGAGCAGCGTGGCCTCCAAGCGCTTGGCTAGCTGGTTGAGGTCGGCGGCCTCGTAGGCTGCTTCCCTGAACGAGCCGAGCAAGGCCGAGGCCACTGCGAGAGCGGGCAGTCCTTTGCCGCGGACATCGCCGATGACCAGGCGGATTCCGTGCCGCGTGTTGGCCAGGGCATAGAAGTCCCCACCCACCCGCGCGTACGGGGTGGCGGTCAGGTACAGGCTGCCGATCTCCAAGGGCCCGACACGGCGCGGGATGGGGCGCAGCAAAACCTTCTGCGTGGCGTCGGCCACGGTGCGGACCTCGGTGAGCGTTCCCTCACGCTGCAGCCGCAGGTGGCTGGCGTATGCGGCGGCCACGGTGACCGCTCCGACGGCTGCTGCAGTGAACAGGACCGAATGGTCGGGCGACATGACAGCGTAGACCGTGACCCCCACCAGACAAGCCAGCCCGAGGAGCAGCGTGGGTCCAACTGGCCACAGTGCCGCCGCGAGGGCGGGCGCGGTCGGGAGCAGCCGGGTGACGGGCACTTCGGGCGGCGTCAACACCGCGAGGGCGACAAGGAGCGCTGTCAGGAGCAGCGGTGAACCCAGCGCCGGATCCTGGCGCACCCTGTCCGACCAGCGTGCACCGCTCCAACCAAATACCTTCATAAGGCGCAAATATAGGTAGAAACGTGCAGTGGTGACTGCAGTCGCGGCCTCCGGACTGGCGTGGCCCAGGAAGATCGCCGAATGTCGGCCGGCGTGTACTGGCCGCAGACCGGCATCATGCCGTTCTGACTCCGGGGAAGGCGAGGAGAGGCTCGGCCCGGCCAGGCGGAGCAGGTCTCCTGCGGCGACCGCGGTGACCGTCCGGCGCTGGTACGGGGTGATCAGGCACGACATCTGTTCCGCCACGGGTCTCGCGGGAGCACAGGCCGTTGTCGCAGAGGAACCGGCGAATCATCAGGCTGAGCGGCACCCGCCGGAAACCCAGGGCGGACGGCGAGCCGGCCGCCGCATGTGCGTGCTGCGCACACGCGACGCCGAGACACCGAACGAAGGGCCTGTCACCGGCTGCCGCCCTGCGCGCAGATCACTCCACACCGCATTTCGGACGACGTCCAGAACCGACCGTCATGGAATACCCGCCACGGCCAGTTTCGGCGAGCGTTGCGGGCGTAGTCGGCGAACCGCCCGCTGCGTTGTCAGTTGGTCGAGCTCACCGTTGTAGCTAGCGTTGACCCATGTTGCATACGAGATTTACCGAAATGTTCGGTATCACTTACCCGGTGATGGCCGCCCCCATGAGCTTGCACAGTGGCGGGACGCTCGCCGCCGCCGTTTCCGCCGCCGGCGGGCTCGGCTCCTTCGGGGGTACCCATCCCTGGAAAGGGCCTGACTGGATCCGCGCCGAGATCGCGACCATTCGCGCCACGACGGACCGACCGTTCGGAGTCGGCTTCATCACGCCGTTCCTCCCCTTCACCGAGCCGCATTTCGACGCTGCCCTGGAGGGACGACCAGAGATCATCGCGCTGTCGTTCGCCAACCCCCGGCCGTGGCTTGCTCGCGCCAAGGACGCGGGAGCCCGGGTGATGTGCCAAGTCCAGAACTACGATGACGCTGAGACGGCCGTCGCCGCGGGTACCGATGTCCTCGTGGCACAGGGCACCGAGGCCGGTGGCCACACCGGGACCATGGGCCTGCTGCCGTTCCTGGCCGGGATCGTGAGGCGTTATCCCGATGTTCCGGTGCTCGCCGCAGGGGGCATTGCCGACGGTCGGACACTCGCCGCCGTCCTCACCGCCGGCGCGGACGGCGCCTGGCTGGGCACGGCGTTTCTCGCAACGCCCGAGGCGGTTGAGGTGCACGATGTCCACAAGCGCCTGATCGTCGAGAGCGATGGCAGCGACACCGTATGGACGCGGGCCTACGACATCGTGTCGGGGCTTCCCTGGCCGGCGGGCATCGGCACACGGGTCCGCCGTAATCGGTTCACCGATGAGTGGTCAGGACGAGAGGCAACACTTCGGGAACGCAAAGAGGAGTTCGCGCCCATGAAAGACAGCAACCCCTTCGAGGCCGCACCCGACCCCGAGACGGGCGAGATCCTCTACGGTCAGTCGGCGTCCCTCGTCGATGCCGTCCGCCCCGCTGCGGACGTGGTCCGGACGATCAGTGACGAGGCCGAGGCGATCCTGGCCTCGCGGCCTCGGTCCCTGCTGCGCTGACGGAGAACGCGTCCGTGAACTTGTCGGCCCCATGTGATCCGTGCAGGCTCCGTCGAGGGCGCCCCCGCTGCGATGAGTTCCGGCCGGGCCGCGAGTCTGTTCTGGTGACGTCGTAGGACGTCGTACAACACCGCCCGGCACGAGACACCACGGAGGACACCATGACGACCACGCCGAGTGACCCGACCGGCGCGCTGCCCGGGCGCCCGCCCGTCGTCGACCTGGCCGCCTGGCAGGCCGCCCGTGACGAGCTGCTGATCCGCGAGAAGGCCCATACCCGCGAGGGGGACGCCATCGCCGCGGCCCGCCGCCGGCTGCCGATGGTGGAGTTCGACGGGACGGTCGAGGTTGTCGGACCCGACGGCCCGGTCCCGTTCCTGGACCTGTTCCAGGGCCGCGACGAGCTCGTGGTCTACAAGCACATGTGGTACGACGGCACGCCGCACCAGGGACAGTGCGAAGGCTGCACCACCACGGCCTGGCACCTGAAGGACGCTGTCTATCTCAACGCCCGCGGTGTCTCGTTCGCCGTCCTGACCACGGGCCCCTGGGACGAGGTGGCCTCCTATGTCGAGTTCATGGGCTACACCCAGCCCTGGTACTCGGTGCGCGACGTGGACGGGCCGGCCGGCGGCGACATGGGGTACCTCACCTGCTTCCTGCGCGACGGCGACCGCGTGTTCCTCACCTACTCCACGACGGGCCGTGGCAACGAGCGCGTCAACGGGTCCCTCGGCCTGCTCGACATGACGCCCTACGGCCGCGGCGAGGCGTGGGAGGACAACCCCGAGGGCCGGCCCGTGACCGGCGATGCCCGCAAGGGGCACCCGTCGGTGGGCGGCCAGGCCTGCTGGTACTGGCGCTCGGACGCGGACGGGAACGCCACCTGGGGACCGACCAGCCGCCCTGTACCGCAGTGGACCCGCCCCGGCGCAACCCCCGTGGAGACCCTCGGCCGGCACGGCCACCATCACTGACGTACGTTCGTCGACGACGCCGACAGTGTGTCAGGCTTGCCAGTCCCACTTGGACTCCGGTCGCACGCATCGTCCAGGTGGCCCGTACTCGTCACGGCCTGCCAGATCGACGCGGCACTGCTTTCAAGGCACGCCAGAGCCCCGGGGCGGTCGGCATGCGCAGTCGAATGCATTGACTGCCGGAAGAAACTGCCGCTGATGTGGCCAGTGACCCGCCCTGATGCCCTGCGGTGGGAGAGGCGGACAGCGGCCGAGGGGGTGCGGTCCCGACTCTCGTTGACCTCGGCACGCCGGCGATGAGTTCGGGCGGCGGATCGGGTCTGCCCTGGTATGACTCGAATCATCGCTGACATCTCGGTCTCTCTCGATGGCTTCGTCACCGGACCCGACCCGGGTCCGGACAACGGTCTGGGTACCGGCGGCGAGGCCCTGCACACCTGGGCGTTCTCCGACGACCCCGACGACCGCCGAGTCCTGCGCGAGGCGGCCGCCCGCTCGGGCGCCGTCGTCCTCGGCCGCCGGCTCTTCGACGTGGTCGACGGGCCGAACGGCTGGGACGACACGTGCGGCTACGGCGCCGGCGAGGTCGGCAAGCCCGCGTTCGTCGTCGTGACGAGCCGCCTGCCGGAATCGGTGCGGCTCACCGACCTCGACTGGACGTTCGTCACCACCGGTCTGCCCGACGCTGTCGTCGTCGCGCGCAAGCGTGCCGAGGCGGCGTCGTCGTACAGCGGCAATGACCTCGACGTCGTCCTCATGGGAGGCGGCGCCACGATCGGCTCGGCGCTCGAAGTCGGGCTCGTCGACGCGCTGACGCTGCACCTCGCGCCCGTCGTGCTGGGCGCCGGGACGCCACTGTTCATCGGCGGAGCGCCCCGCACACTGGTGCAGCGGAACGTGACCTCGACATCGACCGCGACCCACCTGACGTACGACGTCCTCTGACGACCTCGCTGCCGATCGCTCAGCCAACCTTCGATGCGACAGATCGCGTGCGTTCGCGCCGAACCGGGCGCCCACTGCGCTCCAAAACGTCGGACTCCACATCGGCCGCATGAGCTGCGCGGTCCCAACCTGCTCGCCCTAGATTGACCCATGATCTCGCGCCCAAAATGCACTCGCATCCAGGTCTTTCCAGAGCATAGATTCAGTGGTGTCGCCGGGAACACCGGCCGACGGATCTACCAAGACCCAGGAGTGACCATGACGTTCACCAGTGCCTCGAAGCCCGTCCTCGTCCGCGCCGACGAGGCCGAGACACTGCAGGACGGAGCGACCAGCCTGATCACGCTGCTGGCCGACGCGAACGCCACCGGCGGTGCACTGACCGCCAACCGCGCGACCCTGCACAAGGGCTCACCCGGTGCCCCCGCGCACTTCCACACCCGAGCCACCGAAATGTTCTATGTGCTCAACGGATCCATGCGGATCCTGCTCGACGACCAGATCCTCACGCTCGGCCAGGGCGACTTCCTGACCGTCCCGCCGACCGTGCCGCACGCCTTCGCGCCGGCCCCGGACAGCGAGGCCGAGATGCTCGTCGTCTTCACTCCGGGAATGGACCGGTTCGACTACTACCGGCTGCTGGAGCGGGTCTACCGGGGCGAGGCCTCCGTACAGGACATCCGCGACAGCTCCGAGCAGTTCGACAACCACTACTTCGAGAGCCCCGTCTGGCAGCAGGAACTCGCCCGCCGCTGACCTCACGATCCGTACGCGGGGAGCAAGGGTGCCTGTCGTGTCCACCTCGTGCTGAGGGGCACCCTCTGCGCCCAGCCCGCGTGTACGCTCCGGCCTCGCACTTCAACTGCCGTACGCACCAGGTATCTCGAAGCCTCCGAGCCCGTGCGACCACCCCCCTTCGTCAGGCCCGCCACACGGAGCCGTATGGGAGAATTCCACATGATCAACTCCTCCACCCAGATCAGGATGGCGCGCCCGTCCCGGGACCTCGCCGCCGCCGAACGCTTCTACGTCGAAGGGCTCGGGCTCGATGTCCTGTGGCGGACCACAGAGCGCGTCTCCGGCGAACACGACCTGCTCATGGTCGGCCCGCCCGCCGGGACATGGCACTTCGAGATCACCCACGATCCGGAGAACCCGATCGAGCCCACCCCCACCGTGGACGACCTCTTCGTCGTCTACCTCGGCGCTCCCATCACCGAGGAGCAGATCGAACGTCTCCTGGCCGCAGGGGGAACCAGAGTCGCCGCACACAATCCGTACTGGGACCAGTACGGAGTGACGATCGCGGACTCGGACGGCTA
Organism: Streptomyces sp. NPDC101151; assembly: GCF_044768335.1. Lineage (NCBI taxonomy): Bacteria > Bacillati > Actinomycetota > Actinomycetes > Kitasatosporales > Streptomycetaceae > Streptomyces > Streptomyces sp. NPDC101151. Next base: position 26,362 of record NZ_JBIWPP010000054.1, on the reverse strand, counting down.
CCGCCTCGTCCTGTGCACGCGTTCTTGGAACGCGTAATACCGCACACTGCCGTGCGAGGAAGAGGAACAGGCACCAAGAATCCCGAGGCCCCGGTCCTCACCGTTCTCGAAGCTCAGCAGTCTTCCGCCGGTCGTCCGCCAGAATGCGTGGCCGCGAGCCGCCGTACCCGCTCCGCCGCGGACTGGTCGTGGGTGACGAACAACTCGTACCCGTAGGAATTTGACGGAGTCCACCGGCTCTTCCCAGTTGCGGTCCGCTGCGGCCCGCGCGAGGTCGCCTTCGTACTGGGCCCTGTCGTGCGGCGACGGTGCTGGTCGTAGCCGTCGACGCGGGAATATGAGTGGCCCCGCCACCTACCCGGTCGCTAGCCTCGCCTCCTGTGAACCAGCGGCAGCGCAAGAAGCTCTCCCGGGATCTGCTCGAGGCAATTCAGATCGGTGATACCGCCCGTGTGAAGGCACTGCTGCGGGCGGGAGCCGACCCAGAGCGAGGCGACCGTGAGGGCACCACCCCGCTCTATGCGGCATCGGTGAGCGGCGAAGCCGAGATCGCACGTCTGCTCCTGATGGCCGGGGCCTCCCCGGACACCGAGAGCCGCGGACTCGGCTCGGAGGGCACGCCGTTGTGCGCCGCCGCCTGCTGGGGGCACACGGAGACGGTGCGCGCATTGTTGGCGCACGGGGCCGATCCGAACCGTCGTGAGGATCAGGGCAAGGGCCGCTCCCCCTTGGAGTGGGCGGGCAACGGCCCCGATCCCGAAACGGCCGCTCTCCTCACGACAGTTGGGGCACCAGCCCGCCTGGGTTAAGCCGGCCGAACTCACGACGACCCGTCATACCGTTGCCGACGGGCGCCCGTAGAACGGTGCCGTCACTCAGGCCTGCTGCAATACGCTTTGGGCTCCGGGGCGCCGGCCCGGACCCGGTACCACCGGCTCCCCCGCACCCACGCCTCCTCTGATCGGTGCACCCCCATGTCCCCCCGCATCACGATCGTCGGCAGCGGCCCCGGCGACCTCGTCTGCGCCCGCGCCCTGCAGCAGCACGGCATACCCGTCACCGTCTTGGAGCGCGAGGCCACTCCCGCCTCACGTTCTCAGGACGGCACCCACGACATCCGTGCCGACACCGGGCAGGTGGGCCTGCGCGCCGCCGGCCTTCTGGACCAATTCCTCGCGCTCTCCCGGCCCGAGGGCCAGGAACTGCGCCTCATGGACCGGTCCGCCCATCTGCTGCGCCACCACCAGCCCGAGTCCGGCGACACCAGTGCCCCCGGAAATCGACCGAGGACAGCTGCGCACCCTGCTGCTCAACTCCCCCACCCCGGGCACCGTGCGCTGGGGCCACTCGGTCGAGAAGACCGTCCCGTTGCCCAACGCCTGCGTCCGCCTGGAATTCACCCGCGGCACCGCCGAAGAATTCGACCTGGTCGTCGGCGCGGACGGCGCCTGGTCCGGGGTGCGCCCCGCGCTCTCGGACGCCCAGCCCGCCTACAGCGGTGTCGGCCTGAGCCATCAATGCGGTGACGACACGCTCCCAGGTGCCGTCAATGGCCCGCATCCGCAACCGGTTGCAGACCCCGCGCCAGTGCCCGTACTGCTCCAGCAGGCGCAGCCGATGCGGCCCTGTCGGAACTTCCAGGCGATCACATCGATCACCTCGGCGTGATCCCGCCGGCACCCACCCCGCCTGGGTGTCCGGACCGGCAACAGCGGCTCGACCCGCGCCCACTGCACGTCGCTCAACGGCACACCTGAACCAACGATCAGACGATCCGAACGAAACAGCGCAGAGGTGATGCCCGGCCATGCGCGCGGGCAAGTCGCGGTTGCAGGCCGCCCGCGCGCTTGGACGGGCGGGTACTCTCCGGCGGTTCCGTCACGAACTCAACTGGACAACGTGACCGGGGACCACATGCCGAGCCACTGCTCGGCGCCCCATGCCTCGAACCGCTCTACCTCGGTGAACCCCAGCTTCGCCGCCAGGCGCATCGAGCCGACGTTGGCGGTCTGGGTGGCGAGCACCACCGGCTCGCCGGGAAGGACGCCGACGAACCAGCCGAGTGCCGCCGCGCACGCCTCGGCGGCGTACCCGAATCCCCACGCCCGCGGCAGGAACAGGTAGCCGAGATCGGCCTTGCCCACGGCAGCCGGGCGACGGTGCCCGGTTGCTCTCCTGAGCAGGATCTGGCCGATCATCGCCCCGTCGAGATCAACGACGAAACTCCCGGGCCACCGCTCGGGCACCTCGGGCGTCTCGCGCTCAAGCTCGTCACGCGGGCGGGGACCGCCGAGGTAGGTGTGCACCTCTGGCGAGGCGAGCAGTTCGATGAACGCCGCCCGGTCCCGCGCCCCGGGCTCACGGAGCACGAGCCGGTCGGTCCTGATCGGCGCAGGCGGCCAAGCCACGAGTCCCAGATCTTCCACCCGTGCACGCTAACAGACGGTCAAACCAACCGAACGGGAGACGCTTGGCATCCCCGCCCGCGGGGGCGGCCTCGCATCCGGCCCCATGTGGTCCCGGCCGACCAGGCGCGTTCCTCACCCGCCATCCGCGAACACCACGAGGTTTCCGGCGAGTCAAGGTGATCATCGGACGCACGGGGCGTACGCCCGATGGACCCCTGGTGCCTCGGTGAGACCGTGCCACCGGCCAAAACCCCGGAGTATTCTGCGGATTCGAGGACTCGGCGGGGACGGCGTCGACCATGAGCTTGGCGCGGCGCAACATCGTGAAGACGCCACGAGAGCGTTGCCGAGTTCGGCGCCGTCGCCCTCTTCCGCCCATGTGCCGCCAACAGGCGAATCGTCCATCTCCCCACGCAGGACACAGTCCCGGCGAAGCGGCGAGCCGACCTGCCGGCCGGCAGCCGACGGCAGACCTGGGCAGTGGACTCCACCCTGCGCCTGCGGTCCTGGACCACCGAGAGCAACTCCTCGGGCTCCTGGTCCCAGACCTCGGCCAAGGTGAACCACTACGGCTCGGACGACGACAGCCCCCGGTGGATCACCGAAGACACCGCAGGCACCGTCACCCGCGACATCGACGGCGCCGACGGCAATCTCGCCACCACCACCAAGACCGGGGGCGTAGTACTTCAGCTGGCGAACCTGCGCGGGGACATCACCCTGCAGCTGCCCACGGACAGCTCGGTCGCGCCGACTGTCCTGGACGCCGACGAGTACGGCAACCCCAGGGCGGGCCAGCCGTCCGCGCGGTACTCATGGCTCGGCGGCAAGCAGCGCTCCGACGAGACCGTCATCGGGCTCACCCTCATGGGAGTGCGGCTGTACGACCCCACCACCGGACGCTTCCTGTCCACCGACCCGGTCCCCGGCGGCAGTGCCAACGCCTACGAATACGGCAGCGACGACCCCGTCAACAGCTACGACCTGGACGGACGGTGCAACAAGGAGTGTCACGAGGCCAAGGCGTGCATGAGCCTGGGTTATTCGAACTGCATGTTCGTGATCTACCTGTCCGGCATTCTGTCCCTGAGTCTCTACTCGGTCGGCAGCTATCTGTACCGGTACGGCTACCTCTGGGGGTAGCCGCCACCGGCGCCCCCAGTGATCCGAACGATCCACAAGCCGAGCGCGGACCTCCCCTGGGAGCCGCGCCCGGCCACCACATCCCGAATTTCGAGGAGCACCGTTGTCCCCCACAACACCGTCCGCCCGCGTCGGGCTGGCGGCGGCACTCCTGCTGCCGGCCGCCTTCCTCGGCGCATGTTCCGCCGTCGGCGGCGGCTGCGATGGCACGTCCGCCGAACTCAAGCGGCTGGCCGCACAGCCACTGCTCGGCTGGGCACCTTCCGGCGCCTCGGCACCCGCCAACTACCGCGGCCTGGGCGTGACCACCGGATGCGACGACGACAGCAGCGGACAGCCATGGCTGCACGCCGACCGTCTGTATGCCTACCCTGGCAAGCCCGACGCCGTCATCGCCCACTACACCAAGACAGCCGACGCGGCCGGCTGGCACCCCGAGCGGGACCCCGATCCCGATGCGCCGCCCGCCACCGTGGAGGGCGCCTGCTGGACCAGGACCACCCAGGGCCGTCGCCTGCTCCTCACGGTCGACTTCCGCACCGACGGCTTCTCCCCCGCGCCCAAGGTGGGCAAGGGCATCGCCTATGAGGTTTCGGTCGGCACCGAGTCGGATGGCGGCAGTGCCACCTGCTGGCACTAGCTGTGCAGTGACGGACGCCCGCGGCAGTGGGTGTCGGGCTCTCCGACGTAGGCGTTCGTAGGGGGCTGACCGGCACCTTCCCGGTCGTCCGCCACACCCCGTATCCCCAAGGACGCAGCACAGCGAAGACCCGAGCCCCGGCGTGACCGCGGGGCTCGGGCTCTCGACCGATTCACATGACCGCCGCAGCCATCGGCCGAGGCTGCAGCAAGAGCGGCCGTTCCTACTTGGGCGGGTCCACCGGAGGCTTACCCGGGTCCGGCTTACCCGGATCGGGCTTACCCGGGTCCGGCTTACCCGGGTCCGGCTTACCCGGGTCCGGCTTACCCGGGTCCGGCTTACCCGGGTCCGGCTTACCGGGGGCAGGCTTACCGGGATCCACCTTGCAAAAGACTTCGTTCTTGTAGAAATGGCAGCCCGGCATGTTCTTGATGTCCTTGGGCTTGCTCTTCCGCTTGCCGTTCCTATTCCCCTTCGCGTCCTTACTCTTGCTCTTTTTGTCCTTTCCTCCCTTGTCGCCCTTGACGTGGTCGGTGTGACTGGCCGCCGCCTCGGCGACGCCGGTGTGCGGCGTCGAGGCGAATGCGCTGGCGGGCAGCATCACGCCCCCTATCGCCAACGCGGTGGAGGTGGCAAGCATGACCAGACGCCGACTGTTCGATATACGAGACACAAGAGTTTCCTTCGTGATATTGAATGACCAGGGGTGTCGCATTCCGCTCGCGGAATTCCGTGGACGGGTTTCGACAGCGGGATTCATGTACCGCAGACCGCGCCGCCGAGGCTGTCCCGGACGGCCCGCACACTCTGGTTGAGCCCGTGCATCAAGTAAGCCCCGGCCGGGCCTACCACGTCACGACACTGCCTTTCGGGACTTGACGCACGACGGCGGACCGTACTCACCCGTCCGTGGCCGCTCTGTGCGGCACACCGTGCACCCCAGCAGACAAGACTCCACAGCCGCAGCGGGCCGTGCGGCCCCGGAAACCCGGACACGACGAAACCCGCCACGATCCTGTGGCGGGTCCCGTCGTCGAGGAGTGGTCAGCAGGGGTGCCTGCCCAGCCCCCGACCAAGGTCACTACTGGTTCACGTTGGCCTGGTTGGCGTCGTCGCCGCCCTGGTTCACGTTGGCCTGGTTGACGTCCTTCCCACCCTGGTTCACGTTCGCCTGATTGGCCCGACCGCCAACCTGGTTCACGTTGGTCTGGTTGGCGTCCTGTACCACGCTCGGCGCGGCCTTCGCCGTCTGAGGAGCCACTTGAGCGCCCACTACTCCCGCCGTTCCGGCGAGAATCGCAGCTACGAAGGAAGCGCCGACAATGCGGGGGATCTGGGTGCGAATATTGACAGCCATGAGTTTCTCATCGGTCGAGTGAAAGCAGAGGTTTCTGTCGTCTGTTTGCGTCATCTCGATGCGACGACCCGGCGATTTGCCTGAAACCAGATTCACTCAACACAAGAAACAAACAAAGCGACGGCAATTCGGGGCTTGACAGACTCAATGCGGACGTATGATTCCGCGGTACCTCCCGGTACCTCCCGGCATCGGCCCGCAATGCGATCCGCCGGGCATCACGCCCCGGCATACGCCACCCTCCGACGCCCTGGCGGAGGGTGTTGCCGTGCTGCGGTGCCGGCACCGCCGTGGCTGGTACCAGCACCCTAGTAAGCAGTTGGATTGCCGGAGGCTGAAGGCTCAGGAAGCAACAGCCGGCGGCCCCATGACGGCAGCAGGAGCAGGAGGCTCATCCTCACGCCTGGGTGTCCGCCAGGTCAGCCCCGTCAGGCGCGCCGGCCCCCCGGCTTGCTAGCCGCCACTGATGCCCAGGACCTGTGCGGTGCCGTCCGACAGGGCGGTGATACGGATCTGGCCGGCAGGGAACGGGTCGATTCCGCTCGGGCCGGCGACCTGAGTGAAGCCGGTCCAGGAGAGGTTGTCCTGCCTGATGTTGTGCCAGACGTTGCCGTCGCGGCCGACGACGACCACCTGCGCCGACCCGTCGGGCAAACCCGCGATGTCGATGCTGCTGGCGCCCATTCTGTTCGAGTTGACGCCCGCAGGAGGGGCGAAGCCGTCCCACCGACCGTCGGGATGGCGCACCTGGTGGTAGACACATCCGTCGAGTCCGATCGCCACGACTTGGGAGGAGCCGTCGGGCAGGCTCGTGATGGCCAAGGCCGGGCCGGAAAACGTGGGTGCCCCGCCGAACCCGGCCAGCCGGGACCAAGATGTCCAGGATCCGTCCTTGCGGCGGATGCACATGTACATGGAGCCGTCAGTGTTGTACGAGAGGATCTGGGCAGAGCCGTCGGGCATGCCTGCCAGGGCGACCTTCGTCGCACCCCAGGTGCTGTTCGGCGTGAAGCCGGGAACCGGACGGAAGCCGGTCAGTGTGCCGTCGGTACGGCGCTGCTGGTGGTACAGCGTGCCGTCCATACTGGTGGCCACGAGCTGGCTGGTTCCGTCGGGCAGGGCCGTGATGGCCGCTTCGCGTGCGGTGAAGCCGTTCTGCGGGCCGGGGCCGTCCAGGCGCTGCCACGGCCGGGACATGGCGGAGCCCTTGAGGGTGGCGATCCAGACGCTGTTGTCGGGTTTGAGTCCGAGGATCTGTACGGACCCGTCGGGCATGCCTGCGGCGGAGACCTGGATTCCGGCGAAGGTGGGGTCGCTCCCGGCACCGTGCAGAGGCCTCATACTGCTCCAGGTTCCGTCCGGCGTGCGGGCGCTCTGGAACAGGACGCGCTTCTCGATGGCGTAGGGCGGACGGTTCGCGCTGTAGAACCAGACGGGGTTGGTGATGGCCACCATCTGATCGAGCGTGCTGGAGCCGGGCTGCAGGCGGCGCACTTCGGCGCGGGCGAACAGTGAGGCCTTGCCCCAGCCGCGCCAATGCAGTTGTCCGGAGCCGCCGGCGCCGATGGAGGCCGATGCCATGATCCCCCACTCCGTGTAGAGGGTGACAACGGAGTTGGGGGCGCCGGAGACGGAGGCCGTGACATCGACCGCGTCGAAGAAGCCCAGCGGAAGCTCCTCACCCGGCCCGGCGGTGCGGCCGGCACCCCTGGCCGTGAAGTCCACGGTGACGGCGGCCGATTCCGCGGCGTAGGACTTGCCCTGCCGCAGAGAGGCCAGGATCGCCTTTGTGGACAGTGCAGGGGCGTTGACTACGTTGTGCGGGAGGCCGATCGTGTCCGTCGTGGCGTGCGCGTCGCTGTTGCCCAGGCCCGGGATACGTTTGCCCAGACACAACGCGCCGTGCCAGAGGGCGACGTTGGCCGCGTCGTCCAGTGTCCACGGGCCGTTCCACACCTCCATTGCATCGACGTGGTCGAGGCCGAACTCCCAGAATGATCCCGGCCCCGGGGTCGTGGGATGTGCGGCAACCACGAGTCCGCCCAGGCTGTGCACCCGCTGCACGTGCCGGTCGAGTTCGCCCTGGTTGCTGGGGGCGTAGCGCCAGTCCACCCACTCCCCTTGCGGTAGTCCCACGGCCAGCCAGTGGCCATGGCGGGTGGTGACTTCTTCCGCGTTGATCACGAGGAGGTCCGGGGGAATGTTTCCCCGCCAGGAGACCCCGGTGGAGCTGGTGTTGTGGTCCGAGGTGGCGATGAAGTCCAGCTTGCTCCTGCGGGCGTCGGCGACCATCTGGTCCACTGTCCGCGCGCCGTCCGAGTGGACGCTGTGCAAGTGCAGGTCACCGCGGTACCAGCCGGGGGCGCGGCCGCGGACCGCGTCGGGCAGGATGTCGTACGGGACCGGCTCGAGCGGAGCGCCATGGTCCAGGGTGACGCTGACCTGCCAGTCCATGCCGGAGGCCTTGTAGACGATGGGACCGAGGGCGACGGACCACTTCCCTGCTTCGACAGGCCCGGGAACGTAGCCCGGAGTGGCATCCGCTGCCGAGAGTGTGAAGTCGCGCCTGGCTCCGCCGGACCACCCGCGAAATCCCGACGGCCCGAAGATCCCTATGTCGAGGACGTTGGACATGACGCCCGGCACGAGGACAAAGGGTTCAAAGCTCGAGGTGACGGAGATTCGGTTCACGCCCGCAGGGACATCGAAGTCGATGTAGGCCCACTGGTCGAACCCCAGCGGGGAATGGCTCTGATAGGTCTTGGTCACGTGGCTGCCGTCGGTCTGCGTGTCCGCCCTGGCGATACCGGCGGGCACCATGGCCGCGAGGCCGCCGCCGGCGAGCAGCGCGCCCAGGCGCAGCACGTCACGACGGTGTACCACCCTGCACGCTTCCAGTTCTCTGTGTCTGCCGGATCCGAGATCACTCGGCACAGCAACCTCCAAATGACATGCACCTGCCATCCCGAGGCTCATGCGTGCGCCGTCCGGCCCTTCCGCCGGCCGGTCGGGACGACTCTCGGGATGGCGCCGACTGTTCGTTCGAACGACCCGCAGGCTACCGGCAAACAGCCGAACAAGCGCCCCCTACGGGCACAGTCCTCACGGCCGTTCTCGCCCGGCGCCTGAGGAAGGCCGGCGACGGGCCAGTCACCGCGCGCGGCACATACGCTCCGCCGGCCACGAAGGGCTGGTTACACCGGACGGGGCCGGCGCCCGGGCCCCCAGCCGTCCCCGACGATGCGCACCGCGCCTGCGTCCGCGCGAACAAGCCCTGGGCCGAGCTGCCGGACCACCGAACGCACCCGCTGTCGCAGGGGACTTCGACACCCCCGACGCGAAACTGCGGCGACGGGTACGCCCAGTCAGCGAATGCCGACCACCCTGATCGCGGACCTTCCTTCTCCCCGAGGTTGCATTGATATGTCATACAGAAACCGTTCTCCATGGGCAGGGCGCAGCTGCGTCGACGAGCCCTGCACAGGATTCGGCAGTCGCACGTCATGGCGCTCACCAGGCTTCGAACCACAGATCACGGTGAGACCGACGCCGGTCTTCCCGACGTTGCGCACGGTCACGGATCTGATGTCCGGGCACTTTCCCCCTTCCACGGCAGAGCAGTTGAACCGCACATCCCCGAAGGCGCTCTCGCCACATGACAAGTCGTACGACGGGGCAAGGTGTATTGCGCACAGCTGCCCCGTTGCGATCGTCTCGTAGGTACGCGGCGTATGCGGAGCCGCCGATGATCTGGCCTTCGGCAAGGCAACTACGCGAGAGGCGAGTACGCCCCAACAGGCCGACAGAGCCGACCGCCACAAGCACGGTCGGGCGCCTTCTCATGTCCATCACTCCCAGGGAGTCTTCATGATGTCCATGAACCGTAAGGGAAATCGTGCAGGTTTCCATGCCCACCCCCCATCACACTGGTCACCATGACGGAAGCCATCGCGTACGACGTAATAGTGCTGGGAGCTGGACCGGTCGGGGAGAATGTCGCGGACCGGACACGCGCCGGCGGATTGAGCACGGCGATCGTGGAGAGTGAACTGCTCGGCGGCGAGTGCTCGTACTGGGCGTGCATGCCCAGCAAGGCGCTGTTGCGCCCGGTGATCGCGCGGGCGGACGCGCGCCGCGTCCCCGGTCTGCGCCAAGCTGTTCAGGGCCCCCTCGACACCGCCGCCGTTCTCGCCCACCGGGACCGCTACGCCTCCCACTGGAAAGACGACGGCCAGGTCAGCTGGGTCGAGTCCACCGGCGCCGATCTGTACCGCGGCCACGGCCGCCTCGCCGGGCCGCGGACCGTCACGGTGACCGCCGTCGACGGCACCGTCACCACGCTCACCGCCCGGCACGCCGTCACCGTCTGCACCGGCACCAGCGCCGCCCTGCCCGACCTGCCGGGCCTCGCGGAGGCCAAGCCATGGACCAGCCGCGAAGCCACCAGCGCCGACCACATCCCCGCCCGCCTCCTGGTGGTCGGCGGTGGCGTAGTCGCCACCGAGATGGCCACGGCCTGGCAGGCGCTCGGGTCACAGGTGACGGTCCTGGTGCGCAGCGACGGACTGCTGACCCACATGGAGCCGTTCGCCGGGGAGTTGGTCGCGGACGCGCTGCGCGAGGCGGGTGCCGACGTCCGTACCGGGGTGTCCGTGGCGGCCGTCGAGCGCAAGGGTGCCACCGTCACGGTCACCCTCGGGGACGGTTCGACGCTGGAGGCCGACGAAATTCTCTTCGCCACCGGCCGCGCCCCGCGCACCGACGACCTCGGCCTGGAAACGATCGGTCTGGAGCCGGGCACATGGCTGAGTGTCGACGACACCCTGCGGGTCGAGGGCAGCGAGTGGCTCTACGCCGTCGGCGACGCCAACCGCCGCGCACTCCTCACCCACCAGGGCAAGTACCAGGCCCGCATAGCGGGCGCCGCGATCACCGCGCGCGCAGCGGGAGCCCCGCTCCTGGACACGGGCCGCTGGGGCGCCCACGTGGCGACGGCCGACCATGTGGCAGTCCCCCAGGTCGTCTTCACCGACCCGGAGGCGGCCAGTGCGGGCCTGACCCTCGCCGAGGCGGAGGCGGCGGGCCACCGCGTGCGCGCTGTCGACCACGACCTCGCGAACGTCGCCGGCTCGGGCCTGTACGCCGATGGCTACACGGGCCGAGCCCGCATGATCGTCGACCTTGACCGGGAGGTCCTGCTCGGCGTCACGTTCGTCGGCCCCGGCGTCGGCGAGCTCATCCACTCGGCGACGATCGCGATCGCAGGCGAGGTCCCGATCGACCGGCTGTGGCACGCCGTACCTGCCTATCCGACGGTCAGCGAGGTGTGGCTGCGCTTGTTGGAGGCGCACAGGGGCTGACCTTCGAATCGGGTTCAGCACCGGGGTAGGAATCCCGCTGCGTGATCGCCGTGGCCCGCAACCGCCGTTTCCGGCTGAACCGCCCTTCGTGGTCGGGGCCTTGTTCGCCAGCGGTTACCGCTGTGGGAAGTGGTCGCGGAACCCAGGAGATGCCTGTCGCGGGCCCGCACCGGCCCGCGCCGGCCTCCGGCCTTCGGGCGCGGGCCGGCCTCAGCCCGCTGACGTTCGTGGACGTCGCGTTCATCATGCCTTGTCCCGGATCCGTGTCCCGATCCGGACGGTGATGCCCCGCTTGCGTGTTCAGGGGAACCAGGCGTACTGCCTTCACGTCCAGAAGATCAGCAACGCCGAACCACCAGCCGACGTCCCCCGAAGTCTCCAACCCCGACCGTCACTTCCCACACCGGCCCGAGCTGCTCCGAGGATCAGCAGAAGGCCGTCGATCACCGCGGCAAGCAGTGGGCAAGCCGTGAGAGGCCCCGTCACACCATGAGCAGTACTTCGAACTCGCCGACGCACCACACGTCCACGATCGGCGAGATCGGTGCCCCGAGCCGACGCAACACCGAACTGGCCCTGCTGGTCTTCGCCGTGGTCATCCCGGTGTTCGCCTACGCCAACGCGAGCCTCGCCCTCGACGACCGGATGCCCGCGGGCCTGCTGAGCTACGGTCTGGGCCTCGGCCTGCTGGCCGGCATCGCCCACCTCGGCGTACGAAAGCTCGCCCCGTACGCCGACCCGCTGCTGCTGCCCCTGGCCACCCTGCTCAACGGACTCGGCCTGGTCGCCATCTGGCGCCTGGACCAGTCCAAACTGCTCCAGTCGCTGCCCAACTTCGTGACAGCCGCGCCTCGTCAGCTGCTGTACACAGCGATGGGGATCGCTCTGTTCATCGTGGTTCTGATCTTTCTGAAGGACCACCGCGTCCTCCAGCGCTACACCTACATCTCCATGTTCGCCGCCTTGGTCCTCCTGCTGCTCCCGCTGGTCCCCGGCCTGAGTTACGACCGTTTCGGCTCGACCAGGTCGGGCCGTACTCGGACCAGTTCTGGCGCTGGCGCAGCCCGCGCGGTTGACTTGTTCGACCGCTCGGGGGGGTCGTCGTACGCGTTCTCAACCCACAGACAGGCCCTGGCCATGTCTACAGTCGGCCGCGCTGCCTCGCGCCAGGAACGAAAACGAGCGCCGGACACCACCACCCCCATGGGCCGCCCCCCGGCAACAGCCACCCGCCCGGCGGGCTCCCGGAGTGCGGTGCAGGAACAGGGCAAGCGCGTTGTCGGAGAACCGCGGCGCCGTTGCCGGCAGAGCCGACCGTGCCCGGCGTGAGCAGGCAGTCGGTGTGGCACTGGCCGGGCTTCGCGCGGGACGGCGGACATCACCGAGGGCGCGTCCCACATGTCGCCCGCTGCAGGGCTGGGCCCGGTCGGTCGGTAGGCGTAGGTCCGCGGCCCCGCCGCCACAAGGGTGTTCGAGGCGGACCGCGGGAGGGCAGCAGCTCGGACGGGTGCTGTGTGTGGTGGACGGACGGGCGCCGCTCGCAGTAACCGCGCCCGTGTTGCGGGCCGTGAGAGCCGCCGGCCAGGCCGGTACGGGCGGCCGACCACTCGCCGTGGCCGGCTGTCCCGTCCCGGGCGGTGACCGGGCCGACCCCACGGCCCGTGGGTGGTGCCGCTGGACGCCCGGAGTGTCGATCCCGACGGCGGCGGGAAGCGGAAGTCTCCTACGCTCCGGGCCGGGTGTGTGGCCGTGGGCCCCCCGACCGGCCCGGCTTCACCATCGCACCCGGGGGGAGCCTGGATCTCGGGCGGGCGCTGCCGAACAGCGCGCCGACCGGTGCGGTGACCCTCCTGTCCCGGCGCAGGGGCGCCGAACTCCCTGCCGCACGCTGGCTCAGAGGCCATGGGCGTCCCTGGAGAACACCTCGACCGCGGTGGCGAACATGGCAACACGCTCGCCGGTTCGGCGTCGGCGTCGATGACGTGCGGGCCCATGGCAAGACGGTTGCGCCGCCGTGCGAGCCTTGTCGTCAGCAGCCCTCCGGTTCTGGCCCGAAAGCGCCGACCGTTCACACCTCGCTCTGGCGCAACCACTCCGGGCGTCGTGCGTTCACAGGCGGACGATGATCAAGGCGATGTCGTCGCGTCCGCCATCGGTCACGCCCAGGCGGGTGAGGAGGGTGTCGGCCAGCTGGTGTGGGCTCAGGCGGGCGTGGTGGGCGAGGGCGTCGGTGAGGCGGTGCAGTCCGGCGTCGATGTCCTCGCCGCGGCGTTCGATGAGTCCGTCTGTGTACAGGACAAGGGTGTCGCCCGGGGCGTAGGGCACCGTGGCCTGCGGGCGCGGGGCGCGGTCGGCGAGGATGCCGAGCGGAGGGTCGGTGGCCTGGTCGAGCAGGATGATGGTGCCGTCCGGCCGGGAGAGGATGGGTGGTGGGTGGCCTGCGCTGGTGTAAGTGATGCGCCGCAGGCGGGTGTCGATGATGGCTTTGGCCGCGGTCGTGGCCAGCGCGCTCTCGAAGGCGCGGGCGTACAGGTTCAGGACGTCCATGGCCGGGCCGGGTGCGTGGAGGGCGCGGGCGGCGGCGGACAGTGCACTGCGGAACATGCCCATGACGGCGGCGGCTTCCAGGCCGTGGCCGACCACGTCACCGACCGCGACGGTGAAGGTGTCGTCGGACAGGTCGACCACGTCGTACCAGTCCCCGCAGACATTGAGTGATCGGGCGGCCGGGATGTAGCGCACCGCGATGTCCTGGTGCCCGGCCAGGTCCGGCGAGTGCATCATGGCTTCTTGCAGGGTGAGGGCGGTCCGGCGTTCCCGGTCGTGAGCTTCGCGGAGTTCCTCGTTGAGGCGCTGGAGTTCCTGCGCCCGCGCAAACAGTTCGGCCTCCAGCGCATCCCGTTCACCGCCCGGGTCGTCCTGCCTCGGGTGGAGAGGGCGGGTCAGCACGAACTCGGTCATGTCCTCCACTCGGTGGATGATCCACTCGACTTCTCCGTCAGGTCCCAGGACGGGTGTGTTGATGGGCGACCACCACTTCTCCTGGAACGCTCCCGGAGCGCCGGAGACGGGGATGTCGTACTTCTGCACCGCCATCGTGTCTGGTCTCTTCGAGCGCAGAACCCTCTGCAGCGAGGCGTTCAGCTTGCGCACCCCGTCGGCGTCCGGGTCTGCCGGATTGTCCGGGTGGACATCGAAAAGGTACCGACCGATCAGCTCTTGCCGGATTCGGCCCGTGACCCGCAGATAGGCCTCGTTGACCTCAACGATCACCAGGTCGGGGGTCAACACCAGGTAGGGACTGGGGGTCACGGCGAACAACGCCTGGTAGTCGATCCGCGGCGTGGTCATGCGGTCTCCTGTCGCCCCCGCCGGAGCTCACCCTTGATCCCCAAGTATGCGTCCGGCCGGTACCTCAGGGCTCAGCCCAGCGCCCCGGCCGGACACCCGAGGGGCGGGCTATCTGCGGGTTCTGGAGTTGACCGGGGCTGTTGCTGTCGAACCGGCGACGGTCGAGGACGCCGTGGCATAGTGCTTGCACGCCGCCGACCGTCGGGCGTCTGGGGTGCCCCGCGCGGCCGCCGAAAATCGGGCCGCCGGACAGGTCGGCCTCCGGGGCTCTGCACGCGACTTGCATTGTCGCGGTGGCCCTCCGGGACTTGGCCGCTGGTGAGAAGGTCGTCGGGGATCAGCGACTCCCGTGGCCGGTGCACGGGGCCCGGTGAGGCGTTCACCGGGCAAGGCGTCGAGGCTGTCCGCCCCGTCAGCGACGTGATCGGGACACGGGGTCCGGACGCTGATCTCGGAAGGGGTACCGGCTCCTGGCCGGGCTGCCTCCTCCGTGACGTGTACGACACGTGTCTGAGCCGGTGTTGCATGGTCGAGCGGAGGAGCCCCGTACCTCGGGACTTCAGTGGGCGCCCGCGTAGACGTGGCTCGCGAATTCGGCGATCTGCTTGTCGGTGAGGTTCTGCGCGAGGTTGGCCTCCGTGATCATCCCGCACAGGCGGTGGCCGTTCTGCACGTCGATCACGGGCAGCCGCTTTATTTGGTGCTGCTCCATGAGGTGCAGGGCGTCCGTCGCCGATGCGTCCGCGTCAATCCAGTGCAGTTCGCCGCCGAGGGAACCACATTCGATCTGGGCCGGGTTCTCTCCGTCAGCCACGCAGTGGATGACGATGTCCCGGTCGGTGACCATGCCCTGCAACCTGTCGTTGTCCCCGCAGATCGGCAGCGCGCCCACCTGCATCTCACGCATCAGCCTCGCCGCGTCCTGCAGGGATTCGTGCTCACCGACGCACTTCGCGCCCGCCGTCATGATGTCGCGAGCCTTGAGCGGCTTGTTCTTTGCCATGATCGCTCCTCCGGTGAGGGTGGCACGTATACGTGCCGGGGCCGGTACGTCCTTCCATCGCAACACGGATGCCCGGCGGCTGCCACGCTGCACGCCCCGGTACTCCTGCGGGGTCTGGAAGAAGATCGAGTGCCGGGCATTGACGACGAACAGCGAGTCCTCGTCGGGGGTGATCGGTTCGACCAGGTCGGCGTGGGCCCCGCTCTGGCGATCTCGAGGCGCCGTCGAAGCGCTGCCGCACGCGTAGCGGGCTCAGAGCTCGCGCAGCGCGGCCAGCTTCGACGCACTTACTATCGACCCGGAAAAGAACTGCCCGAGCCGTTCTCTGGCCGGGCCGGGCGCGGCAAGCCCGCCGACTGCCATTCCGCGTCAGCTCGGCGCCGCGTGGCGGCAGTGGCGATCCAGTGTGGTCACGTTCTCGCTCCTGGCCCCGAGGGGCAACACCTGACCGGGCTGCGGGCTGAGGACGAGATTTTGGTGCTGCAGACGCTGCACTGGGCGGACGAGGTCCGCGGTCCCGTGGTCCCCATGAGGGGACGCGACGCGCCGGTGTGTCGCGTCTCCGCCTGTGCCTGTCGGCACGTGGGCATCGGGGCCCTGCTTGCAGGTCGGCCTGTGAGCCGTCGGGTGCTCTGCCGTGTGCAGGCTGTCATCCGGTTCTTCTGGCTTCTTCGGTTCGCCTGGCGTCGTGTTGGACCAGGAGGGAGAGCAGCGCGGCCACGGTCAGGTCTGCCTCGGCCGGGTGGCGCAGGATGGTTCCGGGCTGGATTTTGTATGCGTTGGACCGGCCTTCACGGTTGTGGGTGAGGTATCCACCGGCCTCCAGGTCGGAAATGATCTTCTGGACCGCGCGTTCGGTGAGCCGGCAGTAGGCGGCGATGTCGCGGACGCGCGGCCTGTGATTGCTCGCGATCGCGGCGAGGACCCGGGCGTGGTTGGTGAGGAAGGTCCATCCCGTGTGTGGCTCAGGTACTTCTCCCATACCCCCAGGGTAGGACATGCTGTTCACGCATCCGAAAGACTGAAAAAAATTTCCGGTATTTCTTGACAGGGTACGGGCGGCGAGCCGAACCTGAATGTGGAACCAGTGGGCGCCCTGTGAAGGAGGCGGCCATGTTGCAGCAGAAGCTTCCCCGGCAGCGGGCCAGGGAGGCGGGGATGGGAAGCAGACGATCAGTGATGCAATCGCCTGCCGGAGCGGGAGCAGCACCGCCGGGTCTCCTGATCAACGTGTCGCGCCGCGCAGGGCGCGTGCGCGTGACCCTCCGCGGCGAGATCGACTTGAGTGCCAAGGCGGCACTCGAAGCCGCGCTGCAGGACGCCCTCAGCCGGAGCACCCACGGTGTGGATCTCGACTTGAGCGGGACGACGTTCTGCGACTGCGCCGGCTTGAACTGTTTCCTGGCCGCACGGCACCGCGCCCTGGCGGCGGGTAAGACGGTGACCATCCAGGCCGCCAGTCCTCTGGTGCAGCGCCTGCTGAGCGTGACGGCCACGTGGCCGCTGTTCACGCTCGAGCGGCCGGACTCCACCCGTCCGGCAGGCGCCCCCACTCCGCCGGCCGCAGCGCATGAGGAGGATGTACTGGACGGCGACGAGGACCTGCGCATCGAGGTCGATCAGCTGCGCCGGGCCATGCAGACGCGGCCGGTCATCGACCAGGCCACAGGAATCCTGATGGCCAGCTTCAGCCTCAGTGCTCAGGATGCCTGGCAGGTGTTGGTCGTGGCCTCCCAGAACACGAACACCAAGCTCGCCGTGGTCGCAGAGGAGCTGAGGGCCACGGTGCAGGGCCGTCCGCTGTCCGAGGCGGTCCAGGAGCAGGTGCGCGCGGCTGTGGCCTCTCTTCATGCGGGTCATGCACCTTCTGACGAGGTGCAACTGCAACAGTCTGTCCAGAAGGACTGCCAGGATGGCCGAGCGATGCCTGCACCCGACGAGGCATGACCGAGGAGCGCACAGGGCTCAGCCCTTCACGCCACCGAGATCGCACTTGGCGCGACGGTGCACGGTCTGTGGCGCCCAGAAGCCTGAGCACGGCGGGCAGGACGCTCGGGGTTGATCACGGCGACGCCGAGGAGGGTCGAGTGAGGCCGGGGGGCTTGTCGCCGGCGAAGGGACCAGCGTCCGGATCTACCGGCACACAGCCGCCCGGTGGCCGGCCGAACACCGGGCGGAGGGCGTCTCGTGCGAGGTCCACCGGATCCTTGAGAGACTGGGCGACCGCTTCGAACTCATCCAGAACCCGCCGCGGTTGCCCGGCGATGGAAGGCCGAGCTGGACGCAGGACGCGGCGAAGCGACTGGTGGGATGGCGGGTGGAGAGCCCGCAGACGGCGGCACAGGAGAAAGTCGAGCGATCCACGACCTGGCGGCGGACGACCAGGTCTCCGCGCGTGGGCCGTGGAGCGCGGTTGGGTCTGGGGCGCACGCCCGGCGGCTGGCCCGTGACCTGACCAACGCGGCGATCACGTTGATGTCCCGACGGCTCACGCGTCAGCCCGTCCGTCCCGACGCCGCGGCACCACGTCCAGAAGCAGTGCTCCGTGCCACGTGATCCGAGCTACCTCGCGTGGGTGGCTGGCATGGCGACACCTCATCGTCGACCTCGACCGGCTCGCGCCGCGATCGCGGCCGAAGTCCACGATGAATGACAAATCCTCGGCCGCCGCTGCCTCTTCACAGGGTCCCTGGCTGGCCGAACTCCTCAACCCCGAACCCACCGGGGAACGACCGTCGGCCTCCACCCGCCCGAACCGAATCAGGTCGGCCAGTTACCACACCACCCTGGGTGTCGGCGTTGCAGATACGGCGCTGGTCGACTTACCGGACAGCGTCACGAACCTCGTGCCCCACGCCGAGACGCAGGGGTCGCAGTGCGGCCGTGCTCTCGCCATTCCCGGGCGAGGTAGATACCGCCCGCAACCATGAGCACGATTCCGCCGCAGTCGGATACGAGGCTCGAGACCGACAGCGATCCCCCAGAGCGGATCAGATCCCAGACGCTGGAGATTCCGATGCCGATCGCTGCCAAGATCGCAAGGACACGAAGGCCGAGAGACCACCCCTGGTGGTGCGGAGGGGCGTCGGCGTCAGGAGCTGATTCCGCAGCCGCGTGCGTCTCCCTGTACCAATTGGCGAGGTAGTCCTGAAATTCGGCGTGCCGGAACTGGTACACGGGCCCCACCGCACGGAGCAGGCCGAGCCGGTAGGCATCGTCGAGGAACGGCATCAGCTGCAGCGGAAGTCTGCGACGGCACGCCGCGTGAGCAACAGCGACGGCGTAGGCGAACCATGCCCGCCGGCCGCTGAACAGCGTGAAGCCGACAGTGCCCAGAGACCACAGGAGCATTCCGGTGACTACGTCATGGTCCGTGCGCTGCTGCCATGCCGTCCATCCGATGAGGGGTCCGGTGATGCTCAAGACCAGCAGCATCCGCAGAAGGCCACCGTACCGGTCGGCCCGCAACGAGCTGCCCGGACTGTTCACACGCTTCTCCAATGCCGAATCGGCCCGGCTGAAGAGGGCGAAGAGCAGACCACCCAGGGCTCCGCCAGTGAGTCCGAACAGCAGGCGTTCTCCGGCGTTGGGCAAGAATGCCCCGGCAGAATCCTCGGTGACGGCATGCCAAAGCCAGATGGTCGCGTACGTGATCACAACGATCGCCGCCACGAGCAGCGCTCCCCCCAGCACCCAGGCGATCGCGTCACGCCGCAGGCGTTGTCGGGAACGATCCGCCGCGGCGACCCCGGCGGATGAGTACCGCGGGCCCGAGTAGAGGATGTCGTTCGCGGAGGACGCGCCGAGGCCCCCGCACAGCAAGGCGGCGACGAACAACAGGCCCCACGCCCCTGTGGCCGCGCCTGGTATGTCTTTGGATGGCGCGACCGTTCCGACGGTCGCGCCCGTGACGGCACCGAGCACCGCCCAGGTCACGATCTGCACCCCGGGAAGAACCCATCGAGGCAGTGTCAGAGCAGCAAGGGACCACCAGGACAAGTCTCGGGTTGCGGGTGGTTGCTCCTGCCGGCCCTCAGCGCCCCCTGGCGGCGGTGTGCCGGCCATGCGGGAAGCGAGGAAGCCAAGCCACAGCCGCACATCTTCCGGCTTGTGAGGACGGCGCGGGCGCAGGTGCGAGGGGACCTCATGGTCCGATAGCCGACGCCGGCGTTCCAGGACATCGGCAATGAGCAGATCGAAGAGGTGACCGCGCATGTCCCGCTCGTCGGTGAACCGGTCCGGTCGCAGCAGTTCCTCGGGCGACCGGCATCTGTTCTGGATGTAGGTGGTCCGCAGCAGCCCCAGGTCCAGCGGGGTGGCGACCGCTGCCGCGAGGACGGCGACCGATCCCGTGTAGGAGTCGGCACTCTCCAGGAGAGTCAACAGCTCCGGCCATCCGGTGGCCGGGTCTTTGGGCAGTGCGCCTCTGAGGTGGACGGCGGCGCCCGCGGGCGTAAGTGGCAGCGGTCTGATAATCCTTGCCGCGGACAGCAGGCCGCCCTGTGAGCGTGTGGCCTGTTCGAACTCTTCAGTACGACAGGTCAGGATCAAAGGGGACCGAACATCGCTGAGTGCCGCGAACACCTCGGCACGGATCGGCGCCGCAATCTCATCGAGCCCATCGAGTACCGGCACGACGTGGGGAGCGTCGACGAGACGCCGCGGGATGTCGTGGCCCTTACTGGGAACCTCGGGGCACATCCGGGACAGTTCCTGCGCGATCCATTGAGTGAAACTGCCTCGGTCCGGCGACCAGTTGGCGGCCGAAACAAACAGGGGCACCAGATCGAGGGGCGGACGCTCCTGGCCGTAGGTGATGGGACGCAGCAGTGCCAAGGTCAACTGCATGGCGACCGTCGTCTTGCCCATGCCAGGCGCGCCAATGACAATCAACTGCCGCGATTCCCAGCCCAGGAACGCTGCCGCCATGTCATTCGCCTGACGGATTGCTTCCTTGGGCTCGACGGCGCCCGCGAGCGCCACCCCGTCCGCCTCTCCCTGCCATGTGACGTACTGCCAGGTCACGGGAATCGGCTTTCCTCCGGCCTGATCCCGTAGCTGTGCCTCACGTGACCATGCTCTCCACGTGCTTTCGGCCAGCAGAGACTTGGCCTCCACCATGACTGAGGAGGATGCTGTTACGGCCGCCCGTCCGATGGCCTTGCGATGCCACAACTGGATCGACACGACAAAAGTGGCCAAGCCTCCGGCCGGTCCCAACACCTCAAGGCTGAGTTTCCAGTCGTCAGCGCGCAGCTGGCGGAGGATCGCCACCAGGCCTACTGCCACCAAGAGCAGCCCGAACCAGTACACGGCGTAGTGGCGCCCCCGACTCCTCATCCGGCCATGGTGACAGCCCAGAAGGCCTACAAGGAAGGAGCGAACAGTTCGTCTGTCCCGAGGACTTCCTCATACGCCGCCGTGGACATGGAGTCATTGACTGCGCTTCCTCACGATGCCCAGGAGACACGCAATGGCCCTTGTGTCCCTGGCCAGCTTGGCATGTCGGCTTCAGCGGCAAGTTCTCAGCGTCGCCGACTCCTCGTATGACATCGTGGCGGTTCGGCTGTTGATCGGCGCACGTCCGCGCCCACAGTAGCCAGTCTCGCCAGCCGTCCTCCTGGAGTCGCGCGCAGGTGACGTCCACCAGTTCGGTGATCTCTCACTGGAAACGCCACCAGTGCGCCGTGTGCCACGCGATCGCCTCCTTGCCGACCACGCGCTTGATGTGGGGCGGAATCGTGCCGAGTTCGCGGACCCCTCTGGTCATAGCGGGAGTGGCGATGCCCAGTTGGCCGCCGGGGCGAAGGGTGTGGGCCAGGCAGGGAAGGTAGCCGTCGGCGGTGCCGAAGTACTCGAACGCGTCGATGCTCACGATCGGTCGAGGCTTTCTGCCTCGAACGGCAGTACGTGCACCTCCGCCCGTACTTGCCTTCACCCGGTCGCCGATCCCCGCCTGGGCGAAGACGGCGGCCGCGTCCTCCGCAGGGATCCACCAGTCGGCGGCGACGACGACCACGCTGAACTCCCGGGCGAGGAAGACGGATGTGGCGCCCCTGCCGGAGCCGAGGTCCAGGACCCGCGTGCCGGGCTCAGATCAAGGTCCCGGGCCAGGTCCTCCAGGAGCCACAACGGGTTCGGGCCCACGTCGAGGCCGACGAGCCAGGCCGGGTCGTAGCGGGAAGAGTGTGGGTAGCGGTCGGGCCTCACGCGGCTGAGCAGCCGCTTCTCGACTCCTGGACCGCGTCCTGGACCATGTCGCGGAGCTGGCATCCCTGCGGGGTGAGGGTCAGCAGGCGTGCGCGGCGGTCCTTGGGGTCCGGGCGGCGGGTCAGGAGTCCGCGCGACTCCAGGTCGTCGAAACCACACAGACCATTGCAGAATCAGCGGGTGCCGAAGCGCTCCTGAGAGGCCAGGACGACGTCCGCGTAGCGAGCGGCCCAGGTGCCCATCGCGCGGATGGGAACCAGCAGGGCCGTGCCGGCCTCGGTGAGGGCGTAGTCGACGCGCGGGGGCGCCTCGGCGTAACAGCGGCGCTCCACCAGGCCGTTGTACTCCAGCCGCCGCAGCGCGTCGTTGAGCACTTTGGGGCTGATCCCGCCGATCCGGTCCAGCAGGTCGCGCGGCCGCCTCGGGCCGCCCTCGCCGAGGATGAAGACCACCACGCTGTCCCATCGGTTCGCCAGCACCTCGAAGGCGACCCGGGCCCGGCAGTCCGCCGCGAATCCGTCCCCTGCCAGCTCCTCATGCTCTCCCATACGCCCATCCTGCCCGGCTGATGCACACCGGGCGGTGTGCATCAGCCCGCCTAGCGTTCCAGTCATGACATCCCACGAGGCAAGAGCAAAGGGGACCAGCACCATGCGCATCGGCATTCTCGGCACGGGCTCGATGGCCACTGCCTTGGGCAGTGCCTGGGTACGGGCCGGGCACAAGGTCCTGGTGGGCGGGCGGAACGTAGCGGCCGCAGCCACGGCTGCGGCAAGGATCAAAGCCGCCGGGCACGGTGGCCTGACCGAGGCGGCTGCTTACGGCGAGGCGGTCCTGATGGCCGTACCAGCAAACAGCGCACCGCGGTTGGCCCGGGAGCTCGCCCCTGTTCTGGCCGGACGGACGGTGCTCGACTGCACGGTGCCCATGGAGCCCGGCCCGGACGGGCCCTCCCTGACCACCGCTGGCGGCACGGACTCCGTCGCCGCGCGCATCACGGCCGCCGCGCCGGACGCTGGTGTCGCCAAGGTGTTCGGCATATGCCACGAGAGCATCTGGACCCTGCGGCGACCCGCCTTCGAGGGCGCGCCCCTGGCAGTGCCTTTCTGCGCCGACACGCCCGCCGCGGCCGCCGTTGCGGCAGAGTTGATCACATCGATGGGCTGCTCCCCCCTGCCCTGCGGCGGGCTGTCCCGCGCGGCGCTGCTGGAGGCGGCTGCGGTCCTCGCCATCGGTGTGTGGTGGTCCGGCGGCGAGGCACGTCACGCCTTCCCCTCCCCCGCCCTGGCACCCGGCGCGGTCGACGACGAGCCCTGACTTTGGCCTCGAACGTACGAGACCGGAGACTTGACCAGGGGCAGGCCGCGGGCTGGCTGCCGGTGCCGCTCTGGGGGGGGCGAACCTGCACGACAGCCAAGCACTCGAGCCCCTCCTCCGCTGCATTCCGCCCATCCGGTCGCGCCGCGGACGTCGAATGCGCAAGCCCGGCAAGCTCCACGCGAACAAGTGATACACCTGCGCCCACTGGGGAGATGGTTACGCGGACGCGGCATCACCCACCGCATCGCCTGCAAGGGGTATCGAGACCTCACAGTGACTGGGCCGCCACCGCTGGACCATCGCAGTACGGCCTGGCTGCCCGGCTGCCGCCGCCTCCACCGACGCTACGAACGCAAAGCCCAGCACTTCCTCGTCTTCACCAGCATCGCCGGCACCCTCATCTGCTACCGAAGACTGTCCACATGAGATGACGTCTAAAGCCCCGCAGCCAGGCGAGCAGCGGTGCGGGCGTCCGGATCAGCGGGCGGGCGCCCGCCCCAGAGCCTGTTCGTCCGGGCGACAATGCGGAACCGGGTGCGGGTACCGGTGAGGTCCAAAACGCGTTGCGGCTCGGCCTGCATGTCACACAGTTCAAGAAGGCCGCCTTCCGCATCGGCGCGCTCCTGCAGGCGCTGCAGCAGTTCCAGGCCGCTGGCGTCCATGAACGGCATGCCCGAAAGGTCCAGACAGAGAATGCGGCCGCGCAGGCTCACCTGATCCGTGACGTGGACGACCCGGGGAAAGGTATCGAGGTCCAGTTCGCCGACCAGCGTGAGCAAGATCCGGTCGGGAAGCTCACGGACCTGCACAATGAGATCCGGCATGGTGAAACCGCCGTTCGGGAGCAAAGCCCATCACGGTCGGCCCCCACTGCCGGAAGTAGGCCGTCAAGCGCGCGGCCATCGGTGCCGCTCACCGCCGAGCAAGACCACCCGCACCCGTCTTCGGTCACCTTTGTGCCTGTGACCTCAGCGGCGCGAGGGCTCTCACCAGACCAGGCTGGTTCTCCCCCTTAGCCTGGCACACCCACACATCCAACACCAGGCCGCAAGCGCGCCGGGTTGTGGCACCGGCCTGACCACACCCGGCCACGGCTGACTTTCCCGCGAGGCCCGTGACCGTCCACTGCGGCGGGAAACGGGCTGTCACCTCTCACATCTGCGACAGGGTCGGCACACATCGGACCAGGGAACCCGCTGGTCAGCACTCTCGACGTCCCCCAGACTCGGTTCTGCGCCACAGGCCCCTCGGTGAACTGAGTGCCCCATTCTCTGCGGCCGCGGTCACTCCTGGGTGTGTCGTACGCACTTCGGTGACGACCTATCGCAGGCTGCCGGTGCGCTCCAGCAGCCGACGCTGCTCGCGGGCACCGTTGCCTCGGCGCAGCAGGTCCGCCACGGCCGCTTCCACCCAGGCAGCATCGCCACACTCGGTCAGCGCGTCCTCGGCGTGCTCCAGAAGCGAACGCAGCACGTCCGCGGCCGGCTCCGGCCGCATGGTCGCCGGGTCGAGCAGGTCCTTCTCCAGGCCGGAACGGGCGGCCCGCCAGGCCGCCAGCCGGAGCAGGTTCACACTGTGGTCGAGCGGCGGCCGCCCGGCCCGCCAGTCACGCGCGGCCGTCTCCAGCAGCGAGCGGGCCAGCGCGGCGACAAGGACAGCCGTGTCCGCGCGCAGACACCCGTCCGCCACCCGGATCTCCACCGTCGGGTAGCTCGCGGACAGACGCGCGTCGAAGTACGCCATCGCTAGGTCCAGGATGGCCCCGGTGGCCACCATGTCCGCCACCCGCCGGTGATACCGCTCGGCCGAGCCGAACAGCTCCGTCGGGCCCGCCGAAGGCCAGCGGCCCCATACCCGGCTGCGATAGCCGGCGTAGCCGGTGTCCCGGCCCTGCCAGAACGGCGAGTTGGCGCTCAGCGCGCACAGCACCGGCAGCCACGGACGCAGCCGGTCGATCACGGCCACGCCCTCCTGGTCGGACTCCACCGAAACATGGACATGACATCCGCACACGAGGTCACGGGCGGTGATCCCGTAGTGCTCGGCCATCCACCGGTAGCGCTCGCTGACACTGATCGACGGGCTGACCGGCAACGGGGAAGTGGCGAGCGCGGCGACCGTACACCCCATGTCGTCGGCGAGCCGCGCCGCCTGCTTCCGGCAGCGTACGACTTCCGCCTCGAGATCCGCCATGTCCGCCTGCGGATGCGTGGCGAACTCCAGCATCTGCCCGAACAGCTCCTTCTCGAAGACCTCCTGCCCTGGATCGTCCTGCTCGGCCCGGGCGAGGACGGCGGCCGCCAGCGCCTCCGGCTCTCCGCTGTCCGGGTCTACGAGAAGAAGTTCCTCCTCCACTCCGACAGTTCGCACCTGACGCCACTCCTTGTCCGCGCCGTTGCTGGGCGTCCCTCACCCTGGAGCCGTCGCTCTCCGGCGACCCCGGCTGCCCCCGGCAGAGCCCTCGACACCTGCCGCCGGCGACCGCCTGGCCACCGTGGGCGTTATCTCGGCAGCGATGAGACCAGTTCATGCCCGAACGCTCGGCGTTCGCCTAGGAGCGTGTCTCAGTAACTGGCGATTGGCCGGGTGGTCGTGATCGGCGGGATCGATGGGTGATTGCCCGGTTGCGGCCTGGAGTCTCGGTAGCGTCGTGTGCTGCTGAGTTTCGTGGCTCGGCGGGAGCGGGCCGGTGGCGAGGGCGGTTAGCTGGTCGCGGCGGCCAGGCCAGTGGTTCCGATGTGTCGGAAGATCTTGCGGAGGTTGTGGCAGGCGGCGAGTAGCCTCCACTCTCCCCGGGCGCCGTCCTCGCCGCGTAGGAGGAGTTGGCGGCCGTTCTGGCAGGTCATGATCTGACCGAAGACGGGTTCGACGATGGCCTTTCGGCGGCTGTAGGCGGCTCGGCCGGGCTTGGTCCGCAGCTTGCGGGCCATGCGCTCCTTCAGCGTGGCGGCCGCCGGGATGCGTCCGCGTGGCGCAGGCGGGACCTGTTCGTCGTGGGCCAGGCGGCCGGTGGCCATGAACGTGTCGGTGCCGCAGGCCAGTTGGCGCTCTATGGCGGCTTCCAGGTTGGTCTCGGAGCAGTATCCGGCGTCGACCAGGGCCTGCTTGGAGTGGTGGCCGGTGTTGGCGGCGGACTGGTCGAGCATGCTGGTGTAGTTCAGCGCGTCCGAGGGGTTGGTCGTGACGTCGGCGGCGGTGATGACCTGGTGCTTGTCATCCACGACGGCTTGAGCGTTGTATGCCTGGATGTAGGCGCCGTCGCTGTTCTTCATGATCCGCGAGTCGGGGTCGGTGAAGTTGGCCTGGGCCTTGGGCTTGGGCCGGGCCGTGGCGGCAGCCCTGTGGCCCGCGTCGGTGACAGCCTGCTCGTCGCTGGTGCCGGCCCGTTCCTGACGGCGGCGTTCCTTCTCCTCCGCGTGGCGGCGGGCCTTCTCGGCGGCCTCGGCTTCGATCTGCGCGCGGGCGGCCTGCAGCTTCGCCAGTCGCTTCTCCCGGCGGTCCAGCTCCGTGGGCAGGTCGGTGGCCTTGCCGTCGGGGCCGAAGGCCTGGTCCTCGGCGTCGTCGGTGGCC